>JBGOXS010000033.1:0-26948 GCA_041479245.1 Anaerolineae bacterium
CTAGTCACCTGACAGTTTTAATTAAAATAGGATTGATCGGCACGATAAATGTACTCCTTATCTTGACCAAAGAAGAGGAGGTCACCATGCCGATCAACGCTCTCTATCATACTTGGATTATGGAAATTCAGCAATTGCGGCCGATGGAAAGAATTACCCGTGTTAAGAACTTCGCCTGGCTGTTGGTCGGAATTTATCAAAGCCGATCGGTGTATCTGAGCCGGATTGCGGGGAAGATCCCCGGACCTGCCAAGCTGTTGAGCACTACCCGACGAGTGAGCAGGCTGTTGGATAATCCCGCCATCCGCGTGCGTGAGTGGTATGAACCCATCGCCCGAGAATGGCTGGAAACTCAATTTCGACATCTGGGTGAAATCCGCTTGATCGTAGACGGCACTAAGATCGGTTTTGGTCATCAACTGTTGATGGTCTGTCTTCCTTACCGAAGAAGAACCATTCCAATTGCCTGGACCTGGATCAGGCAGATCAAAGGACACAGTGGAAGCGGGAAACACCTGGCTTTGTTGGCCTATGTGCGCAAGCTGATCCCCGGCCGGGCAGCCGTTTTCGTGGTTGGAGACTGCGAATTTGGCTCTGTGGCGGTCTTGAGACAGCTGGATCAATGGCATTGGTTTTATGTATTGCGTCAAAAAAGTGATACCGGGGTCTGGCTCAATGAAAGCAACGCTTGGCAAACCTTCAGCAGTTTCATCCATCAGCACGGTGAAAGTCTCTGGCTGGGAAAGGGCTATCTTACCGCCACGGAAATTTATCCGGTTAGCTTGCTGGTCCATTGGGGGGCGGGTGAGAAAGAACCCTGGTGCCTGGCTACTAATCTGCCCGATTTGAGCATGACCCTGCAGTATTATCAACGCAGAATGTGGATCGAAGAAATGTTCGGTGATATGAAGAAACATGGTTTTAATTTGGAAAGCACGATGCTGAGACATTTTGAGCACTTATCTCGGATGACTTTGGCCGTGGCTTTGCTCTATGTTTGGTTGATTTCTATGGGTACCCGTACGATCAGGAATGGTTTGCGTGAATTGGTCGATCGTACAGATCGAAGAGATTTGAGCATTTTCCAAATCGGTTTGCGCTTCATAGAACGGTGTGTGGTCAATGGTATATCATTTCAAATTATATGCTGTTCTTATCGATGAACACAAACTGTCAGGTGTCTAGATTAGTATTTTCTCGATTGTTATTATCGGGATAATAACCTTGGTGCCAATAGATCCCGAAGACCTCATACTTATCGAATATTTGGATTATATAATCTGTGCAATTTTTTTCATTGACTTCCTTATCACCATTATACGTGTAGAAAATAAGAAACGGTATTTTTTAACGTGGGGTTGGTTCGATTTAATATCAAGTATCCCAGGAATTTATTTCCTTCGATATTTTAGATTCGCAAGAATCCTACGAATCGGTCGAGTGCTTCGAGGCATTCGAGCAGGGAAGATAATGGCATCATTTGTAATGGGTAATCGCGCCCAAAGTGGGATTATTGGAGCGTTGGTAATGACTGTCCTGTTGATATTTATTGGAAGTATCTTAGTGCTTCAAGCAGAAAAGGGTCTAGGCGGTAATATAAATAATGCAGGAGATGCTTTGTGGTGGGCCATAACGACCATGACAACGGTAGGATATGGAGATAAGTATCCTTTTTCCTTTGAAGGAAGGATCATTGCAGCAATATTGATGTTTGCCGGTATCGGGTTGTTTGGGGTAGTATCGGGATTTGTCGCTTCCTGGTTCATTGCTCCCAGCAAAGAAGAGAAAAAAGAAAGTAGTGAACTTCAAAAGAATGTGAATACCCTACAATTGAAGATGGAATCGTTAGATTCGAAGATGGAAGAAATAATTGGATACTTGAAAGTGAAAGAAGATTTGGAATAGGGGAATTTAGGTTTATATGAGGTAAGGGTACCATTAGGTATGCCATATATTTGAAAGTCAAAAGTTAAATGTTAAAATAAAGGAGAGCCTTATGGGAGTTACTGTTGAGGAAATAAATAAACGTGCGGTTGATATTCAAAGTGTAATCAATGAAATGCTTGTTAGACATAAAAATATCGCATCTTTACAGGAGGCTTCGATATGGAAATCTGATGCAATTGCTTTACTGAATCTTCTATCCAGGTTTAAAGCAGATGTAGGCCAATTTCAAGAAATGGAGAAGGCGTCACTTAAGCTAGAAGAAAACACAAGAAAGAACCTTTCTTTCTTGAAGAAATTTGCTGCTTCCAAGGCGGAGAAATTACATAAAGATAATTTACAAAATATAGAAGAAGGGATTAAAAGCATTGATGTTGCTACAGAAAATATTACCAAGTTGATTGATGAGATACCAGCAAGTAATACAGAATTGAAAACAATGTTATATGAGTTAAATTGCCGTAAGAAAGAATTGACTGTTGACAAACGGACTGTAAATGAAGAGATGCGTCAAATTAGAACTGCCGCACGTCAGGCACGCGTAAGTTTATCCGGAGTAAGGGGTGGAACCATAGGTAAAGTGGCTTTTTATCAACGTGCGGGAATAACATATTCAAAAGAGAGTAAATTATCTCCGCTTGAATCTCAAAAAGGCAGAATTGAAAATGAGCTGATTGAAATTGATCGAAAGATCAACTGTTTAAATGGATTAAAGGGAGAGGAGGATATTTCTCCTGAGACTGAAGTCCTCAGATGTTCATATTGCGGACGAAGAGTAAATTTTGGTGAGGTATGTCCTGGTTGTGGGTCGGACGAGACCACATTTGAATTAGGCTAACTCACCCTATTACTGGCTGGTGTAGTGCACGCGATTTTGGGCACGCCGGTGATAAGCGACTCAATGTTTAAGGTCCTGGCTGAGCTTGATTCCACCCTTGCCTGTTATAATTTCACTCACTAAGATTTGATCCCCCAAGTGGAGAAAAAATACATAGAAATCGGTTACTTCATCCTGTATTACTAGCGCGCATACATCATCGTGACATTAGTGGGGATCGGGCAACTTTTTTATGATTGATAAGGACTATTCGGAGACATCCATGCGGGGCGTCTCTATGCAGACCTTCCAGGTCGCACTGACAGATATCTCCATCCGCAGGGTAAAATAGGAATACCGTATAGGGCATATGAAAATGGCATAACCGGCGAATCGGACAATTGGTTCGGGAAGATTACGCTGGTTTAAAGAGGTTTTACGCATCGTGGGAAAGAAGAGAAACCTATGACCTCCGAAACGATTTATCGCCTGGCTTTTTTAGTGCTTTTGGTGGCGCTGCTAGCCATGCGGGTTTACTTCATGATCAGGGTGCAACGCTCTGGCGGACGTATCATGCCGGATGAACAGGCAGTTCAGCGGGAAGGTGGGCGGGGCGTGCTCATCGTGCGTGTGGTGATGTTTTTCGGCCTGATCGCATTCCTGGTGGAGTATCTCATCGGAGCGGACTGGATTGAAGCCTTTTCATTCCCCTTGCCAGATTGGCTGCGCTGGGCGGGCTTTGCCTTGGGGATGATCTCGTTGGGTTTTTGGACCTGGACACAGATCCACCTGGACACGCAATGGTCTGCCCAACTACAACTCAAGGAAAACCATCACTTGGTTACCACCGGCCCATATGCGTATATCCGCCATCCGCTTTACCTGGGCATGTTTGGGTGGTGCTTCTCGCTGCCGCTGCTCACCGGAAACTGGATTTTCCTGGTGATATGCACCCTAACGATCGCGGCGTTATTGTGGCGGGTGCCCAAAGAGGAGCAAATGATGATCGAAGCCTTTGGGGACGAATACACCGCTTACATGCAGCACACGGGTAGGTTCATCCCGAAATTCTAGAAGGAGGAAATCTATGCCGGGGAAAATTCTGCAATCCCTGGAAGGCGTATCAGAAACCTTGCTCATCCCGCTGTACGTGCGGGCGCGCGAATCGCAACGCCCGGATGCGATGATCAAAGACAACCGGGCGGTGGAATTGGTCAACCAGATCGAGTGCGATTTTTCAAAGTTCAAGATGGCTAAGCATGATGAGGTGGCCGTCATCATGCGGATGAATAAATTCGACAGCCAGGTGCGCAACTTCTTGAAGGAGAACCCGGATGGGGTGCTAGTCCATATTGGATGCGGGCTGGATATCCGTTTCGAGCGTGTGGACAACGGGCGGGTTGACTGGTTCGACCTGGATATGCCCGAGGTCATGGCGATGCGACAAAAATTGATCCCCGGCGAAAACAGCCGCTACCACACCCTGGCGACATCCGTTTTCGAGGCCGGCTGGCTGGATGAGGTTAGCCGGTTTTCACCGCGTCCGAACATGTTTTTAGCAGAGGGGGTATTCCCATATTTTGATGAAACGCAGGTCAAAGGGCTATTCCTTAGGCTGCGCGACCGATTTCCGGGGTCGGAGCTGGTATGCGATGCGCATACCCCATTTGTGATCTGGACAGATAACCTTCAGCTGGCCTTATCGAAAGTCTCCGCCCGCCTGCGCTGGGGTCTGAAACACGGCAAAGATGTGGAAAGCTGGGGTGAGGGGCTGGTGCTGCTGGATGAGTGGTTTTACTTCGATGATCCTGAACCGCGGATGAGCGCATACCAATGGATGAGCAAAATCCCGCTTTTGGGAAAGTCCACGGGGATTTTCCATTATAGGCTTGGAAAACGATAAGGAAAGACCGTTGGGCGTCGAGCGGGTGGCATTGGGTAGTATTCCTTAGGAGCCATGTCTTCAGGCGGGAATTGCGTAATCGCTGAAAGCTTTCACTATAACGATTGGAACAGCTAAAGGACAAAGGGCATGGTCGGCCGTATGAGAGAAGGGACACCCCGGTGGGGCATCTCTACAATCAAATTCGTCATCTCTGCTTTTGACCTAGGGCGAAAAACATCACCCCTTGCTCACTCGAAAAACACTCGCGATGCTTCGGGTATAATGCGCCCTCGCTCAATCCGGTAGCAAAACAAACCGGATGACCCCAACCTACAACTCGGATGGCCTCCGTTATCAATTTGGTCGAAGGAATACTATCCACCACGACCTGACCCCATTTGCAGCAGCTATGGCCAAATCCGCTCAATGGTGCCTTGATTGTAATAGCATGGGTATCAGTGGAAATTGGCTTTTATACGAGGGAGTCGCCTGGCATATCAATGCATTGTTCTTCCCCCGAGGCTTTATAGATCATCAGGCATAACTAACTTTCTTGTAGGGTATGTACGTTTATGGTAATTGGTTATGCTTTGGGTCTACACCCTTTTCGTCTCGATGCCGAGTAAGCCAACATAGCTGAGAAACAGAAAGACGGTAATCCATTCGAGAATATACACATTCGGGAAGAAACTCGTCAGAATGACCAGCACAGCAGTGGAGATTCCAAGTACAAGCAACCATCTTGGAACCCTTTGATAGTATCTCAAAGCTGCTGCCGAAAAAATAAAAGCAGTTGATAGCAGGACATACAAAGAGGTAGACAAGAAGGAGTGGATCGTATATAAATTGATTGGGTAAATGGCGCTCATCATCATACAAAACGATCCCAAAATCCCAAATGCTTGTGTCAATCGGAGCATAATATTTTGCACTTTATTGTCTTCAATCTTCCAAACAGACAGACCCAGAAAGAATACGATCAGGAACAATGCAGTTGAGATGATCCCGATGTTGTAGAAAATTGCTCCGTCAAGATTGAGGTCAACATTACCCAGGTCACTTAGCCAATTCTTCATTGGGGAATAGGGCATTGGGTATCGACTGAAAGCGAGAAGAGTGAACACCAAATAACCCAGTACGGCAAGCATCCCGCCTATGAAACTTATAGATTTATATTTCTTCATTGGATTATTTTCCACGATTCGCTCAAAATGACTAGAATCCTCTACTCCCTGACAATTTCTGGAGGCGAAATTGAAATGGTTATCATCTCCCCAATAGATTACGCCAATACACTACGCTACTGGGGCAGGATGGAATGAGTTGCTTATCCTCAAATCCCTTCGAAATAGGACAGCCAGCAATATGCTTGATAATGGCATAATGATATCCCAGACAATCAAACCTCCAGCTAAAATGTTCAAGCTCAATCCAAGGGCATAGCCGATCATTCCCCCAATTCCCAGGATACCATTGACGATAAACAGCCAGTGAATTGCATTTTCCAGTTTTCCGTTGGTAAAAACAAAGGCAGTTGAAAAGGTTGCCAGGCCCATAAAACCATAGCCAAGCACTTCGATCACCCACATGATGGATTGAGGGTCATCCATTGCAAAAACATCGGTATACAGGTTGTTCAGTACCAGCGTCAATTGCATATAGTAATTGAAACCTATTAGAACCGCATATCCCATCGTAAAAAGGAGCCCAAGGCGACTGAAAAACTTCCTATCTGCAGGGGAATATTCATGGATGCAAGCTATCAAGAGGATAAAAACAGGAATTAGAATAATACTAGAAACCAATGATGGTATTTTCATTGCTGTAGACGCCGTAATCCCCGAGAAAATCACAGCGATTGTCGTGATAACTGCCGACCAGAAGCCTAAAGATGTCATTTTATGGTTCATATCGACAAATGAGTTTGATGATTCGTTCCTGGACATGAATTTCCTCCATAACTAACTATCGGACGGTTGGCAATTATGATTCAATTTTATAAGCGTTTACAGTATACAGAATAATCCCTTTCAATGCAACACACTTGACCATGACCCCTTAGTTATCTCCTATTTGATTGTCGTGAATCAAGTCAGTGAGTCTCCGACCCATAATATAAATTTGGGTGGTGAAAGACAGCAATTCTCTCATGTGAGACATTTCTGATAAACAGTTTTTCAACTTTTTCCCCTGCTCATTTGAGAGCCGGTTATACAGTGGGGGTAAGTAGACCATAAGTGGACATGGGGGGTGGTCAACAATTGAACTTCGCTTCGCTACGCTCGGTGTCGATAGCCCCATAGAGTATCGCCTGGATACCTGGGGAGTGGGGAGTAGATTACCGTGCAGTCTACTAGCCCATGGCTTATCGCATGGATCCACCAGCTCACATCGATTGAGGTGGGCATTTTACTCATACGGTACCCTGGCAATCTTCCCCCTCCGCAAGGTAAAATATGGGTACCGAAAAGCGTAAAGGAGAATGACGTGACCCGATGGTCCGATGGCAGTGTTACCGCCAACAACATCAAAATCCATTACTACCGCACCGGGGGGATCAAGCCGCCTGTGGTGATAAACCACGGGGCGGGAGATGACGGGCTGTGCTTCACCCGCGTGGTGAAGGAATTGGAGCAGGATTATGACGTGATCATGCCGGATGCGCGTGGTCATGGTAAGTCGTTCAAGGGGAACAAGGATTATTCCTCCCAGCAGCATGTGGAAGATTTGGCGGGCTTGATCAGGACGCTCAAGCTGGACCACCCGGTGGTGGGCGGGCATTCGATGGGCGCCGATACATCCATGAACCTGGTGGCCTGTTACCCTGAACTCGTGCGCGGTATCTTTCTGGAAGACCCGCCGATCATCCTGCCGGGTCAAACCTTCGGTGATGGCACGCAGAATATCAAGGTTGAGGATATTGGTAAAATTATGGCCAAATTCATGCGCCTGTTCAAGCTGATGCCGAAGTTCATCGGGGTGCGCATGGCACGCAAAGCCTCCCCCACCTACCCGGAGGATGAGATCCAACCGTGGGTGGACGCCAAGAAACGGGTGAGCTTTGACTTCCTCAGCTCCATGGCAACCAGGAAGATGGAGTTTTCTGATCCCTTCGAAGTGTTTAAACGGATCACCGTCCCGGTGCTTTTGATCATCGGTGACTGCGAGAAGATGTCTATCGTCTCTCAGGAGGCAGCGCAGGAAGCGGCCAGGGTGAACGATAAAGTGAGAGTGGTGCACCTGGAAGGCGCCAGCCATGACATCCGACGCACCCGTTTTGACGGCTATATGCCGGCATTGAAGCAATTTCTGGGAGAAATGTATTCTTCCTGAATTACACTACACAGACATTGGAGCAAATATGACTGATATCGAAGCAACCCTCAAGCAGATGACCCTTGAAGAAAAAGCGTCTCTGTGTACAGGAAATGGCCCCTGGACGACGCTCCCCATTGAGCGCCTGGGCATACCCGCCATGACGGTGACCGATGGACCGCACGGGGTGAGGAAAACTACCAACCCGAATGACCTGGCAGCCAAGTCACTACCAGCTACGTGCTTCCCCACCGCATCCAGCCTGGCGTGCACCTGGGACCGTGACCTGCTCGTCCGCATGGGCGAGGCCATGGCAGAAGAGTCTATCGCCCTGGGTGTGGACGTACTGCTGGGGCCGAGCCTCAACATGAAGCGCTCACCGTTGTGCGGGAGGAACTTTGAATATTTTTCGGAAGACCCGTTCCTGGCGGGCGAGATGGCTGCCAGCCTGGTGGAGGGGATCCAATCAAAGGGGGTGGGCACCTCGCTCAAGCATTACGCCCTCAACAACCAGGAGACGCGTCGCCTGAGCGTTTCAGCGCAGGTGGACGAACGTGCCCTACGAGAGGTCTACTTGCCAGCGTTTGAGACGGCGGTGAAACGCGCCAAACCCTGGACGGTGATGTGCGCCTATAACAAGGTCAACGGCACCTACTGCGCCGAGAGCCACCTGCTGCTGACCGAGATCCTCAAGGATGAGTGGGGCTTTGAGGGGCTGGTGATGTCTGACTGGGGTGCGGTGCACGACCGGGTGAGGTCGTTAGCCGCCGGGCTTGACCTGGAGATGCCCGGCCCCAAGCCACGGCACGTGGAGGCGGTAGTCGAGGCGGTGCGATCCGAGGCGCTGGACGAGAAGCTGCTCGACGAAGCGGTGCGACGCAACCTACGCATCATTTTCAAGGTTGCAGAGACCCCCAAGGGTGGTACGTTTGACTTGCAGGCGCACCACGAGCTGGCGCGCAAGATCGCCGGTGAGGGCATGGTACTGCTCAAGAACGACGGCTTGCTGCCGTTGAAAGGGCGGGAGCGGATCGCCGTGATTGGTCGCTCGGCCAAGGAAGCTTACTTCCAGGGCGGCGGCGCCAGCCACATCAACCCAACACGGGTATCTATCCCGTATATTGCCCTGCAGACGCATGCCTGCGGGGCTGAGTTCAGCTATGCGGAAGGATACACCCATGACGGGAACATTAGCCAGCCGCTTATCGACGAAGCGGTCGGTGTGGCCAGCCAAGCGGACGTAGCACTGGTGTTCATCGCCCCACCGCCGAGCCATGAGTCGGAGGGCTACGATCGGCCCAATATGACCCTGGCGCCTCAGCAGGTGGCGCTGATCAAGGCGGTGACGGCTGCCCAGCCCAACACCGTAGTGGTGCTCAATAATGGCTCTCCGGTGGAGATGGGGGCGTGGATTGAGTCGCCGGCCGCCGTGCTCGAAGCCTGGATGATGGGGCAGGCGGGCGGTGAGGCCATCGCCGACGTGCTCTTCGGGCAGGTCAACCCATCAGGCAAGCTGGCCGAGACCTTCCCGTGCAGGCTAGTTGACACACCGGCTTATCTCGACTGGCCGGGTGAGAATGACGTGGCGGTCTACGGTGAGGGCATGTTTATTGGTTACCGTTATTACGATAGCCGCGATCTGGCGGTGCAGTTCCCATTCGGCTATGGGCTGAGCTACACCAGGTTTACCTACAGTAACATGCGCGCGACGGCGGAAGAGTTCACCGATACCGACGGGCTGACTGTGTGGGTGGATGTGACCAACGCCGGGGAAGCGGCTGGCAGCGAAGTGGTGCAGCTGTACGTGCATGACGTCCAATCGGGCCTCAAGCGGCCGCCCAAGGAGCTGAAAGGCTTCGCCAAGGTGGAACTTCAGCCCGGCGAGACAAAGACTGTAACCATCCCGCTGGATTTCCGCGCCTTTGCCTATTACCACCCTGTATACCACCAGTGGATCACAGAGGACGGCAATTTTGAGCTGCTCATCGGTGCTTCGTCCACCGACATCCGCGGCCAGCTCAGCGTGAAGCTGCATTCGAGCGCGAGACTGCCGTGCATATTGGACCGTGACTCCAGCGTCATGCAGTGGCTGGAAGACCCGCGCGGCAAGAAAGTCATCGCGCCCATGTTCCAAACGATGATAGCGAATTTTGGGTCGATGTTGGGCGGAGATGGTGGATCCATCAACGAGATCGGCATGGACATGCTGGGCTTCATGCGGGATATGCCGTTGTATAACCTGCTGCAGTGGCAGGAAGATACCCTGCCGAAACCGGCTGAGGAGATCCTGGAAGACCTGCTGATCCAGGCACACGCGATGGATGAGTAAACCAGGCATTTTGGGGCAAGCCCGCGGCATTGAGGTTTTTCGAGTGGGTCTGTGGAGACGTCCCAATGGGACGTATTTACGAAAAGGTCTGGCAAGACGCTATAATTGAGCTTGGGATTTCAAGCTGAATAATCTACAAACCTGAAGTATGGAGGAGCGGATGAGCAACACGAATATATTGGATGCGATCAGAGTGGTTAAAGAAAATGAGAGGATCGCCTCAGATACCTATGCTGAGGCTGCCAAAAATTTAATCAACCCATATGCCAAGCAATTGTTTGTGCAGCTGAGCGAGTTTGAGCAGTTCCATTTCGATCAAGTCAGTGCGCTTGAGAAATCTCTGATCGAAAAAGGCGTTTATTTATCATATGCAGGGAAAGACTTTCCCCTCCCGCCGTTGTTTGAGATCAAAGCCGCTCAAGAAGCAAATAAAAAAAGCGCCATCAGCATTGTACTGGATGCGATTGATCTGGAGAAGAAGGCTGAAAAAACCTATGCCGATTTGGCTGAGCAGGTAACCGACCCGGAGGGGCACGCCATGTTCAGCCGGCTGGCGGAGGAAGAGCACAAGCACTACCGGATTCTACATGAGGCATATTGGGGCCTGACCAACTACGGCGTATGGAATTGGTCGCCTCCATAAAGGAAAATAGCGCAGGGCAATTTCTGGGAGGATGGTGTTATTTATAGAGACGTCCCGGTGGGGCTGGGGAAACCAGCCCCGGTTATAATATTCGCATGATCATCCAAGAGATCCAATCCAAGACCATCCTATCGGCTTCCAAGGTTTACCCGTACGTGATCAACCCGTACGTGGGCTGCCAGCATAACTGCTCTTATTGCTACGCCCACTTCATGAAGCGGTTCTCTGGGCACAAGGAACCTTGGGGTGAGTTCGTCGACGTCAAGCTGAACGCCCCCGAGCTGCTAAAGCGGGAGATTACCCGTAAAAGGGTTGACCGGGTGTGGGTGAGCGGGGTGTGCGACCCCTACCAGCCGCTGGAGGGGAAATATAAGCTCACGCGCCAATGCCTGGAGCTGCTGGCTGATAACGGCTGGCCGGTGACCGTCCAGACACGCTCCCCGATGGTGCTGCGCGACCTGGATATATTGACGCGTGGGAAATCTTTCGAGGTGGGGCTCAGCGTCACCACCGCCGATGACGGCATACGCAAGCTGTTCGAGCCCAATGCCCCGTCCATCATAGAGAGAGTGCGGACGCTTGGAGAGCTGCACCGGGCTGGGATACGGACGTACGCCATGATCGCCCCCATCCTGCCGCACGCAGCGTCGCTCGCCGACGAGCTGGTGGGTAAGGTGGATTACGTGAGACTCGACCGGATGAATTATCATTATGGCGATTGGGTATACCGGAAATACGGCCTGGAAGCGTACCTGACAGACGAATATTTTTCAGGGACGGTGGAGACGTTGGCTTCAACATTCGCAGCTGCGGGGGTCAGCTGCCTTTAATCAACACACAACCGTGATAAAATGGCCACGGGGGAAGATGTCGGGGGGCAATGTATTGAAACGAGAAGAGGAGGAACGTTATCTATGGCAAAAGTGCTTGGCATCGGCGGAATCTTTTTCAAATCACCCGACCCGGAGAAGCTGTGCCAGTGGTACGCGCAGTGGCTCGGCCTCAGCATCGAAACAGAGTCGGGCATGTCTTTCGTCCCATTCCGCCCAGACAGCATGCCCAAAAATGGCTACACGGTGTGGAGCGCGTTCAGCGCCAGCACTTGCTACTTCGCACCGTCGGATAAGGAGTTCATGTTCAACCTGGTGGTGGATAACCTGGATGAGGCCCTTAAGCAGGTGACGGCAGGCAGCGCAGAAAAAGTGGGGGACATCGAGAAGAGTGAGTATGGCAGGTTCGGCTGGTTCATCGACCCGGATGGCAACAAGGTTGAGCTATGGCAGCCTGCGGAATAAATACACCCCGAGTAGGGGTAAACGACAAATTCTGACCCCTCCCGGAGGATGCAGCTAGCATGCAAGATTTCTACAATTCCTTTTACTCGGTCGCCCCTCACAGCCTAGCGCACCATGCGTTCTGTGAGCGCGTGTTCGGCAAGGACCTGTGCCAGCACGGTTTCGCCGACATGGAACAGCTCGACCTGCTGCTGCAAGTGACCGGGCTCGCGGCTGGTCAGCGGGCGTTGGACCTGGGTTGCGGCAATGGGATGATCAGCGAATACCTGTCTGACCGCAGCGGGGCACACATCACCGGCCTGGATTTCATCCCGATCGCCATCAGCCAGGCGGTCGAACGCACGAGGGGTAAGTCGGACCACCTGGCATTCGTGGTAGGGGATATCAACCAGCTCGAGCTCCCAAACAAAAGCTTTGACGTTATCTTCTCCATCGATTCGATCTACTTCAGTGATGATTACGCCGCCACTATCAGGGCACTTAAAGAGGCGCTTGCACCTGACGGCCGGATGGGTATCCTCTACTCGTATGGGCGTGAGCCGTGGGTGCCGGTCGATGAGTTCCCCAAAGAGAGCCTGCCGCCCGACCGAACACCCCTGGCAGAAGCATTGAAGGAAAACAGCTTGAGCTTTTGCACCACTGACCTGACCGCGCAGGACTACGCTCTAGCGATAAAACGAAAGGCCATCCTACCAGAATTGAAGCCTCAGTTCGAGGCGGAAGGGATCATGTTTATTTATGAAAACCGCCTGGGGGATGCACAAGGGTTTGCCTCTGCTATTGAGCAGGGTCTGCATGCCCGCTATTTGTACGATGTCCAGCGTCGCAAGGCGGACTGACGCAATATTGATAAGTGCGCACTAAAAAGAGAGGGTTTTATGAGAAAGCTACTTGAAAACGCCGCAGAGAGGGCGATAACCTATCTCGAAAATCTTTCGTCCAGGGAGGTTGCCCCATCACCGCAGGCCGTCGCGAACCTGGTAAAACTTGACCAGCCTTTGCCCAAAGGGCCGGGCGAACCTGAGCTGATCTTGAAACAGCTGGATGAACTCGGTTCGCCGGCAACGATGGCTATGGCCGGGCCGCGATTTTTTGGTTTTGTCATCGGAGGCAGCCTACCGGTGACCCTGGCGGCCAACTGGTTGGCGGGAGCATGGGACCAGAACACCGCCTTTTACAACGCCTCACCCGCCACGGCATACCTCGAGCAGGTGAGCAAGCGCTGGCTGCTCGAACTGTTCGGCCTGCCGCCCGAATGCGAGGCTGCCTTCGTCACCGGGGCAACGATGGCCAACTTCACCGCCCTGGCAGCGGCGCGCAATGCCGTTCTCACGCGTGCAGGTTGGAATGTTGAAGCCGATGGGCTGTTCGATGCCCCGCCGATCACGGTGGTCGTCGGTGCCGAAGCCCATCCGACACTGTTCAAATCCCTGGGGATGCTAGGGCTCGGTCGCAACCGGACAGTTAAAGTGCCGGCCGATTCACAGGGGCGGTTACGCGCTGAAGCCTTGCCCGCGCTATCGGGCCCGACCATCGTGTGCACCCAGGCTGGCAACGTCAACACAGGGGCATTTGACCCCATATCCGACATCTGCGATGCGGTGCACCGCCAAGGTGCATGGGTGCACGTGGATGGTGCGTTCGGGTTATGGGCGATGACAGTCCCATCCATGCATCAGCTCACGGTAGGGATGGACAAGGCCGATTCATGGGCGACCGACTTCCACAAGTGGCTGAACGTGCCGTATGACAGCGGGCTGGCACTGGTGCGCGATTCGGATGCGCTGTGCCACGCCATGGCCATTACTGCTGAGTATCTCCCGACGGACAGCCCGCTCCGCAACCCGTCAGACTTCGTGCCCGAGTTATCCCGGCGCGCCCGTGGGGTTGAAGTGTGGGCTGCCTTGCAATCGCTCGGACGGAGCGGAGTGGTTGAGATGATCGAGCGGACTTGCCATCACGCCAGGCGCTTCGCGGAAGGCTTGCGATCAGCGGGGTATGAAGTGCTCAATGACGTGGTGCTTAACCAGGTGCTAGTAGCATTTGGCGATGCTGAGACGACCAACCGGGTGATCTCAGGGATCCAAAATGATGGCACTTGCTGGTGTGGAGGCACGGTGTGGCATGGGCGGACAGCGATGAGAATCAGCGTGTCGTCCTGGGCGACGACGGATGAGGATGTGGAGAAGTCGCTGGAGGCGATGGTGAGGGTGGCTGGGCAAAGTAAGTAGTGATGGATGGACGAACGGCAAGAGCCTCCCCATGGCATGCCTGGATCAGTCGGGGATGGTTTATTTGTAGAGATATCCCGCTGGGGCATCACTAACGAAAGATTTGGAACAGGTTGCTGTAGTCATCTGTCCATAGACGGACTTTTGAGGAATAGCCCTCCATGGGGGCAGCAAATTTGGCAATCGCTCGGTTCTCCAACGGTGCCGGATCGCGCGCCAGCAAAACCCATTGCGCAGGGTAGATACCCTGCTTAGAATCGCCAGGCGAGTCAATTACGCTCATGCTCAGGTTGAAATGCTGAGCTAGCTTCCACACCACCGGTAATAGATCAAGGTGCTTGTTGGTGATATGTACTGCGATTATCCCTTCAGCTCCAAGGTGACGGAGATAAATTTCAAAGACCTCTTTGGTCATCAGGTGCACCGGGATCGAATCACTGTTGAAGGCGTCCAGAGCGAGCACATCAAATTGATCACTTTGACCTGCGGAGAGCTCGTGTTCAAGGCTAACGCGCGCATCGCCCAAAATGACAGTGTCAGCGGATTGGCTATCCTTCAGGAAGTTAAAATAACCGCCTTTGCCTCCCGCCAGATCAGCCACCTCCGGGTTGATCTCATAAAAACGATATTCATCCCCTGGCTGCCCGTATATCGCCAGGGTGCCAATCCCCAATCCAAGCACACCCGTTTTCATCCCATGGCCATAATGTGGATGGTTGAGGATGGCCAAAGCAACGCCTGATTTTTCCGAGTAATAACCGGTGGGAATGTCACGTTTTGCTGGGTCGATGAATTCAATCCCGTGAATGGTAATCCCGTGGATGAGGGAAAATACTTGTTCGTTATTTCCTATATCAGACTGTCTGACCCGCAGGACGCCATAAAAATTTCGTTCTGTCACCAGAGAGTTGGAATACAAACCGTTCACCAGGAACACGGTGATGATCATGATGCAGACCGCGGATATACCCACCAATAGGTCAAAAATAAATTTCGCCCGGTGAGGCGCGATGGGAGTGGAGCGCACAAAAGTCATCACCATTAACAGAATCCACACAAACACCAGCCCGTAGTTCATTTCCCAATAACCCTTGAAAATGAGCGGGGCAATAAAATTAACAAAAATTCCGCCGGCTGCCCCTCCGATGGAGACCATTAGATAGAACATGGTCAGGTGGGAAGGATGGGGGCGTATGCGATACAACTCACCGTGGCAGACCATGAAGCAGGCAAACATCAGCACGGCGTAAATTCCCAGCTGAACGAGGTAATTCATAGACGGGTGCACGATGATGTAAAAGAAGCCGATCGATGCCAGGAATAGCAAGATCATATAAGGGACACGGCTGTACCAGCGCTCACTCTCAAATGCCAGGATAAATGAGAGCAGGTAAATGGTGAGCGGCATGATCCATAAAAATGGGATGGAAGCAACTTCCTGGGTGATCTGGTTCGTCACCGCTAGCAGCATTACAGAGGCTGTTGCGCTCAGGGCGATCCACAGGGTGACCACACCGACCTTGGGGCGGGATGTTGCTCCAGCATCCGGTGCGGCAACGATGGTCTCAGACGAGGTTGACACTGCTTTCCGGCCGGAGAAAGCTGCAAAAGCAGCGATTGCAACAAAGGCCAGATACAGGCACGACCACATCCATCCCTGCCAGCGCAGCGCGAGCGTAGGCTCGACGATGATTGGATAGGTTATTAGCGCCAGTAATGAGCCGAAATTGGAGAGGGCATACAAGCGATAAGGGGATTGGCCTGGGAATGCCCGGTTGAACCAAGCCTGCATCAGGGGGCTGTTGGTAGATAGCATGAAGTAGGGCAGTCCGATGGAAATTGCCAGCAAAAAGAAGATCTGCCAGATGGGGTTATTCACCGTCTGTGGCTTCCAGCTGACAGGCGGCGTGATTGGAGAGGCCCAGATAAACGCCAGGATGAGGATCAAGCAAACCGAGATAGCCAGTAGCACTGTATGAACTTTCCACTGGCGCCCTGGTTTAATGCGGCCGATGAGATAGTGCCCATAGGCGTATCCGCCGGTCAGCAAGACCTGAAAGAATAGCATCACCGTGGACCAGACTGTGTTGATGCCACCGAACCAAGGCAGGATATATTTAGCGATCATCGGTTGGATTTGAAACAATAGGAATGCAGATAAAAAAATGCTCACCACATAAACAAGCATGCGATCTCCAGTCTGGTCAGGTCAACGAATGAGGTAGGGACATCAGGGAGATAAGATTATTTAAAGGGTCAGAGATCAACTTTACTATTAATCGCAGTTAAATTAATAACATGTCTGGTAGTATGGCTTAATGCAATAACCATTCCAGATGGGACGATTAGATCCAAGGCAGCGCATTGCGCTAAAAATGCTCATCGCGAAGGGTGAGAACTTGATACCGATTCAAATTGATGAATTTTATTCACTCTGACGGGCAAAGAGAACCTGCCTAGCGATTCTGGTCGGCATACTTCCACCAGAGATACGTCGCAAGCATCCCGGCCAGACTGGTAAAAATCACCAGTCCGAAGCTCACCGGTGTCAGGGAGGTCTCTCCCTGTGCATATAGAATAGGCATAGCCCAGGGGAAGTATTCAGCACGCCCTATCACCATCACCAGGTTAGCCATAATTAGGGTGAGTACCGCCACGCCCATTGGTAATAGATAACCTCGCCCCACGCTGGCAAGGAGCGCAAATGGAAAAACGACCGCAATAACCAGACAGACTGTTATTGCCGTGACGGTGCTGCCATGGAGGATCACACTGATCGTCCCTCCCGGTAGTTGAATGATCGCACCGATGACCAAGCCAAAAATTAAAATAATTATGGCCATTGTTCCACACCAGATAGCCACTACAATAAATTTTGCCAGGAGGATCTTCGAGCGCTGAACCGGCACGGCCAGCATATCTTTCAGGGTGCCGTCGGCAAATTCGCGACCAAATACCCAGCTAATGGCAATGATGAAAAAGAAGAATCCGCCTGCTGAAATTATCTCTGCATACAATACCAGATAGGATGGCCAATCTGTGGCGGAATATGCCATCAGATTGGCTTTGGCACTGACCAGGCCAAGCTTTTGGAATATCTCAGGATTCTTGGAGACGAAAATTAAGAAGGCCATTCCAAATGGCATAAATAGTGATCCCAATGTGGTCCACAGGGGCATTCTGGAACGGATGGCTTTGCGCATTTCGACCCACAGCATGTCATTTATTTTATGCATTTTGTGGCCCTCCATCCATCCCCACCAGCCTGAGGAAATACTGCTCCAGCTCCTCTTCCTCGACCATTAGCTGAATTGGTGGGATGCCAGCATTGACCAGCTGACTGGCGATGTCATCCGGGTGTTCAATCGAAGAAGCATTTTTGAGCTCGATGGTTCCATCCCCGAGCATTTCGGCCGGCTGCCCGGCGGCGATCAACGCACGCAAAGCGGCCTCAGAGTCGCGTGCCTTCAGTAGTAGCCGCCGCTTCCGGTTCCGCTCCAGCTCATCGATATTCAATTCCTGCAACAGGTGCCCTTGGTGGATGATCCCGATCCGCCCGGCGAGACGTGAGACTTCAGCCAGGATGTGACTGGACATGAACACCGTCCCACCGCGGACGCTGGTCAGCTCGAGCAGCAAGGCGCGGATCTCAACGATCCCGGCCGGGTCCAGCCCGTTGGCCGGCTCATCCAGGACGAGCAGCCTGGGGTCATGGATCAGGGCTTTCGCCAATCCCAAGCGTTGGGCGTTGCCGTGTGAAAGCGTCCCGGCCCGCCGGTCTGCGTAAGCTGCCAGACCGAGGCGCTCGATGATGTTTCCGACTGACTTGGGCGGGGTGCCGGGATGCAAGCGTCGGGCGACCTCCAGGTTCTCGCGGACGGAGAGCTCCGGGTAGGCATGCGGATCTTCCACCATATACCCCACCGATTTCCAGGGTTCCGTTTCGCCCACGCGCACCCTGGTCTGAAGCACATCGGCATATCCGGTGGTAGGCTTGATCATTCCAAGCAGCATACGGATGGTGGTGGTTTTCCCAGCGCCATTTAAGCCGAGAAAAGCGTAAATTTCTCCTTCGGCAACCTGCAAGGAGAGATGCTCAACGGCTTTAACATCACCATACCGTTTCCCGAGGTCCTGTGTTTCAATTGCCAGGTTCATAGATTATGTATGTAAACAATATTTCGTCTATCCGCCCCCAGATATTTGTGCATTGACGCGTTTTCGTAGCTCCATTGGTTCAGCGATGGTTTCAAATGGCTCTTTCGTACCACCGGTTCCTGTTACTGTGATTGTGCCGTAGTCCAAAATCCTACCCAAAATGGGCTGGTTAACCCCAATGCTCTCTATTTTCTGTAGGAGTAGTTCCACCGATCGTCGACGGATAAATCCGCTCTTGGCAATGACGCGTTTATTAGTTAATGCAAATTCCGTTGTTAGGTATGTAATGACAGCAAAGATGGCAGTAACAATCGTAAGAAGAAAAAATACCACAGTCAGACATTGAAAAAAACTAGTATCGCTGGATATTGATCCTAAAGCTGCAATGATAATTGTAAATAATAATGGACCAATCGGACGAAGGAATAAAGCCCAATGCAATTTTGCTTTATATACGATCTCTTCCCCTGGCATTAGATTCTGTTCAGCGTATCCCATTGTCATTCTCCTCAGAAATTTTGGTATATTTTTATAGTTATCTTGATTCAATGGAATTCCTTTTCGCAAGTATTCTTATGTCTTCTCTCTCTCCATCTCCTTCATAATCCTCATTGTCTCCACGCTAACTCTGCACACTCTCATCAGTAGGTCGATTACCTTCTCCTTATAATCAGCAAACTTATAGGTATTGAACTTCTCTGCAATTGTCGGGTCTTTTGGCTTTTTCTCCTTGTACCTCTCCAAAATCCACTCCATCGCCGAATAAGTACCCAATCTGTAATCCCATACCTCTGCAGGAACTCCATGTAAAGTCGTGACAGTATCCACCTCGATCACCCCGCTTTCCATGCGTGCCATCAACCTGGGTGTGACCTTATGGTTCTCTGTGACTTTTGTATCTTCCCTTTCCAAAGGATAGGGTTCCGCCGTCTCGTAATTCAGGTGTAGGTCCATCAATTGCTTTCCCCATGCTTCCCATTTCCAGAAGTCCTCATGGAATGGAATGCGCGGGAATTCTCGCTTCAGATTCTGTTCGTACTTGACCCGGTAGTCAGGATTATGAAGCACCCCATAGACATAATTGAAGATATTATCTTTCTTTATGTTTTTATCCTTGTAGTGCTTATTAAATTGTGCCAATGCCCAGTCAGTTATGTTTTCTATTCGATCAGAGTTCTCTATATATCTATAGAGTGGAAAACATTTAGAATCACCATTGAAGTGAAGATCAGGGACAGCGTTAACTACCAATGTGTTAAATGGTTTATTTCCAACATTAATACATATTTCTAGGTTTTCAGTTTTTTCTCCGATTTTAAATAAATAAGGTTGTTGGTAAGGCCTGTGCACAATTACCATATCATAATAAAAGAACCTTTTAACAAACGGGCGATACATACCTGTAGTTATCATTTGCATATTAAAAATAAGGTTCGTGCCCCTTACCACATGATTTTCCAGTTCGCTGGTCCATTTTATAGAACGACTGACGAAGTCATTGATAGCGATATTCTTATTTGTTACCTCCCATCTTTTCTTCTCACTTAAATAAACATCGATGAAATTTCTAATTTTTTGCTCAAGATTCGTAACACTATCGTCATAAACCCAGTCATCACGATTTGTTGCCACACCTAAAGAGAATAATTTAAAAATCGCTTTCTGTTCACTTGTGGTTTTGCTAAATTTTGCTTCTTTACTAGCAATAGGTATATACTCTTCCCAATTGCTTTCTGTAAGATTAAGCCAATTGTGTCGCTTATCCGGCTTAATATTTTCGAATTTGATATCAGAAAATTTTGTTGATCGTAGGAATTCAAGTTTATCTATCGTCAGTTCCATCTCAGGGCGTCTATTATAGAATATCTGCGCTTGTTGCTTTCCTTTCTTATCCAACTTAATCATAAATGCTATTGCCACACCGGTTTGTATTGCAAAGACATTATTTCTTGGTCCCGATAGTTTGGGATTTAATCGCACATTTCCACCTAAATCTACAATGTAAATAAAATTGAACTCATCAGCAATAGTTTTTCTAAAACCGTCGAAAGTTCTTGAATTCAAAAATGAATGGTTGGAAATGAATGCAACGATGCCATTCTTATCCAACCGATCACTTGCCCAACGGTAAAACCGGGCGTACATATCATAGACTTTGGTCTTTTGCGCTGTGCTGCGTTTGATGTAGGTTTCCTTGATGCGCTTATCAATTTCAGGATACTGGCGGTTCTTGTTGTTCTCGTTCTCGTTCAATTGATTGGCGTTGTAGGGCGGGTTGCCGATCACTACCGATATCTTGCGCGTATTTTGTTCCGTGATTCTCGCTGCGTTTTCGTCGCCTATGCCAAAGAAGTTGATCTGCTGCCCGGTGTGCTCAAAACCCATATTGTCCAGCGTGTCCACGAAGCAGATGTGCTCGAATTCCTTGTATTTCCCAGTCCTCTGCTTATAAGTGAACTCGATGTTCAGGTTGGCTATGTAATAGGGTAGGATTGCCACTTCATTGCAGTGTATCTCATTCTCGTATTTGTAATCCAATTGGTTAGGTGGTAGGTATTCGATCAGCTCGGTGATGAATGTCCCCGTACCGGTTGCCGGGTCCAGAATTTCCACACCCTTGTCACCAAGCGTCTTACCGAAGTGTTTAAAAACCAGATGGTCTGTGCTCTCGATCATGAAGCGAACTATTTCATCTGGTGTATAGATCACCCCCAACCGGTCAGCCGCTTTGGGGTTGTAGGCTTTATAGAAATTCTCGTATAAAGCTTTGAGGAACTTCTGCTTCTCGTGATGGTCCGATATCTGTGATGCCCTCGCGTTGATCGTCTCGTAATACGGTGCGATGCGAGAATGTATGTTGTGTTTCGTCTCGCCGTGGTAAAACGTGCCCGCCACCTCCTGCAGCTTGTGTGCAATTGCATTATCGCGGTGGAATTCGGCTTCGTCGAACACGCGCATGAAGATGTCCTCGGTCAGCACGTGCTGGATGATCATCTCACGTACATCTTCCATCTCCACCCTAGGGTTAATTGCTTTTTTGCATAGCTCCAGGAACTCGCAAAGAGCCTTCCGGAAAGTCTCATTCGTGTTGAACTGCTCGTCAATGATCGTCCGCAGGGTGTTCGCCAGTGCTGGCACATCTTCGCTGAATTGTTGGATCGCTTTGTGGAATGCTCGTACTTCCGGTGGCTCGTACCCCACGAATAGCGTTAGGATCGCATCCAGTGCCGACGCATCGGAAAAAGGCGATCGCATGACTTCCTCACCGGATTGGTACAGCACCGCTGTGTGCGTATCCTCGAATAGGATGTTGAAAGTGGGGTATCCCTTTGATAGCTTGGACTCGATCTCGAGATTTAGGTCGTCCTTGCTCTCCCAATACCCCCAGTCCTGCCGCAGTGCATCCTTCAGCGTGCCATCCGGGTAGACCTTGTGCCCCGTTTTGGTAATATATTCCACCTCAGGCACCAGAACCAGCTTCTTGCTGTGTGCATACTGCTCCAGCAGGTCCTGGAACGGCTTTCGCAGTGTGCTCTCGTTGCGCGTCCCCCCATATCGTATCATCTGGTCGACTTTTGAGTAATACTGCTGTACGAGCTGGATGGACATGTTTTTTTAATAGTGACGTTCAATATAACTTGATTCAAGTATAGTAGAATTATTTCGTCAATATTCAATATTAAATTATCGAGTCGAATAATCTAAAGTTATACCGATATTATTGTTTTTAGAATTGAAGCTGTTCGATAGAAATCTCAAGTATCTTTAGCCAATCTTCCTCATCAAGGACAAGAATTGTCAATCCTAATTTATTCAATAGTTCTTGAATTGAACTAATAACGTCATTACGAAAATAATTCGGTATAGAGATTCCAAGCAAATCCAGGTTCACCGTTCCATTTAGTATTTGATATGCGGTGTAAAAAATTTGGGTGTATAGACCTTTAATATTTACTGTAGAACGTCCTGCACCTTCAGGAGGGAATTTCTTTAACCTACTTTTTAAGTGGATCCCTATATTCACAGGTTTATCATTGTTGTCTATGATGTCATTATACATAACATCTGCTATTTCATATCTGTGGTGCTTGCCATCGAATTTATGATTTATGGGAATACCAAGTATTCTAGGTAAGCAAATTAAACCCTGCTCAATTTCTGGTGCTGTAATTTGACGCGCTAAGCATGGGACGCAATCAATGTCGTAATTAGGATGGTAATTATTTATATTACATTTTTCTTTTGTTCTATTTAGTATTTTTATTAAGGTATCTTTTTTTGGTGGCACAGGGATAGCTCGTAGATGATATCTTGCTGTTACTCGCCAGTATCTGAGATCGTCAAGGCGAATTCTATTCTGTATAGGAGGATTTGGAAAATTAAATATTTTCAAATTATGACCAGAAACAATAAATGAACCATTCCAGGTAAAATCTTTCTGATTATTAAATAACTTCTGTATACTATCTAAAAATGGTATCTCTGGAAGAATTCGTATGTGGTTGTACAATGAATGGGCATGTACATTCGTACCACATTCGCATAGGTAGCTGAAGTCAATATCTAATCCATTTTGGCACATAGGGCATACAAGTAATAATTCATCATTATCCATTTTAGCCGTATATGGTAAATGACATTCTGGGCAAATACCCATAACAACACCACATTCCGGACACTCAAATTCATATGAAACTATAAGATTTAATTGCTTTTGATAACGCACAAGCTCGTTGATTAGTTTCTCTGGAATATCATATGCGTTATTATGTTTACTCGCTTCAATAATTGCGGTTATTAATGTGTCAAATATTTTCCGTTTTTTACCTAGGATAGTCTTATTATTGATATCCACTTGAATCTCTCTAAAGACGCTTACATATCCCCGTGTGCTTTGACCATATTCTTTAGATAATACAGTTTCCGTATTATTAATTAATCCAATTGATAGGTTTAATAGATTCTCACGACTAATATGGACGGGCGTCCATATACGTCCATATCTTCGTGAAATACCTAACCCTCCAAATGGTAGGCTTGGATGATTAGAAAAGAAACCTGATATTTTATCTCGGAGATCATCATTGGAGATTTCTTTATATCTATTGCGTTCACCAAGAAAGGGATCTGATAGGACAATAGTCTTTACATCCTGCTCTCCTACCCTTGGTGCTTCGATTTTTGAAAAAGTTGCACTACGAGGATGAGCATTTGATGCAAGTCGGGTAAACATTTCCTCTGTCAAATAAGGTAAACCAAATCTAACATCAATCAAAGTAGATGCATAATTAATAATTGGGCGTACTGCCGCATAATCAGAACAATATAAAATTCCATAAGAATGTGCTTTTATCAACCAAAAAAACGCTTCTTCTAAACTATATTCTGAAACATGCTTTCCATAATTATCTGACGATGGATCACCAATGTTATATTCGAATCTCCTTTCATATTTCAAGGGTATTTCTAATGTATCATTCCTTATAGGATTCATATAACTAGATTTATCTGTATATACAATTCGAACAGCCCGTGAATCCCCAAATTCCAAACCTCCTCTTCTGTCAAGTTCAGCAAGGTTTGTCGTTTTATCTATTATCTCTGTGAATTCTGGATAATGATTAATAAGAATTAAATAGAGAGTTGGTCCTGTTCTTAGTGGATATAATTTTTCTAACTCTTTTAATTTTATTTCACCTAATTCGGATTTTACTAAGAAATTGTATAAGGGATTAACAGAGAAATCATTTAATCTCATTTGTAGGTTTATTTCTCTACCGATATGAAAATAATTGCATATTTCATCTTGAGAATATATCTCCAATATCGCATTCACTAAAATTCTTTTTGGTATGAATGTAGTAATTGTCATATGTCTAAACCTCATTCAAAACAACTTTATTCTCATTTTTCTTGTTTTGAAAGATCTTCAAATATTGACTAACATAATATACAACACTTTGATGTATAGTCAAGTTGACCGCTCCTCAACCATAGAAATCTTAAATCTTCTTAAACCCCTTGTGGATTAGAACAGATGTGCTATAATCAAGGGTGGATTCCTATAATATGTTTTCATTGATAAATCCACCCTTGTACCAATGGTAACAAGGAGGAGCAATAAGCACGAATACCCCTCTGTAAGGTAAAACCTGGCAAAATCCTTGCCAAGATATCAGGGTTTACTCGTCAGGTGCGGCATTGGAATCGAGGTACAATGGTGCCGAAAGCCGAAGCATCAGCCTGAGGCGAAGGTGGACAGTTCAGACAAAAAGAACGCATGAAAAATCGAAATAAACCACTCCGACAAACCGGCGGCCTGGAGCCTTCCTACGACTCCATCGTGGCAGATTTGGACCAGGCCCGCAGGGAAGGTGAGGCAACCGATCGGCAGCTTCTTCAACGGAATCGGGAGCTGGCCGCTTCTGCTGCTATCGCTGAAGCGACTTCGATGGGCCGATTGGATCTTACCCACACGCTGGAACGTGCGCTGCAGGTGATCCTGGACGTCACCGGCCTACCGGCGGGGTGGATCATGCTCGTACCAGAAGACGGCGGTGACCCAGTCATGACCGGCTCGGTTGGCCTTCCCCCGGACGTTGCTAAGAAGCAAGCTGCGTTTCGTTCGCCGGAATGTCAGTGCGCCAAGGCGCTCGAATCCGGCCGGGCGCTGGTGGTTTATCCACTCCACGCTGGATGCCCCATCCGAGCGTTTGACCTGGGGAACGGTCGGTTGCCGGTCTGCCATGCTACAGTGCCCCTGCTTACCCGCAGGAAGGTGCTGGGGGTACTCAATCTAGCGAGCGACGACCCGGTCTCCTTGGACGAGCAGCAACTCACCTTGCTTGGAGCCATTGGATGGCAGCTGGGGGTAGCGATTGAAAATGCCCGCCTCTGGGAGGAACTGAAGAAGCGGGACGCAGTGCGCAGCCAGCTGCTTGAACAAGCTATCACTGCCCAGGAGGACGAACGGCGGCGAATAGCCCGCGAGCTGCACGACCAGATTGGCCAGGCACTCACCTCAATCCTGGTGCTGCTGCGTGCCCTTGATTCCGAGGCGGATGGTGCCAAGGTGGATAGTACTGAGGGGATTGCCATCAGCTCAGCTCACTTGCAAGAGCTCAAGGCCATCGTGGCTGACACACTGGACGACGTGCGCGAGCTGGCAGTCGAGCTGCGTCCGAGTGTGCTGGACGACCTGGGATTGGTGCCGGCGCTGCAGCGTTACGTGCGCACCTGCTGCGACCGACATGATCTAAAAATCGACTTTCAGACGGTGGGATTAGAGGCTGTGCGATTGCCACCTTCAGTCGAGACCGCCCTGTACCGCATTGCGCAGGAGGCACTGAGCAACATCGTACAACACGCCTGTGCGAGCGAGGTAAACTTGCTCCTGACGGCACGGGCGGACACGGTTGTCCTGATCGTGGAAGACAATGGCTGTGGATTTGAGGTAGGCAGCCTGATGCATGGCGGAGTGGATGATCGCTGGCTAGGCCTATCAGGCATGCGAGAGCGCGCAGAGCTGTTGGGCGGTAAGCTGAGCATCGAATCCGCTCCTCGTGTGGGCACCACGGTGTTTGTCGAACTGCCATTGGAAAATGGGACAGGAGTGACAGCCTAGGAAGGGGGCAAAATGGCGAGTAGCGATTTGATCAGGGTACTGATTGTCGACGATCATGCTGTGCTGCGCACTGGACTTCGTATGCTGCTGAGTGCACAGCCCGACATGGCCGTGGTGGGAGAAGCTGATACTGCAGAGCGGGCGATTGTATTGGATGCGGAGCTGAAGCCCGATTTGGTGCTAATGGACCTAACCTTGCCAAAACAGAATGGTTCGCCTAACACCAACCCATCCGGGTTGGAGGCCATCCGCCGTATCAAGGATAGGCGGCCTCAGTCACGCATCCTGGCATTGACCATGCACGACGACGAGGAATATCTGCGCGCCGTTCTGGAGGCTGGTGGCGCTGGATATGTTCTCAAGCGCGCCGCCGATACAGAGCTGTTGTCAGCCATACGAGCGGTTTGGCGGGGCGGCACGTACCTCCATCCGGAACACGCCCGCCTGCTGCTGGGAGGTGCATCACCCAAGACCGCCCAAGAAACTTCCGATGACTTATACGAACGGCTCAGCCCTCGCGAGCAGCAGGTGCTGCGGCTGATCGCTCTGGGCTACACCAGCCAACAGGTAGCTGAAAGGCTCGATCTCAGTGTCAAGACAGTCGAAACTTACAAGTCCAGGTTGATGGCCAAGCTCGGTCTGACCGGTCGTTCCGCCCTGGTGCGCTATGCGCTCCAGCACGGGCTAATGGACGGGCAGGAATAGCC
>JBGOXS010000034.1:0-25873 GCA_041479245.1 Anaerolineae bacterium
GAATTCGTCTATGGGTTGGGTGAGTTTCTGACCCAGAAAACCCTTATCCGCCAGGACGCGCGAGGCGTGCCACCACCACAGGAAGATATCTCCTGGGTACCAGGATTTAGTCACCGCTGACGCTGCCAGGTCAGGAATATCAATCCAGGCCCAGAAGCGATCGGCCAACACTCCTTTGGCATGGATTGACTCCAACACGCCTTCGAGATTGCCCATCAGAGTCACTAACAGCCCACCTAGCAAGCCTGCCAGGATGGGGGGGCCAGCGTGGGGAGCAGGGTCACCTTCTTTATGCCGCGCCTTGAGGCTGAATGCCACCAGGTTATAGACTACTCCGAATGAACCGATCAAAGTAAGGGCAAAGAGCAGGGAATCATACAGGTCAAAAGCGATACCCGAAACCGCACCGGATAGCTGGGTGAGGGTCGCCAACATCACATAGCCAAAATAATAGTAAGAGATGGCATAACCCGAAAGCCAGGGGTCGAGCGGAGGAAAATGTTGGCTGCGCAGGATGGCGTTCTGGAAGGCGGTTTCCATGAACTTTTCCCCGCCGGCATAATCAATCTTAAAAGGAGCATACGCCCGCAGCACTGCCCATCCGACCAGGGCCAGGGTGAACAGCACCTCCACGGTTATGATCAGCTTCCACTTCTCGCGCAGGAAGGTGCGCATCTCCGGGAGAAGCGTCCCCTTGCATCGGAAATAAAACCAGGCGGAGATGGCAGCCACGAGTAGAACCGAGAACAGAATCCCTCCCAGGTCATTGCTCAATAAACCCGTGCTCGCACCAATCCAAAGGAAGTAGCTGATCAACAACAAACCCAGCGCCTTTGAAAAGGAGTAGCCGCGGTCTGGCAGCCAGCGAAAGATACGCATGGAGGTAGGCAGGGCTAGCCATCCCAGAACCTGAATGAGCAGCCACCAGACCAGGATTTGGATCATTGAATCACCTCGTATATGACCGTACTCTCATCCCGATAGACTTCCTTCCATAAATTACCGTCGAAAGCGGGGAATTTTTCCAAACCGGGCCCGGGGTAAGTGACCTGTTCAAGCTGCCCGAGCACGATATATTTGACCTGATAGAGATTCAGGAATTGTTTAGTGAATTCTGTATCCACCGTGGTGTAGAACTGGTTGATATCGAGGATGCGTTTGGTCACCCACTCGGGAGGGTTAAGCGTACGCTGTTGCTGCTGATGCCATTCCCAACCGACCACTCCCGGCAGACCGGTGTAAATGGTAAACCGAGAATACCAGCGATACAGGTTGCGCGAGTTCGCTTCTACGATTACCGGGGAGCCCTGGACGTTCTGCTGCATCCAACGGATAGCACGGTAGTCTTGGCTTAAATCCATATTGATGCCGCGCTGGGCCTCAGGTGTGCTCTCGGTCACATTGGGGTAGTTCTCAAAATACGTGGCGTATGGCATATAAGCCACTCCATCCAAGGTATGGGGCGCGGCAGGCACCCAGCGATCCTTGATCTTTGCCATCGAGCCGTATAGAGTGAACAGAAATGTAGAGAAGACCAATAAAGAGAAAGCCACGCGCCAGGATATACGCCAACCAGGCTGCCACAGGCGGACAGGCTCGAGAAGCCAACCCAGGGCGGCCGCCGCGCTCAGGGCGAACAAACCCCAGGCTTGCAAATAAAACTTGAAGACGGTATTCATGCGTCCGATATCCCCTCGGACAACTATCACCTCAACCATCAGGGTGATGAGGAATGCCGTACCAATCCAAAACAGGACCAGGCGCTTGACGTCTGACAACCCCGGGCGCAGCAGCAGGACGCCTGCCCAGGCTGCCAGGGGCAGGATGAACCAGGCCAGGGTAGCGCCCCTGCCAATGGGCAGCTTGCCCAGCAAAGGCATATTCCCTATCCCGGGGATTTTGATACTTAATAACAGGCAGGCCAGGAGGAGGGCAACTATCCCGGCGATGATTAGGCCGGTGTATTTCTCGAGTTTGCGCAGCGATACGAGGGGCGTATTTGCCATCCACTCGTACGTCTCCCACACCATCCATGTGACGATTACGAACAGGAACAATCCCCAATGGGTTAAATAAGCCCCAAGAGTGGTGTGTGTGCCGGTCCAGGGGATGACCGAGCTGTAAGGTTGGGCGTACCACAGGCGATAAGGTAGATACAAACCGTACGAGACTACTGCCAGTAAAAGTATCCCCCCTGTAGCCATGATCAGACGTTTAACTTTGGACGTAATCCGAGGCGGCCAGGTAAAGCGACGAATATCGGAGTATCGATAGAGGGCATACCCCAAAACCGCCATCCCGATGGGCAGGTACGCGTAAATATCGGATAAATTGGTGGGGTACATGGCGCCGATCGCCATCCCGCCAATAATTATACTCAGCACCCCCGCACCAATACTGCGCCAGTGGGCTTTGCCCAATAGCACCGCCATCGCCCAGGCCAATGCCAGCATGGCAATGGCCATAGCAATCATGTGGGCGTGCAGATCTGCGTACAGAAAAGTGAATATGGGGAATTCAGTGATCGGTTCAACATCACCAGGGGCAGGGATGGCCCGGCTAGGTAGCCAATACCAATCACCCAGAGAGTAGGGAAGTTGGGCACCGTGGACCAGGTTGTTCCAAATCCCAACCGGCAGACCGGCTAACTTGGTAAAGAAACCGGTGGTGGCGGTAAGCCCACCTGATACACCCAGTTGTTCCCAGCCCTTAATGAACATTTTCAGTGTGCCCAGGTTGCCAACCACAGCCATTCCCAGGGCTGCGATCAAACCGATCAGAATCGGTCGCCAGGTGAACGTGGGAGGCGGCTGATCGATTTCAGGATCAGACTGATCGTCATGCTTCTCACTATTATGGGAGCGGGGATGACTCAGGTTATAACCGATGCAGAATGCTCCCATGGTGACCATGCTGAACAGAGTGGGAATAATGAGGTTATAGGCAAAGGAGGGCACGATTCCCAGCCATTTAACCAGCACACCGACGAAGACAAAGCCCCAATAGTAGTAGTTCATGTATCCGGCCGCATACCACGGGTCGTAAGGTGGGAAAGTGGTGCTCTTCAACACTGCGTTGAAGTAGGAGAAATCCATCGGTTTTTCTCCACCTTTCCACGGATGCCACAAATCAGGGTTTCCAAGCCGGATGAACAGGAAGCACAGGAAGAAGATCAGGACCAACCCTTCGACAACGAGAAAATACTTGTGCCTGGATCGCCATTCTTCCCTCAGCTCATCCCGCTGTCGATAAGCCAGATATGCACCAACCAATGCCATGACCAGGATCACTATGGTGATGGTAAGGCGGCTGAAAGCGATATTGACCGAGCCTGCCAACCAGGTTAGATATGCCAGGATCAACATCCCTGCAGTCCGGGCGAGGGGATACCCGTGATCCTGTAAACCTGGCAGGGTTATCCTCAAAATTGGATATACGATGAGTCCCAGGAGGCTTACGCTTAAATACCAGACAATGACACCCAAAACTTGATAGCGGTTAATCCACGCTTGCGGGTTAAAAATCGCTGACCAGGTACCACCAATCGTTTGTATAAAAAGGCGGATGTCAGGCAATTTTAAATTAGCCGGGTGGTAGTCGGCTTTCTTAGGAGTAATCCTAACAATCTCGTTGAAATTCGCCTGACTCAGGATTTGACGTGCCTGCGAGGCGTTATATTCAGGCGTCTTACGAAAAACGAGCACTTTCGGGTGGTCATACACTGTGAAAGCTTCTTCGGCAAACTGGTCGTTGACACTGAGTGGACCAAGCGTGGGATCGGATTGGAATATCGCTACCAGCTCAAAACCCAAGTCGCCGTGGAACATCCCCGGTTGGGCCACACTGTAGCACCATTGGATGGTCTTGTCATCTGGGCAGCCCAATAGGTGACGGTAATGCAAGGTGGTCATTGGAAACCGTTCCGGCAGGCGCGGGAGTGACCCCCACTGCCGGTTCGAGCTGATCAATATGTATTCGGTCTGGTCGTATACGCTGATGAAGTGGTCGAGTTTATCTGAATTGTCATCAGTATACATATTGAAGTTCAGTCCAGGCGTATAGATGCCGCTGAAGGGGTCATAGCCATCGACACGCAAGGGCAAGCCATCATCCCAATCGCCCTCGTTAGCGACCGCCGATCCGCGCACACTGACCACTCCACCTCCAGGAGCCAGGGCGAGGGAAAGGTTGTAATTCTTGCCTTCTACGATGGTGAGCGGATGATCGAGGGCCATCGTGTAACCTTCCCCGAGGCCGGTTTTCCCCGGAGACAGATCTGCAGTGAGGCTGGCGGTTGACACCTGCTGGTCATCTCCACTGGGACTGATGGTGAGCACCAAGGTCTGCTGGCCCGCGGGAGGGGTTTCATCCACCAGCTGGCTCAACGTGACGGCTTCCAGCAACCCACTTTCTTGTACCGGGATAGCGAGGACGTAAGGAGATGCGGATTGAACCAGGCACTGGTCCGGTCCCTGTATGGTTTGGGTTATCGTCTGGGTGGAGGTTTCCAAAGCAGCATCCACCGGTCCACAGGCATTCAGCACTCGATTTGTATCCATGGTGCCTAAGGTGAGTATATACACTTCACCGGCAGTGATAGCCACAGGGGTGTCTAATTTCAGCAAGGTTCTCTGCTGAGAAGAATCACCAGCAGTGGCGGGTGTCGGGGTGATATCCTCCACCATAAGAGCCTGCCCGGCGTTTGGTAAAGCAGAGATTGAAACAATCATCGTAACCGGCTGAACCAGCTGAGTATCAGCAACATGTGCCAGATAAACATCGTTCAACACACCGTTCGCATTGGCGGTAAAACTGGCCTGATAAGGTAAACCGGGTCGAATAGTGTACCCATACGGGATCGAGACCGGTTGGTTATATGACCCAGTTGTACCCTGTATGTGCAAGTTAATGGGTCCGGGAATATTCTGGAAAATCCAATCCGAGGCAGCTACCCGGGTGATGGGACGGGCATAGATGAGGGTGAATGCAACCGCCCAAGCAAGCGTGGTGATGAGCACGACCGCGCCGACTAGTATTGAAGCGGCGCCTGCCAATGACGAAAGAAATGAGCGTGGAGGATTATCCTGAGTATTTTCCTCCTGCTTGCGTTTTCGAAAATTCCACAGCTCCACCACTGCCCAGGCGGCATAGATAGCCAATATGGGGTAGGTGGGCAATTGGTAGCGCATGGTAGGGTTGAATTGAAAAGACTGCCACACGAAGTAAAAACCTCCCCACAGCCATAACACAACGTGGTGTTCCCAGTCACCTTTGAGCATCCGCCAACCGGCCCAAAGGAAGCCGAAGGCTGCAAGGATTGCCAGGGGGAAACCCAGGCCCCATTCGGTCATATTCTGAGCAGAGAACCATATTGGTCTACGTGCCCACTGCAGGGAAGGTGGGAAATCGATGTCACCAGCAGCTTGGGCACGCTGTTCCTTGATATTCGCCACCCACTGCGGGTTGGGACGCACACCGAAGAATCCAGGACCTAAAAAGGTGTATGGCTGAAAGATACGAAAAACCAGCAGGCTGACAAAGGCAGCAATACCGAGGTAAAGCATGGCGTTGATCAGCCAGCGTGGGCGCTCCTGGGCAGGTTTACGTAAGACTACCACCCCAAAAGCAACCGGCAGGACGAAGGCGACTGGAGCTGCGCTCAGCTTGGAAGCCACAGCGCAGCCCAAGGCGATCCCAAAGCCGATGGATAGAGCAAAGTATGGGTGTCTGAATAGGGGAAGGAGGCGGGTAGAAATGGACTCGGATGGCGAACCTTCTTCCCCTTCGGGAGTGGGTTCGATGATATCGTCGACCATTTTCACTCGAACAGCCTTGGATTCGCGCTCCACCAGGCTCACCCGGACGGCGAAATAAACCGCCAGCAGGGTAAAGAAGCTGAAGAAGGTATCCATGGTGAAAAAGTGGGATTGCTGAATATTTAAAACAGTGAGTGCAGCAAAGGCAGCCGCCAGCAGACCCACGGATTTTTTGAATGCGCGTGACCCAATTGCATATACCAGCACTACGGATAGTAAATCCACCAGGGCTGAAAGAATTCTTCCCACTGTGGTCATCTCATTAAACCCAGAATGACCGTAAACCCACTCCACAATGTAGCGGGTTATAAACATGGGCAGGGTGCCGTAAACGTAGAACGAATGGCCGCGGTTATTCGGGTTTAGCGGCGAGCAGGAGGCATCGAAATAACCACCCCAACTTTTACAATCGGGATAGGCGTTGGGGAAATTTGCCCTCCAGGGATTATTAACCGTGTTGGGAGGCGTACCCAGGACCCCGGCCGAGGTCCCAATCGGCATAATATCCGTACCTACCCAGATCAGGAAACGCTCGTCTGGGTGCAGGTATTGCCAATCTCCCCATTGGATGCCGATGTAGCGGAATACGCATCCAATTAATAGGACAAAAAGCAACAGCACATCGTAAATCCGCGGCGTTACCCAACGGATCTTCCGCTTTGGTACCGGTGGGACTGGTGAAGAAGGAATGGCTTCAGTCATTAGTCGTTATTTCGATATATAGATATTAAAAATTGCCACAAAATGCCGTAATTACTCCATGCGGACCGATCTCAAATCTCGTCTCATGGCAGGGGAATCACACCTGGGGCAAGATTATCACCAGGAGCTGACGATGCTGCCGGTACCATATAGATATAAAAGTCCTTTCCAACCTTTGAGGCATAGTTCGAAACAGTCCCCTGAGGGAACAGCTGATGCAGGAGGTTCAGGTCAGCCTGATCCTCAGGATTGACCAGGAACATCTTGGGCTGGGGTAAGTTCAGTGTAGAGGCGATAAGGTCAGGCGGTATGGCATAATCACGAGTCGGGTCACCCGCATTCATCCCCACCAGGCGGGTATCCGCCCAATATGGATAAGGGACCACGTAGGCATTATTCGTGCCGCCATACATGTCACCAAAATCGCGGATGACACTCCCCATCTCCGAGGTATTCCACGAAGACAGCTCGTATGCGCGCTGATATTGGTTAAACACAAGGTCATAATTACCAAAAGCAGAGAAGAAAATCAGGATGAGCGCAATTCCCCAAGCATACGCTGACCCGGTCTTGGATGGCATGCGCTGTTCTACGCCAGACATGAGCCCGTCCAAAGCCATGGCAATGATTAAAAAGACCGGCACTATCGCACCGCTTGCCCGGTTCAACGCCGGGTTCTCATCCGGAAATGCCAAGGATAATATAGACGGGAGCATGAGCACGGGGACCGAGATCAAGATAACCAGGTCCTGCCAGGTGCGCCTGCGTATATAGCGAACCAGCAGCAAGACCACTCCGGAGAAAAACAATGCGGCGGAAATAATATCCAGGGCAGGGCTGCCGGTTACAGAATGGACCCAAATATTTCCATCCGACCAGAAGTACATAATTGAGGCATTCCACAGGTTCTTTAAAAATATCAGCGAAGCCGGCCCGGGTAGCACGCTCTCCGCGATGCCCAAACGAGAAAATGCCCGAAAATCAAACAGGGTGGGGAATTCGAGTGCAAATCGCAATAAGGGTAAGAAAACGATCAGGGATATCAACACCAACACCAGCAATCCCGATATAACCTGAAGCCGTTTGCCTTTTGCCTGGGGATGCAATAAAAATAAACCCACCGCGATCAGGACGAGGATCGGTAGAATGCGAATGGGAGTATATCCGTGTAATCCGATGCCGAGAGCCAAACCCGCTAGGATAAAATCGTTCCGGTTAGAAGTACGCAACCCTCGGATCAAATAGAAAAGGGTGGGCGCGATGAACATGGGATAAAGCGGAAAACGTAATCCCACACGTGAGATGACATTGGGCCAATAGCCAATGCCTGCAAACAGCAGGGCAAACAGTCCCACTCGCCGGTTCGCCAGCTCCTTGCCGAGTAAATATATATAAGGCAAGGTCAGCAATCCTACCAGGATGGTGCCGATCTTCAGGCTCAAAAAAGTGTAGCCGGTATGAAAAAGCTGGATGATGCTTGCTGTCAGGTACATCTGGATCGCTTCCCGTCCGGTGTTGCGTGGGAAGAAGATACTCGTCTGGCCGTGGAGCACATCCCAAATATCCAATAGTTTTTCAGCGTGATCGCTGACCATCTCGGGCGGTACCTGATTGATCCGGTAGGTGCGGAAGAATAGCACTAAGGCCACACAGGCTATGACTAGTAAAGTCCAGGTGGATAGGGAGAACTTCCATGGCAGGCGCACATGTTCTTTCAACCCCCTCCACCAACCCCTGAACGGGGATTCACCCTGCCAGAAAGCCAGGATAGTAAATAGAGTCGCCAATACCCAGACAAAGACATTAAGTATGGTGAACCGGTTGCCCCCCATCGCCAGAAAGGCCACCAGAGCCAGTGGCAGGCCGATATACAGCCACTTGGTTTGGACGCGATCATCTTCCAGGCATTCTTCAGCTTCAGGTAACTCTGCCAGCAGCCATTCTCCCTTGATGACAGACCAAACCAGTATGCCGGCGGAGAAGAGGTAAAGGATAACACCGGGTATCCAGGCACGGTCAGGGCGCGGCATGAGCGAGATTTGGGCCAGCAAGGCGATACCAAGCGCCAGGAATCCACGCCACGGGAAAATAACCCCAGAATCAGGGCGCTCGGGGGTTTCTTCAGGAACAGCCATTTCACTCTCTCCTACAGGCTGTTCTTGAGGTTGTTCTGTGGGTGGTTGGGGCACCTCAGGTGATTCTTGAAGCTCTGGAATCGCTAACGGCTTCCCCCGCAGCAGGGACTTGATGAAATCCAGAACCGTAGGCTCACGGTTCATGCTTTCTCCGCCAGAACGATCAGGCTTTCACCCATACGGAGGGGAATAATACTCCATCCAAGAACAGCTTGCAAGCCCCCGGGCAAGCCGAAGAACAGCTTCTGAATGGTGGTTGGAACGATCGAAATATATGGTGCATCCCAAAAACCATCTGAGCAGATTTTACGTGGCTTGAACCCGTTTTGCCGGAGGGCAGTGAGCCACTCATCGGGGGGTTTCATGCTTATGTGGGTGGGATCCTTGTAACCGATCCAGGCGGACCTTTTACGGATGCGCATAGGCGAACTTAGGTTGGGGGTGACAAAGATAAGCAGACCGCCCACTTTAAGCACACGGCTCATTTCAGCAATTGCCTGCTCCGGGTGTTTCAGGTGCTCGACCACATGCTTGGCGATAATGATATCGAATACTGCGGGAGGAAAGGCACATATTGCATCCGCTGAGAGCAGCGCAAACTGTCCCTGAGGTACATTCCGTTTCGCTTGAGATAATGCCCAACCGTTGATATCAGTGCCAAAGACCTGGTAGCGGTCGGTCAACCAGGTGAGCAGGTGGCCCATCCCACAGCCAATTTCCAGCACACTCCCCTTAGGCGGTCCATGTCTGCGGGCTAATAAGGCGTAGTAACGGTTTGACCACCAATATTGGCTATAACGGGCGAAACTCACCTCAGCATACGGACCCGTTGCAAAGTAATCCTGGTTATAAGGATGGTCATTGGAATTTGAAGGGCTCATGACTGCTCAAACGCTTCTTGCAACGTAGAAGGTAAATGTGCCTTCAGGATCGTCTTGGGCAACTGCATGCTTTCTGACAAACCGTTCCGTCAGGAATAAGTTCCATCGCCACGGGGCGATGATCCAACGCCCGCTTACCGCGTGCGGCAGCAGGGTGGGAGCACCGAAATAATGACCCCATTCCAGGGTGCGCATGGCTTGAGGTGAAAAATAATGCCAGTATGTCTCCAGGCTGTAACCTGCACTATTCAGCCACTTCTGCCATTCTTCCGGCCAGACAGCATGCTCGACGCGCGACATGCGTTGAAACCAGCGCATATACGCCTGACCAGCTCCCGCCAGCCTGACCCTAGTCAGGAAGCCCGCAACCGATAATTCGCTCAGATAGCGCGGGTTGGGTACGCAAAACAGGAAAGGTGCACCGGGTTTTAGCACCCGCCTGAGCTCAACCAAAACATTTTGCACATTGGGGATGTGCTCAAGGACGGAGTTGCTGATGGCGCTGGTAAAGTGCTCATCGGGGAAAGGCATTCTTTCACCATCGGCCTGTACCAGAGATCGGTATCCATTGTTGCGCGCGGCCTGGTGGATGGGGTCTGCCCACGGATCTAAACCCACCTCCAGTTTCCGATCAAAGGTGATGCTGCCAAAATGACCATCGCCGCAGCCCACGTCGAGGGTCGGTGCTGGCAGCTCAAACTGCTGGTAAAACTGCGCTTCGACTGCCCGAAGCATAGCGCGAAAATAAGGTAGGTCACGAAGGTTAAGCCAGAGGAAGTCTTTGTCGCTCGTCATGGTGATAAACATTAGGTAATCTGGTAATTAGGTATCTGGGAAATAATTCAATATAGCAACAAAGTACCTGCCCTGCCTTAGAGCAATTCCTGAAAAAGAGCCTCATACTCTGCAGCTATGCGCTGGGAGGAGAAGCGTCTGATCACTTCATTGGCATCACCAACGAAACGTTCCGGGCGAGCAAGGACTTCATTAATCCCCTCCGCCAAAGCATGTGCGTTTGCCGGATCGACCACGCGTCCCATACCGGTGATCTTGATCGGCTCACGTACACCGGGCAGGTTAGAGGCTACAACGGGCGTGCCGCTGGCCATCGACTCCACCTGCACAATGCCGAAAGACTCGGTGCTGTTGGTGCTGGGTAGGACGGTGACATCACACAGCTTGTAGAATGCAGACAGCTCGGCGGCCGGTAGGATCCCCAGGAATGTCCAATGTCCACCTAAAGCCTCAATCATCGGCTTCAGTTTATTGGCATACTCTTCCTCACCCAGGACGTTCTTATATTGCCCGACGTGAAGCACCCGCGCCGTTGGGTGCTCCTTTAAGATTTCTGGCATCGCCTCCACCAGGTATTCCACCCCTTTCTCGGCAGCCATGCGCGCCACCATCCCAATAACAGGTTGCCCGTGCTCCAGCATAGTTTTTTGCTTTAATTGATCCACATCAGCCTGGGTGGGTGAGGCAAGCTCGACCGGAGTGGGGATGGCGCCAATTTTGGGAAGGTAGCTACACAAGAATGCAGACCCTTTTGCGTAATCAAGGGTATTCACAATCACACGATCGGCTAATCCCAGTGAGATCCTGTTTGCCAGGTGTGACACCTGGTTAGCAATCGGATGGATGAAGCCCTTTGGCAGGAGCAAGTCACAATGATAGGTGAGCACGATTGGCTTATGGAGCAGCCGGCAGATCAACGCAATGTAAGCTGCATCCAGCTGAGGCAGATGGAGGTGGACGATATTGGCTTGCCGGATGCTTACCCACGCCCAGTAGATCATCGTGGGCATGAGCACACCCTTGCTGATGTGCATCAATACGTGTGGTCGGATGACCTGCACCCCATCACGGACCTCGCGAGCAGGCAGGCTGCGGTCATAGCGTGAGGTTAGTACGGTCACCTGGTGGCCACGCGCAACCAGGGCCCGCGCCAGCCTTTCGGCGTAAATGGTCAAACCCGAATAATGCGGGCGGTAGTAGGTGAGGGTAGTTAAAATCTGCACGGCAATAGCAATGACGAAGGAATCATGGAAAATGTTTCTTCCATCCCTGGCTACGTCTCTCCTTCAGATTTCATCTTTCCGAGGCGGCTGTATAACCCTGAAAGTGATTCGCCATCCTTATACAGCCCGTAACCACCGATCAGGCTGGTGATGATGTAGCTGGTGAAATGAACCGACAAGGCAAACGCAGTCGCTGATGACGCGTCCACCCCAAACACAAACAAAGCTCCCACCAAGGCTGCCTCGAACACACCAATCGCCCCGGGAGAGGAAGGTGCAGCAATCCCAAGTGCGCCCACACCCAGGGCAAAAAGCACCCACAGCGGGCTCGGAGATGGGAAGAATGCCCGTAGGAAAAAGTAATACTGCAGGATGGCGACCAGCCAATTGATGGATTCCCAACCCAAGGCTTGCAAGAAGAGCTTCCCATCCGTCAATATTCCAAGACCATCGAAGAAAGCTACCACGCGCCGCCCGGTGACCTTTTTCACCATGCTCCAGCGCTCGCCAGCCCGGTCAATCCATCCGAGAACCCACTCCCGGTTGCGCGCCAGGATGTAAATCGCTGCCAGGCCAACCAGGACAATAATCCCGATGGCGATGGCAGCCTGCTTTGCCCAGGTGATGCCGATCACGAATGGGAGCGTGCACAAAAATATCCCGACGGCAAACGCCAGGTCTAGGGCGCGTTCGATCAGAATGGAGGGGATTACCTTCCAGAATTCAAGGTTGGCTTTTTGGCCGATCAGCAAAGCCCGCCCGATCTCACCCAGCCGAAATGGTAAGATATTATTGAGCAGGTAGCCCTCATTGACTGTGATAAACGAATCTCGGTAGGAGGCTTTTTTTTGCAGCAGGGTGCGCCAATAAGCCCCTCGCACCACCAGCCACAGAATCTCCGATAATATACCCAGCAATAAGAAGATCGGGTTGGCCTGCGTAATTGCCAGGAAAAACTTTCGCAGGTCGACCAACGAGAATACCAATACCAGGGCTGTCAAACTGATAATCACGCCAGGCAGGACGCGCTTCCAGTTATTCATGGTTGATGCGATAGCGATCTTACTCCTCCCCGATCCGCAACACCGCCAGGAAAGCCTCCTGCGGGATTTCCACATTCCCAACCATCTTCATGCGCTTTTTGCCGCGCTTTTGCTTCTCCAGAAGCTTTTTCTTACGAGAGATATCGCCCCCGTAACACTTGGCGAGTACGTCCTTGCGCATGGGTTTGATATTGGCACGCGAGATCACCCGCCCGGCAGCGTAAGCTTGGATGGGTACCAGGAACAGCTGGCGCGGGATGAGCTCTTTGAGCTTGGTGATTACCGCCTGCCCTTTGTGATAGGCGTCGTTGCGGTGAACGATGGTTGACAAGGCATCCACCGGTTCTTCGTTGACCAGGATTTCCAGCTTGACCAGGTCATCCGGGCGATATTCAGCAAACTGGTAGTCCAGCGAGGCATAGCCGCGCGTGCGCGATTTGAGCAAGTCGAAGAAGTCGACGATCAGCTCCGATAGTGGGATTTGGAAGTTGAGCTGGACACGGTTGGGGGCGGGGTAATCCTGCGAGATAAACACCCCCCGCTTTTTCTTGGTTAGCTCCATGATCGTGCCGTAGAACTCCGTGGGGCTGAAAATCTCGATGTTCATCCAGGGCTCACGGATTTGTTCGATGAGCATCTCTTCGGGTAGGTCCGCTGGCGAATCGATCACTATGGTTTCGCCGGTTTGCAGCACCACTTCGTACTCGACAGAGGGGCTTGTGACGATGATATCCAGGTTGTACTCGCGTTCCAGGCGTTCCTGGATGATCTCCATGTGGAACAACCCCAGGAACCCACAGCGGAAGCCGAAGTTGAGCGCTTGCGAGGTCTCTGGCTCGAAAACCAGGGAGGCATCGTTGAGCTGCAGCTTATCCAGGGCATCTTTCAGGTTGGCGTAATCTTCACCTTCCACCGGGTAAACCCCGGCGAACACCATCGGCTTGACCTTGCGGTAACCCGGCAGGGGTTCTGCAGCGGGATGTTCGGTGTTGGTGATCGTATCACCCACCCGGCACTCGTGGACGGTCTTCAACCCGGTAGCAATGTAACCCACCTCACCTGCCTCCAGGTCTTGGACGGGGCGCAGGTCGGGGGCAAAAATGCCAATCTCGACCGGCTTGACATCAAAACCGGTTGCCATCAGGTGCAGGGAATCGGTATGGTGGATCCTGCCATCCATCAAGCGCACGTATGCCACCACGCCCTTATATGAATCATAATGCGAGTCGAAGATCAACGACCGCAGAGGCGCAGTTTCATCACCCTTGGGGGGTGGGATTTCCCTGACGATGACTTCCAGCACCGCCTCAATGTTGGTCCCTTCCTTAGCAGAAATGCGGATGACCTCGCCCGGGGGTGTGCCCAACAAGCTGCTGATATCCTGCGCCACCTCATCGGGTCGGGCAGACGGCAGGTCGATTTTGTTGATGATGGGGATGATTTCCAGGTCGGCTTCCAGGGCACTGTACAGGTTGGCCAGCGTCTGGGCTTCGATTCCCTGGCTGGCATCCACCACTAACAGCGCACCTTCGCAGGCTTCCAGGGCGCGGCTGACTTCATAGCCAAAATCCACATGCCCGGGGGTATCGATCAGGTTGAGCTCGTATTTTTCGCCATCTATAGCCGTGTAGCTCATCCGAACCGCTGAAGCCTTAATCGTGACGCCTTTTTCACGCTCGAGCTCCATGCTGTCCAGGATTTGCTCTGTGGTATCACGGTCGGAGACCGTACCGGTGAGATGCAGCAAACGGTCGGCCAGGGTCGACTTACCGTGATCGATATGGGCAATGATGCAAAAGTTGCGAATATGTTCCGAGGTCATTGACGCGGCATAGTATAACCGATTTTAACAATCGACAGACCTACCGGTCGGAAGACCCATCGGAGGGTTCGCTCTCCGTTACTTTCCCCAACGCTGTTATATCAGCCAATGTATCAATGGAAGCCAATTGCTCGCCTGAAGCTTCAAGCCATACCAGGAATTCCACATTCCCCTTCGGCCCGGTGATGGGGCTGCGGATCAAACCATGCACGGCATATCCGGTTTCCTGGGCGAAGCCTAAGATATCCACTAACACCTGGTGATGGATGAGTGGGTCGCGGATCACGCCTTTACTGCGACCGACCTGCTGGCGACCGGCTTCGAACTGGGGTTTGATTAGCGCGATGACCAAACCCTGTAGGTCCTGAACGTCTTCACCTGCCCTAAACAGCCAATCCCTGACCACTGGCAGCAAGATCTTCAATGAAATGAACGAGACATCCATGGTGATGACCCGCACCGGCTCCGGCAGGTTGTTAACGTAGCGCGCGTTGGTACCTTCCATGACTACCACGCGCGAGTCGCGGCGCAGCTTCCAATCCAGGATGCCGTGACCGACGTCGATGGAGTATACCCTGGCAGCACCATGCTGGAGCAAGCAGTCGGTAAAGCCGCCGGTTGACGCACCCACATCTGCGCAAACCTGCCCCTCTAGTGTCACTGCAAACGCCTCCAGCGCAGCTTCGAGCTTCTCACCGCCGCGCGAGACAAAGCGCGGACCGTGCTCGATCTCCAGGCGCACATCCGAGGGCACATTGGCAGCAGCCCTCAGCACCACCTCTCCATTCACCCGCACCTGCCCTGCCATGATCAGGCGCTGTGCCAATGACCGGCTCACCGCCAGACCACGTTCCACCAACAATAAATCCAGCCTGATTTTTCTCACCTGCATATATTATCCCAGATTCAGGCGATGAGAAGCTTGATTCTCCTTTCCCGAATCCGTGATTCTCAGGTAAACTAATACGAGTAAACCATGTCGCTCACCTGGGTAAAACCACTCCTCAAGACCATGCGTCCCCGCCAGTGGGTGAAAAACGGGCTGCTGTTCATCCCCATCGTGTTCGATAAACAGCTGACCAACTGGCCTGCGCTTGCCCGCATTATTACTGGTTTCATCCTGTTTTGCCTGCTTTCCAGCATCATCTACATCATCAACGACCTGGTGGACCTGGAAGCAGACCGGAACCACCCGATAAAAAAGATGCGCCCTCTGGCATCTGGGGCGCTGAATTTTTCAACCGCCAGAGCTGCCGGAATTGTGTTCGCGATCATCGTATTCATCCCGGCGACGCTGTTATCCCTTAAGTTTGCTCTGATCGGGCTGACCTACCTGGTGCTCAACCTGGCCTATTCAGCCTGGCTCAAGAACGCGCCTATCCTGGATGTGATGATCCTGGCCAGCTTCTATGTGTTACGCGTGGCAGCCGGCGTATCCTTGATCACCGTCCACCGCTTCTCCCCATGGTTGTACGTCTTCACCACATTCTTGGCGCTGTACTTGGGGATCGGCAAGCGGCGGGCAGAGCTAAACCTTTTGGCGGACGAGGCTAACACTCACCGCAAGTCACTGGGGGAATATACCCTGCCCCTGCTAGACCAGCTGATCCTGGTCGTATCCAGCAGCGCCATTATCACCTACAGCCTGTATACATTTTCGGCACCTAACCTGCCGGGGAATGACGTGATGATGCTCACCATCCCGTTTGTGATCTACGGAATTTTCCGCTATCTCTACCTCCTGCAGGTGAAACACTACGGTGGTGAGCCAGAGGAGGTGCTCCTCACCGATCGACCTCTCCAGGCCTCGATTGCCCTATGGTTGCTGGCCGTACTGGTCATCTTCTACCTGATCCCCGCTTAATAAGTCTGTTTGGCTAATGATATGCCCGCATTCTCTGCCTATGCCCCCGGAAAAGTGATCCTGTTCGGTGAACATGCAGTGGTATACGGGCGCCCGGCGATCGCCGCACCAGTGATGCAGGTAAGGGCGAAAGCGATAGTCAGCATGGACCCGAAAAGCCGCTCTGGGTTGGTGAAGCTGCAGGCGCCAGATATCGGACTGGAGACCACCCTGGATGACCTGCCACAAAATCACCCTCTGGCAGCAGTGATCCTCAAAGCTGCCGCGGCCATACAGATCAGGCGCATTCCGGCATGCAGCATCAAGGTGACTTCGACAATCCCGATCGCGGGTGGGATGGGCTCGGGGGCGGCAGTTTCAGTGGCGATTCTGCGCGCGTTTTCAGCAGCGGTCGGTCACCCACTTAGCGATGATCAGGTCTCCCAATTGGCATATGAAGTGGAGATTATCCACCACGGCACCCCTTCAGGCATCGATAACACCGTAATCACCTACGCCAAACCGGTGTACTTTGTGAAAGGCGAGCCGATCCAGACATTGCGCGTGAAACAGCCATTCACGCTGGTGATCGGTGATACCGGTGTACAAAGCCCAACCATGGACGCGGTGAGCGACGTCCGCCACGCCTGGGAGGCTGATAAACTGCTTTATGATAGTTTGTTCGAGACTGCCGGAGAGATAGCTTCTCAGGCGCGCAACTTCATTCAGGGAGGCCCGGTGGAGACACTCGGATCATTAATGAGTGATAACCAGGTCTTGTTACGCCAGATGGGTGTGTCTTCTCCGGAACTGGAGACGTTGATCGAAGCTGCCCGTTCTGCTGGAGCATTGGGCGCCAAGCTCTCGGGAGCGGGGCGGGGAGGCAATATGATCGCTCTGGTGATGGCCGAAGCTTCAGGCAAGGTGGTGAGCGCACTCAAGCTCGCCGGTGCCGTACGCACCATCGTGACGGAGATTGGCACGCCATGAGCACACGGCTGGTGTTCCTCAAGCTGGGCGGGTCACTGATCACGGTTAAAAACCAGCCGCATACTCCCCGGTTGGATGTTATGCAGCGGCTGGCGCAAGAAATAGCCCAGGCACGCGCTCAAGACCACGACTTGCAAATCTTGTTGGGGCATGGCGCTGGTTCGTACGGGCACGTCCCGGCGAGCCAATACCACACCCGCCAGGGGGTGAAAACGCCTGAAGAATGGCAAGGGTTCGTTGAGGTGTGGCGCCAGGCGGCAGAATTGAACCACCTGGTGATGGAGGCGATGACTAAAGCAGACCTACCGGTAGTTACATTCCCACCCTCAGCGGCGGGTACGACGCACCTTGGCCAAGTATCCGCTTGGAACCTGGAACCGCTGCAGATGGCCCTCCACAACCAGCTGATCCCGGTGGTGTATGGTGACGTGGTTTTTGATAACGCACTGGGCGGGACAATTTTATCCACTGAAGACTTGTTCGCATATCTGGCACCTCAGCTGCACCCAAACCATCTGCTGTTGGCGGGGATGGAGCCAGGGGTGTGGCAGGATTTCCCTGCCAACACGCATCTGCTGCCCGAGATCAGCCCTGCCAACTTTGCGCGGGTCGAGGCGGGGCTGAAAGGCTCGCTGGCTACAGACGTGACCGGCGGGATGCTGGATAAAGTGCGCCAGGTGATGGCGATGGTCAGCGTGGAGCCCGCGCTGAGAGCTTTTATATTCACAGGTGATATCCCCGGCAATGTGCGCCGGTCGCTACTCGGAGAAGAGATGGGAACGGTGCTTCACGGCTCATAGTATGCGAACCCAGCATATCGAGACGGGTTATAATATGGTTCGGATAAATCAAGTCTGAAAAGTCTATTCATAGAGCGGGAATATGTACTTTACACGTAAAGAACTGGAAAATATCGAAGACCAAAGCCTGGCTCCTTATGGTATCCGTAGCAAAAATACCAAGGGGCGCTGTTACCCCGAGGAAGAAGCGGAGTACCGGACAGCTTTCCAGCGCGACCGCGACCGCATCCTGCATACCACTGCCTTTCGCCGGCTGGAATATAAGACCCAGGTATTCATCAACTACGAGGGCGATTATTACCGCACCCGCCTGACGCATACCCTCGAGGTCTCGCAGATCGGCAGGACGATCGCCCGTGCCTTGGGCGCCAACCCCGAACTGACCGAAGCGATCTGCCTGGCGCATGACCTGGGGCACCCGCCTTTCGGTCACAACGGAGAGACCACCCTGGCGCGCCTGATGAAAGACCACGGCGGGTTTGACCACAACAAGCAATCCCTACGTATCGTCGCCAAGCTGGAGCAGCGCTACCTGGACTTCCCAGGGCTAAACCTGACCTGGGAAGTGCGCGAGGGCATTGTCAAGCATGAGTCGGAGTATGATATCGCCGATGCACGCGAGTACGATGCCGACCTGAGAGGGCACCTGGAAGCCCAAATCACCAACATCGCAGATGAGCTTTCGTATACCGCCCACGACCTGGATGACGGGCTGCGTTCGGGGATGATCAACACACACATGCTCGAAGGCATCACCCTGTGGGAGATCCTGGTAGAAAGCATTAGCTGGCGCGGTCAGATTCTGGATGACCTGGCGCGCCACCGTATGATCCGCAATCTGATCGACATGGAAGTGAGCGACATGGTCTTTGCGACCGACAAACAACTGCGTGAAAGCGGGGTTCGGTCGGTACTCGAGCTGCAGAGCCTGCCGTATAACGTGGTCACGTTCAGCGAAGAGATGTACCAGCGTAACCGCCAGTTGAAGGATTTCCTGTACAGCAACTTGTACCGTCACCACCGGGTAGTGCGCATGGCGGTCAAAGCCGAGCGAATCATCACCGACCTGTTTAAAGCCTATGTGCAGGAGCCAGCGATTCTGCCCAGCCACGTCCAAGAATGGACTAAGGAACGCGGCTCAGAGCGGACGGTGTGTGACTATATCGCCGGGATGACCGACCGGTTCGCGGTGGAGGAATACCAGAAGCTGTTTGACCCGGTGATGAAACCCTGATAGGAAAAATTATGGAACAGGATGTCTACTTGACCTCTGAAGGTGCTGAAAAGCTGAAGGCCGAGCTGGAAGAGCTAAAAGGCCCAAAGCGGAATGAGATCGCCAAGCGGTTGCGCTCTGCCATCCAGATGGGCGATTTGTCGGAAAACGCGGATTATCATAAGGCCAAAGAGGACCAGGGATTCATGGAGGGCAGGATCCAGGAGCTGGAGTACCTCTTGAAGAATGCCAAGATCATCGATGTGAGCGAGGGCCCAACCGGCACCGTGCAGGTGGGCTCACGCGTCACCGTCCAGGAAGGTGATTACCCGGCGGAGACCTACTTCCTGGTAGGGGCCACTGAGGCTGACCCCCGCAACGGGAGAATATCCAATGAGTCTCCCATTGGAAGAGTGCTTCTGGGGGGCCGGGTAGGCGATGAAGTGATCGCCAACACGCCGGGTGGCGAAATCAAGCTGAAAATCCTCAAGATCGAATAAAAAAAACACCTCCGTCATCTGATTGATGGCAAATTACTAAAAAAGGGGAACAGGTATATCGAGACAACAAAAGAGTGGATCGATTTTCGTCGATCCACTCTTTTTATCTTCGGTATCTCGGTTTATTGCTTCTGCCCGATGGCCAGCTCGAGCACGAGGGAGTCGAAGTAGCTGTTCTCGGGCATGGCTCCCTGCCCGTAAGCCATATCGACTACACGAGCAACCAGGCGCAGGGTAGCGGTCTCGAGGATCGTCTGCCCACCCGAGTTGGCCTGGAAAGGTTCGCCTTTGGCTTCCAGTTTCTGGCGGATGGTCGGATCATTGAAGGCATGGGCGCTCATCAACACCTTGGTCACTGTTTGAATGTCGTTCTTATCAAACAGCCAGACTTCAAAGGCAGTCACCTTTTTGGGTACACCCACGCCAATAGTCTCGGAAATGCCAACACCGCACTCACCCAGGAATTCGCCGGAGGGACTGTCGATGCTGAAGGAGTCGTCGAACAGGTCGTCGCCACCTTTGTAAGAAGCCATGAATTGAACCATGGGGGCCTGTTCGCTGGTGGCAGGTACACTCGCCCATTCGGTGGGAGCTGTTTCTTCGGCGATCGGCATCTGGGTGGGGAGTGCAGTAGTATCGATGCGCTTGCGTCCTTGGAGCACGAAGTAGACCACAATTGCGGCACCTACCAACAATGTAACCACGCACATCACAATCAGCAAGGTGGTCAGATTGGACCGACCTCCTGTAGTTGCGGCTGCCGTTGGAGTAACACCCGGTGCAGACGTCTGCGCCGGAATAGGAGCAGTGGCGGACACGGCGGCCTCATACTGGGTGATCAGATTAGGGTCGATATTCCCCGGGCTGGACTTCACTGCAGCCAGTGTATCGGGGCCAAATTTACCCAGGGCATCATATTCTGCCTTGGCGGTGGCGGCATCAGCTGTGTCGCCATAAGAAATGATCGACATGCGCATCCACCAGTCCTGGTAACCCGGATGGAGGTTGGAGGGGGCGGCGTCGTACCATTGGGCTGGCCATATCCCCCAACCAATGATTAAGCCTATTACCAACCCAACCACAATGCCAATGATTCCTATCACTACCGGTCGCCTGGCGTATTCTTGAACTATAGCCGTTGTAGGCTGACCTGTTTGGGTTGGGTCCATCTGATTTTGATCCAATTGATTTTGGTCCATCTTTAATCTCCGAGCCTGAGAGTCTAATGGAAAGATTTGTTAATTACATTAAGATGGGTATATCGGTTCTAATTTTAGACGATAGTGATTAAAAATGCAACACTCTTTGACCATTGGTAGTGAGTTGCAAGAGAAGTGCCAGGTTGGCAGGCGGGAGGAATGCAACGACGACCCTTTTTTAGATGCAGCCGGTCATGAGTTGCCATGCTACTTTGGTAGAACAGGTGGATTATTGCGTCAATATGTCTTACCTACCGAAGATCGAAACAAAGTCACCCAGCAAGAAATGCCCTTTAACAGGTAGAGACGCTCAGATCGAGCGTCTCTACAATAATGACCCACCGGCATTCCCACGTCCCCGCCAGAGGCGATGGTCCCAGAGACGTACGTGAAGGAATGGGGTGCAATGGTATATTAGCATGCAGGTGTCCTCAAAACAGTCTGTTAAAGATTAAGAAATTGGCCTTTTTAGCAGCTTTTTAACATTGTATTGCAGTATTGATGATGTTGGGTTTCGGGCTGAAGAAAACAGCCATCAACCCAGTTCAACCACAAACCGGTTAACCCCAACCTACAAGCTTAACAATGAGTACTGATTGAATTATATTGGAAAAGGAAGATTGCTTCAGCAAAGGGCGCATCACAATGACAAGAACTAAAAAGAGACGCCCCGCTGGGGCGTCTCTTTAACAAAAATAAAACAACTGGGGATGCAGTCTCACTTAGGCGATTTTTCGACCTCGGCAGGTTCTTCGGCGGTCACCTGGTCGAGCGGGAACTGGGTTTCGCAGGACAGACACTGGGCCATATTCTTATTCGCCACCACCAGCATGCCACCACATTCGGGGCAGGGGTGGGCCAGGGGCAGTTTCCACGAAGTGAAATCACAATTGGGGTAGTTAGCGCAGCCGTAAAAGGTGCGTCCCTTGCGAGTCTTGCGCGCCACGATATCTCCAGCGTCCTTGGGACAGGTCACGCCGATCTTTTCCAGCCAGGCTTCGGTGTGGCGGCAGTCAGGGAAGCCGCTGCAGCTGATGAACTTGCCGTAGCGACCCCAGCGGATGACCAGCTCTTTGCCACACTCAGGACACATGCGGCCGATCGGCTCGGGGCCCATGTTCATTTCGGGCATCTTGATCTCCGCTTGGGCAACCTGTTCGGCGAAGGGTCCCCAGAATTCACGGATTGATTCGACCCATTTACGCTTGCCTTCGGCGATCAGGTCCAGGTCTTCCTCCATCTTGGCAGTGAAGCCCACGTCAACCACCTCGGGGAAGTGCTCGGTGATCAAGTCGTTGACCAGAATACCGGTCTCGGTGGGGGTGAGGCGCTTCTGATCACGCACCACGTAACCGCGCTGCTGGATGGTGCTCAGGATGGGGGCGTAGGTGGAGGGGCGGCCGATACCGTATTCCTCCAAGGCGCGCACCAGGGTGGCCTCAGTGTAGCGGGGCGGGGGCTGGGTGAAATGCTGCTCAGGGAGCAAGCGCACCAGTTTCTGGGTCTGCCCTTCGAGGATTCCGGCGGGGATGCGGGCGTTTTCCTCTTCCTCTTCGGAGACCTGATCTTCATCCTTGGCTTCTTCATACACTACGAGGAAGCCTATGAACTTGACCGTGGATCCAGAGGCACGCAGTAAGTATTCATGCGCGGTAGATTTGCCCGTCACCTCCACCGACAGCGTATCAAAGACGGCCGATTCCATCTGGGAGGCCACGAAGCGCTGCCAGACCAACTGGTACAAACGGTACTGGTCGCGGTTGAGGAACTCCTTGATGCCATCAGGCTGGCGCATGACCGAGGTGGGGCGGACGGCCTCATGGGCTTCCTGGGCGCCCTTGGCTTTGGCCAGGTACTTAGGAGGCTCGGGAGGGAGGAAGCTTTCTCCATAGCGGGCACCAATGAACTCACGTGCTTCAGCCTGGGCGGTCTCAGCGACGTTGGTCGAGTCGGTGCGCATGTAGGTGATCAAGCCTACGGCACCTTCGCCCAAGTCGATGCCTTCATAGAGCTGCTGCGCAAGGGCCATGGTGCGCCGGGCGGTGTAGCCCAGTTTCCGTGAAGCTTCTTGCTGCATGGTGCTGGTGATGAAAGGTGCAGATGGTTTGCGCCTGCGCTCACCACGCTTGATCTTCGAAATGGTGTAGGCGGAGGCTTCCATATCCACCAGGATGGGCTGGACTTCAGCCTGCTTCCCCAGGACGGGGTCGGCGTCGTCCACTTTAGCCAGCTTGGCGACGAAGGTTTCCTTCAGCTTCTCGGGCCGCAGTTCGGCGGCAATCGACCAGTATTCGACCGGGTTGAAAGCGTCGATCTCGCGCTCGCGCTCTACCACCAGGCGTAGGGCGACTGACTGGACGCGGCCAGCTGAAAGGCGGCTGCGCACCTTGCGCCATAGGAGCGGGCTGAGGTTGTAACCCACCAGGCGGTCGAGAATACGGCGGGCCTGTTGGGCATCTACAAGGTCCATGTCGATGCCGCGCGGGTGGGCGAACGCATCAGCAATCGCCGGTTCGGTAATCTCGTGGAAAACCACGCGCTGGGTACGCTTCTGCTCGATCTTAGCTGATTCAAGCAGGTGCCAGGCAATGGCCTCTCCCTCGCGGTCGGGGTCGGTAGCCAGGTAGATCTCAGCGGCTTCCTTGGCGAGGGCCTGGATCTCTTTTACCACCGGGCGCTTTTCATTGGGGACGCGGTATTTGGGGGCGAAATCGTGCTCCACGTCCACGGATAGCTGGGAATGGAGCAGATCACGCACATGCCCGACCGAGGCTTTCACCGTGTAGCCTTTGCCTAAAAACCGGCCCACCGTGCGGGCTTTAGCGGGGCTTTCGACGATGACCAGCTTTCCCTTGCGGTTATCACCCTTTTTGGGGGCGATCAACCCCTCATGGCCGGGAGTATTGCCCATGCGGAACAGGGTGGTGCCACATACCGGGCACGTACCCCGCGTCGCCGGGGTACCATTATTGGTAAAGACCGGCTGAGGGTCGGTTATCTCACGTTTCGTGCGACATTTTACACAATATGCTTCCAAAGTAAACCTCCTGGTTCATTAACAACAAAAGTATTGCTGATACCAAATATGATCTAGCTAATCCTTACGTTTCGTACGCCTCGGGTGCTTCACGGACGGCGACGTAGTTCATCCCACCCACCTGGCGGACCATGCCCTTTAATTCCATCATCGCCAGTGTGGCGGAGACGGTCTCGATGGGTAGCTCGGCCTGCAGGCGGATCTCATCCACGTGCTTGGGCTCGTGGGATAGCAGTTTGTACAGGCGTGATTCAATCGGGTCGGACGGCAGCGCCACCCGCACAGCCTGATGCTCGTTGATCATGGTCAGGTTGAGCGCTTCGAGCACATCTTGCGGGCTGAGCAGCGGCTGTGCCCCATCGCGGATCAGGCGGTTGGTACCTTGACTCTGCGGGGCATTGATGTTGCCCGGGACGGCGAATACATCCCGCCCCTGCTCGGCGGCGAAGGTGGCAGTGATCAGGGCGCCAGAAGTCACGCCGGCCTCAACGATAATCACCGCCAGGGATAGACCGGAGATGATGCGGTTGCGGGGCGGGAAGTTAATCCCATCCGGCGGAGTGCTGAGGGCGAAGTCACTGACCAGAGCGCCGTGCTCGATGATCTGGGTCGCCAGCTTGCGATTCTCGGGCGGATAGACCAGATCGACCCCGTTGCCCAAAACCGCTAGAGTGCGCCCGCCGGCGTTAACGGCCCCCTGGTGGGCGATCGAATCGACCCCACGTGCTAAACCGCTGACGATGGTGACGCCGCTGCGGGCGAGTGTGGCGGACATTTCCTCCGCCACCTGGCGCCCATAGGACGTCACACGGCGGGTTCCGACGATGGCGACAGCCCATTCATCCTCCGGCTGCAAAGAGCCTTGGACGTATAGGACAGGCGGCGGCTGGTCGATCTCCTTCAGGTGGCGTGGGTAACCCTCGTCATCCCATGTAACTAAAGCTACGCCCAAGGAATGGATGCGGTCCTCAATTTGCTCCAACGATACACCTTTACGCACCCGCTGGAAGGATTCAACCACTTTCCGGCTCAGCCCAGCTTCTAACAAGGCTTCATATGAAGCGTCCCAGGCTGCTTCGGCGCTTCCAAAAGTATCCAGCAGCGCTTTGAAGCGCACCGCTCCGATGCCCTTGACCATATTGAAGCCCACCCAATACATGCGCGGGTCAAGCACGGTCAGGACTTCTCCGCGAGCAAGCCGGGGATGACATGCACGATAATCTCACGTTTATCCAGATCAATATTCTGAACGAAGACATCGGCTATCGGAATAAGCACCTCCGGGCCGGTTTCAGGTCGGACGACGAGCACATCGCTGGCGCCCGTCTCGAGAATCTCCGTCACCAGGCCGATAGTCACTCCTTCATCGCTGACGACAGTCAGGTTAATCAGCTGGTGGTGATAATACTCACCCTCTGCCAAAGTCGGGCGGTCATCCGTGCGCACATAGAGCACCTGGTTGCGCAGCTCACCGACTGCTTCAGGGGTAGTATAACCATCGAAGGTGAGTAGAAGCCCTTCATGGTGCGACCGGCGCTTCAGCAGCTTGAGCTGACCAGTCTCAGGACCAAGGTAAAGTACTTCCTCTGGCTGAAGACGCTCGGGGAAGTCGGTATAGACTTCCATCAAAATCTCGCCGTGCACCCCATGGGCATGACGAAGCTTGCCCACGGCTAAATAGGCAGGCTCGCCGGGCATTGGCGAGCCTGCAGCGTCCATTGGCGCTTTGTCGGTCGAGATACGGCTCATTGAGGATCTTCAACATCCAGGTAAGCCTGCTTGCCAGATCGGGTGGCGGATACATTGAGCAGCAGGCGCATGGCATTTGCCACCCGCCCCTGGCGTCCAATGACCCGACCCATGTCTTCCTTGGC
>JBGOXS010000035.1:0-24743 GCA_041479245.1 Anaerolineae bacterium
ATGTTTGAAGATTTCCGCAAGCAAATCGATGATTCTGCATTTTCTGAAGATGCTCAAAGCGAAGAGCAGCCAGAAGAGATTCCGTTTAGTGAGCCTCGTCTTATTTTAGGTCTCACCCCTGTACAACGTTTCTTTGTCGCTTTCATGTTGCTGACGATGACGATCGTCCTGGGTGTATTGATCCTTTTGGTTACTTCGAAAATTTCACTCCCATTCATCGGATGATCCTTCAACAGATTGTCTGATAAAACCTCTAATATCCGCTTCAGGTTAGCAGCCGCGCTCACTCCCCTTCGTTTACCCCTGCCATGAGCAGTTCAGCTGTGGAAATCCTCGCCAAGGATGCAACGTAATCCTCCTCAAGCGACATCAATAAATCGTACTTAGCCACCCTGGCACCCAGTTTTACATCTTTAACCCGCGTTCGCAGCACCACCCCGCCTGCAGAAATGATCGTCAGTTCATCCACTGGTTGCACCACCCTCGCCGCCGCAATGGTGCCGAAAGTCTTCAAGTACTTTGGGTCAATCGTCCGCACACCCCCGGTTGCACGCCCCTTGGGTGGGTAATCGGTGAGTGGAGTGCGCCTGCCATAGCCGCCGGTAGTGACGACCAATAGCTCGCCTCCTTCTTCCAGCACTTCCATGCTGGCTACATGGTCTCCCTGCGCTAGGCTGATCCCATTCACACCCCCGGCAGCCCTACCCATTGCTCGCACAGCTGCTTCAGAAAAGCGAAGTGCTTGACCCTGCTCGGTAACCATGATGATCTCATCCTCACCATCGGTCAGGCGTGCCCAACCCAATTCATCACCCTCTTCAAGCCCGATGGCGATCAATCCTGAGGGTCGCACTGCGCTAAACTCAGCCAGCTCAACCCGTTTCACTTTGCCATTACGGGTTGCCATTGTACAGTATTCAGCTGCCACAAAATCAGGCACAGCCACCGCCGCGGTGATCGTCTCACCTGCGCTCATTGAAAGCACATTGACGATCGGTATCCCGCGTGCTACGCGGTCGGCATCTGGGATTTGGTATGCCTTTTCCGAATACACCTTCCCTTTGTCTGAGAAAAACAAAATTGTATTCAGGCTGCGTGCCGGGAAGAGGAACATCACCTCGTCCTCTATCTTGGCGGTGTGCCCGGTGACGCCTCGCCCTCCCCGCGACTGCAGCTTAAAGGTTTTGGCTGCCACCCGCTTGACATACCCTCGCTGGGTAATGCTGATTAACACAGCTTCATCAACCACCAGGTCTTCTTCTCTTAAATCTTCTTTGGCTGCATGTGCAATCTGTGTACGGCGCGGGTCTGCATATTTCTTAACCAGCTCGAGCAGGTCGGTCTTGATTAATTCAAGGATTTTACTTTGGCTGGCCAGCAGGTCTTCCAGGTAGGCAATCCGTTCCAGGGTCTGTCGCTGCTCGTCCTCGATTTTCTGACGTTCCAGGGCTGCCAGGCGGCGTAATTGCAGGTCAAGGATGGCTTGCGCCTGCAGCTCTGTTAGCATGAAGCTGGTCATCAAGCGTTCCTTGGCGGTATCCGCATCGGGGCTTTGGCGGATGGTTTGAATCACGTCATCCAGGTTCGCCAGTGCGATCAGCAACCCTTGCAGAATGTGTGCCCTTGCTCGCGCCTTGTTCAGCTCAAACTTCGAGCGCCGGATGATTACGTCCTGTCGGTGGTCAATATACACCTGCAGCATCCGTTTCAAGGAAAGCAGCTTGGGTTCACCATCCACCAGCGCCAGCATCTGTACTCCGAATGTGGACTGCAACGGGGTGTACTTGTAGAGCTGGTTCAGCACCTTCATCGGTTGTGCCCCTCGTCTCAGCTCGATAATGATGCTCATCCCGCGCCGGTCAGACTCATCGCGCAGATCGGAAATATCGCTCAGCTTACCCTCCCGCGCCAGTTCAGCGATCCGTTCGAGCAGGCTGGACTTGTTCAGCAAGTAAGGGATCTCGGTGATGACAATCCGCTGTCTGCCACCGTTCATATCCTCAATATGCGCCTGCCCTCTCAGCACAATCCTCCCCCGCCCTGTGCTGTATGCCTGGAGGATGCCATCACTGCCAACGATCAATCCCCCGGTCGGGAAATCCGGTCCTGGCACCAGCTTGATCAGCTCATCATTGGTGATATCCTCTAACCGTTCATTATTGTCAATTAAATATGAAATCGCAGCTACAAGCTCACCCAGGTTATGTGGAGGGATATTAGTCGCCATGCCCACCGCGATACCGGATGAGCCATTAAGTAACAGGTTTGGCAACCGTGCCGGCAGCACAATCGGTTCCTTGAGCGTCGCGTCGAAATTATCGATAAAATCAACCGTATCTTGCTCAATATCTGCCAGCATCTCTTCAGCCATTCGTGAAAGGCGTGCTTCGGTATAACGCATCGCTGCGGGTGGGTCGCCGTCCACCGAGCCAAAGTTACCCTGTCCATCGATCAGTAAATAGCGCATGGAAAAATCCTGCGCCATGCGCGCCATCGATTCGTAAACCGCCGCATCCCCATGCGGGTGATACTTGCCCAAAACCTCCCCGACGATGCGGGCAGATTTTTTATAAGCTGTGCCAGCATTGATCCCCATATCATGCATGGCATACAGGATACGCCGGTGCACCGGTTTCAATCCATCGCGTGCATCCGGCAGTGCCCGTGCGACGATCACACTCATGGCATAATCCAGGTACGCCGCCCTCATTTGCTGGTCGATATCAACTTGTTCGATGTTTCCGATTTCCATTAAGACCTCAATCCATCACTAAACTCGATTGATCGTTCTGCAGCCATTGAATTTAGCACATATTTTAATTAATGGCGAATTGTATTGTGCATGCCTGATCCGATAACAAAAAAGATGTGTACGCCATTTGGCGCACACATCTGAATTATAAACCTAATAGCTCGCCTGGTTACCAGCCTAGAAAACGGTCGATCGAAGCCGCAGCCTTGCGTCCAGCTACCATGGCAGTCACCACCAGGTGTGGACCGGTGACCATATCGCCGCCGCCGAAGATTCCCCTGCGGTGAGTGGCGCCTGTATTTTCATCCGTCATCAGCAGGCCTGAATTGTGCGTCTGTATTCCGGGAGTAGTCTCACCGATCATCGGGTCAGGTTTGTATCCAATCGCCATGACGGCCGTGTCTGCTTCAATGATGAAATCCGAGCCTTCGACCTTCGAGAATGTGCGCCGTCCGTTTTCATCCGGATCCCCCAGCTGGGTACGCACGCACTCAATCTGCGCTAGGCGCCCATTCGCCCCGGCAATGAAGCGCACCGGTTGGGTCAGGAAGTGATATTTCGCTCCCTCCTCGACCGCCATTTTGCGATCCTTACAACAGCCCGGCATTTCAACTTCGCCACGCCGGTACAGGCAGGTCACTTCCTCCGCATTCATGCGCAGGGCAGTCCGCAGGCAGTCAGATGAGGTGTCACCCCCACCAATCACCACCACTTTCTTGCCCACCTCGGGTCGCGAACACATCTCATGGGGCAGTAAATCCATGTCCACATTGGCGCGTATCAGGAAATCAGTCGCCTTATATATCCCCGGAAGGATCTCACCCGGGATGTTCATGCTAGCATCCACAGTAGTGCCCACCCCTAAAAAGACGGCGTTATATCCGCCGGTAAAGAGCTTATCCACGGTGATTTTCGGACCGATGTAGGTATTACAAACGAACGTCACCCCGGCTTTCAACAGGTCATCCCATATATCGAAAACCACCTTCTTGGGCAGCTTAAAATTCGGGATGCCATAGATCAGCAGGCCTCCTGGTGCCGGTCGGGCATCGAATATTGTCACCCAATGACCACAGCCCACCAGCTGCTTGGCACATGCCAGCCCCGCCGGTCCCGCCCCAATGATAGCCACCTTTTTTCCCGTGAACTTTCCCACCGGTAATGTAACACCTACTTTACGCCGTTCATAATGGGTGGCGAAGGCTTCCAAGACGCCCGTCGGGACGGGCACCTCACCCTTCTTGCCACGCACACACGCACCTTCACACAGCTTTTCCTGGGGGCAAATCCGTCCGCACACTTCAGGCAAGCTGCTGGTTTGCCGGTACACGTTGGCAGCCTGCTGGAACTCACCTTGTTCGATCAGCCACATGGCATAGGAGATGTCGTTCTTTGCGGGGCAAGCTTTCTGGCAGGGGGCTATGTCGGGGCAGTGAATACAGCGGCTGGCCTCATATTGTGCCCATTCCGCATCGATGCGGATGATAGCTTCATCCCAATCCTTTACTCGTTCTGAGGCAGGGCGCGTGGGCAGCCCGCGCGAAGGGAGCGCCATGCGTGCTCTGCGGTCTACACTCGAAAAATCCCTTGGGATATCCATGAAATTCACTCCTCGGAACTTTATTCTATCTCGCTTCTCCTCATAGGAGAACGTTTAGAAGAGAATATTGGGAAGGAATGAGCTTATATTAACCTAAATATGCATCGATGGTATAGCCGGCTTTACGTCCCGCAACCACCGCCGTCACCACCGTGTCTGGACCGGTAACCACATCACCGCCCGTAAAGACGCCAAACCGGCTGGTCGCGCCAGTTTCCCGGTCAGCGATGATCATGCCCCATTTTTGCGTTTTTAGTCCTGGCGTTGTTGCAGTAATGATCGGGTCGGGGTAATATCCCATGGCGATAATAGCTGTGTCTGCATCAATGATGATATTGGAGCCTTCCACCTGGGCCGGGTGGCGCTGCCCGAGCTCGTCGGGTTCCCCAACAGCGATTTTCACGCAATCAATCCATGCCAAATCACCATCCGGTCCGGGGATAAGCCTGACGGGTTGGGTCAGGTATTCAAAATTTGCCCCTTCCTCAATCGCCAGCATCCTGTCTCTGGCTCTTCCCGGGATTTCATGTTCCGTGTATCGGTACAGGCAAGTCACTTCTTCTGCACCCAGGCGTAAGGCGGTGCGAGCGCAGTCAGTGGCAGGGTCTCCTCCCCCGATCACCACTACTCTCCGCCCAACCTCAGGGTTGATGCGCATCCGTGGGGGGAGGTGGCTTTTATCGGCATTCGCCCTGATCAAGAATTCAGTGGCTTTATAAACGCTGGGCAGGTTCTCACCATGGATTTCCAACGGAGCATCAATACCGCTTCCCACCCCCAGGAATACAGCTTCGTACCCCTCGGTGAACAGGTCATTCACCGTTTTCTTTTTCTTGCCAATATAAGTATTGCCCACAAAAGTCACCCCGGCTTGTTTTAAATTGTCCCAGATATCTGAGATCAGGGAGTGGGGTAACTTAAAGTTGGGAAATCCGTAAGTCAGCGCACCACCGGGGTATGAGCGCGTGTCGAATATCGTCACCCAGTGACCCATCCGTACCAGGATATCAGCACATGCCAGCCCGGATGGTCCGGCACCCACAATGGCTACTTTCCGCCCGGTCAGGTCACCTGGTTGGATGGCGATGCCCTTTTCTTTCCGCTCATACTCACATGCAAACGACTCGAGCACACCCACCAGCACTGGCGCGCCGATACGATTTAATACACATGCCCCCTCGCACAGTTTTTCCTGGGGGCACACCCGACCGCAAATTTCAGGCAAGAAGTTGGTTTTTCGAAATACACTGGCAGCTTCGAGGAAATTACCTTGCTCAATCAAATACAGCCCGTTCGAGATATCACTTCCCGCTGGGCAGGCACGCCGGCATGGTGCCATCTCGTTGCAATGGATGCAGCGCGAAGCTTCATATTTTGCCCACTCTCCATCCAGCGGGGCACGGGCTTCGTGAAAGTCCCTTACGCGTTCGTCCGCTGGCCTGGTTGGCAGGCCACGGGAGGGCAAATGGATACGGGCTTTACGGTCAATCGATGAGAAAACCGTTTGTATATCCGTCTGTACCCTCACTTGCTTTGCAGATAACGGTCAATCGCAGCAGCTGACCTGCGCCCGGCGACCATCGCGGTAACTACCAGGTCTGGACCTGTTACGTCATCTCCACCAGCAAATACACCCGGGCGAGACGTTGCACCTGTTTCATTGTCGGCGATAATTAGCCCATATTTCTGGGTTTTAAGCTCCGGGGTGGTATCTCCGATAATTGGATTCGGCCAGTACCCCAGGGCTAATACTGCGGTATCAGCTTCAACGATGAAGTTGGACCCCTCGATTGGAACGGGTTTACGGCGTCCCTTCGCATCCGGCTCTCCTAGCTCCATGCGGATGCATTCGATCTTCGCCAAGTGTCCCTGCTCATCGGCAATGAATCTTACCGGTTGGGTCAGGAATTGGTAATGAGCGCCTTCTTCCAATGCCAGCTCGCGGTCTTTTACCCCACCCGGCATCTCCTTGATTGTACGGCGGTAAAGGCAGGTTACTTCCTCTGCGCCCAGGCGCAGCGCAGTACGCAAGCAGTCGGAGGCAGTGTCACCACCGCCGATGACAACCACTTTCTTACCAATCTCCGGGCGTGAGCGCCATTCTGCGGGTAATAATTCCATGTCTACGTTGCTGCGCGCCAGGAATTCAGTCGCTTTATATACTCCGGGCAGGTCCTCACCTGGCACCTCCATCGGCGCGTCGACGTTGGAACCCACTCCGATGAACACTGCATCGAAACCCTTTTCGAACAAGTCATCGATGGTAATATCTTTACCCACGTAGGTGTTGAAGGAGAACTTTGCTCCAGCGTCTTGCAGATCACCTACACGGCAGAAAACGACTTCCTTGGGGATTTTGAACGGTGGGATGCCGTATACCAACAAACCACCAGGTGCCGGCTTGGATTCGATCACGGTCACATCATGGCCCTTCTGCAGTAGCTGCTCCGTGCATGCCAGGCCTGCTGGTCCGGCGCCTATGACCGCCACCTTCTTCCCGGTCGGCTGGCCAACCGGTACTTTTACACCAATCGTCCTACGCTCGTAGCAAGTGACGTATGCCTCGAGTGGTCCTGTCAATACAGACGCGTGTGACTTGACGTGTGAGCATGAACCCTGACAAAGCTGTTCTTGCGGGCATACCCTGCCGCATAATTCGGGCAGGCTGCTTGTCTGGCGGTACATCTTTGCTGCTTCCAGGAATTCGCCCTGCTCGATGAGCCACATGGCGGATGGAATGTCGTTGTGAGCCGGACAGGCCTCTGTGCAAGGTGCTGGATCCGGGCAGTGCACACAGCGTGAAGCCTCGAACATGGCCTCCTCAGGTGTCATTGGGATGCAAATATCATCAAAGTCACACACCCTTTGATCTACCGGGCGGTGGGTGATGTCCAGGCTAGGGAGCCTTGCCCGCGCCTTTCGATCAATCGCTAAAGATTCACCTGAGATTTTTTCCATCCAGCACCTCCTGCTCACAGTCCTATTTTCATATTATCGGGGATAAAGGTAAAATTTTAGTCCCTATTGTCATATAATTTTGTGACGGTTGTCACATGTAGACTGGTAAGATTCTTGCAAGATTATAATTGTATGCTCCAAGGATTTGGGTTATGATTGGCACTCCATTGGCTTGCATATGCTTATCATAAATCTCCCTTTCCGGTTTTTCGCCGGTGTGAGGATTGACGGATCATGAAAAAACTCTCTATCACTATTCTTCTCATCCTGGCTATAGCCATTATCGGCTTTTTTGGCTATCGCTTCTTCCGGGCCAGGCAACAAGCCAACACCATTAGCAGCCTTCAGACGGTTGCTGCTAGCCGGGGCAGCCTGACTGCCACGGTGGGCGCCACTGGCACCGTCCGCGCCGACCAGACGGCGAAGATCTTGTGGCAGACCTCTGGGACTGTGGACAATGTATACGCGCAGGTGGGCCAGGTGATCACCTCCGGGCAAACCCTGGCAGACCTGGCACAGTCCTCCCTGCCTCAAAATATTATCCTGGCTCAATCTGACTTGATCACGGCGCGCAGGGCATTAGCTAACCTGACCAATCCAGATCTTTCCAGCATTTCCACTTCTGAGAAAGCTCTGGCAGCTGCTTACACCAAATATCAGCAAGCACAAAACGACATGGCGAATGCCATCATCACCAATCAGAATGCTAACGACCTGAATCGATATAGCGATTGGTTTGATAATAAAACAGCCCTTGATATTGCCCTGAATAATCTGCCCTTGGCAAACTCCTCCATCGATGTTCAGGCTTATTACCAGGCTGTGCGCACCACCAGCCAGCTGCAGGATGAGCTCACAGTGGCACAAGCTAATGCCAGTACTCATCCAGGAGATGTTTTATTGTCTCAGAAAGTGGCGGATTTGCAGATTGCCGTTCAAAACAGTCTTTCCAAACAAAATGAGATACAAGTTGGGCTGTCTTCAGATACAACCGGCCTCGTTAATACGCTGTCCGATAGATTGTCTGCTTATGAAGCCTCCACACAAGACTTCATCGGCACGGTTCTTACCGATACCCTAAATACCAGCGTCGATTTAGCTACGGTTCAGGCTGACCTGGCACAAAAACAATCTGATTTGATCAATACACAAACCAACCTAAACGACTTTGTCAATAAGCGCAACGGGATGAATGGAAAGCGTTGTAGTGATTCCACGATTGCTGATTATCAGAAAGCTTATGATGCAGCACTGAATGCGTATAATTTCACAGGACATATCGCTAATAGTCGCGAATATCAGCTATTACAAACCGCCACAGGGAATCTGAACTGGTGTACTGCTGTATGGAGCGAAGCTGATATTGCCGCCCAGGATGCCAAAATTACATCTGCGCGAGCTCAAATCCAATTATTACAAGCACAGATTATGGCCGATCAAACCCAAATTACCGACGCAACCAATTCAGTCTATGGTCTGGCGATCTATCTCAACAATGTCTGGACGACCTATCAGGATGCAACTCAACAATTGAACAACGCTGTTACCACACTTTATGAGCTCGCACGGTCTCCAAACCCAGACGATTTGACATCCGCTAAGGCGCGCTTGCAAGCTGCCCAAACTACAGTGGACGCTCGTTCGCTAACCGCTCCCTTCGCCGGCACCATAACAGAGGTAGACATCATGCCCGGTGATCAGGTGACTCCTGCCAGCGTTGCTTTCCGCCTGGACAACCTGGATCGTCTGCTGGTGGATGTGATGGTCTCTGAGGTGGATATCAATAATATCAAGGTGGGTCAGCCGGTTACGCTGAGTTTTGATGCTATCCAGGATAAGCAATACCAGGGTGTAGTCAGCCAGGTTGCACCGGTTGGAGATGTGCTTCAGGGTGCAGTCAACTTCGATGTGACCGTCGAGCTGACTGATGCTGATCAAGACGTGAGACCAGGCATGACTGCTGCAGTGAACATCATCGTCGACCAGATCACGGATGCGCTCCTCGTCCCCAACCGCGCCGTCAGGGTAGTGAATGGGAAGCAGGTGGTCTACCTATTAAATAACGGGCAGCTGGTTGAAACGCCCATAACCTTGGGCGCTTCATCTGATAACCAAAGCCAGGTGACCAGTGGCAATATACAGGTCGGCGACCAGGTGGTGCTCAACCCGCCTCAAGATTTATTCAGCCTGGGCGGTCCGTTTGGTGGAAGGTGATCATGACCGAACAAAGCATCTCTTCCAGCCGCGAGGTCGCCCCTGCGAACGGTTGGGTCATTCAGGCTGAGAACCTGACTAAAGTCTATAAAATGGGGCAAGTAGAGGTCCATGCTCTCAACGGCCTCTCGTTAAACATCGCCAGGGGTGAGGTCATCTCCATTATGGGTCCTTCTGGCTCAGGGAAATCAACCCTGATGAACATCATAGGCTGCCTAGACCGTCCCTCCTCCGGTGAGTATATACTGGACGGCGAGCCCGTATCCAGGTTGAGCAGCGACCAGCTGGCGACCATCCGCAACCGTAAAGTCGGTTTCGTGTTCCAGAGCTTCAACCTGCTCTCCCGCGCTTCAGCTCTGGCGAACGTAGAACTCCCCTTGCGTTATTCCAATGTTGCTAAAGGCAGAAGTGAGAAGGCGCGCCTTGCTCTAGAATCAGTTGGGTTGGCTGACCGGATGCATCACCGACCCAATGAGCTTTCTGGTGGGCAGCAGCAGCGGGTTGCGATTGCACGTGCACTGGTGAATGACCCCGCCATCATCTTGGCGGATGAACCCACCGGCAACTTAGATTCCCGGTCGGGTCTAGAGATCATGGAGCTCCTTCTCAGCCTTAATCGTGAGCATGGCACCACCCTCATCATTGTCACCCATGCACCCGATATCGCTTCGCAATCTCAGCGCATCATCCGCATTCGCGATGGTGTAGTGGAGCAGGCGCTATGAATATCGGACAAGCTGTGCTCGAAGCATTTGAAAGCCTCTCCGCCAACAAACTGCGGGCCGGGCTCACTATTCTGGGTATCGTGATCGGGGTGGGTGCCGTTATCGCTATGGTTTCCATCGGACGAGGCGCACAGTCCACTATTACCGAATCAATCAACGGTATCGGCACCAACCTGGTGTTCGTTTTCCGCGGCGGTTCGGAAGACGTGCGCAACCCAAAACCCATTACTCTCGAAGACGCAGCCGCTATCGCTGATCCATTCCAGGCTCCCTCCGTCATGGAGGTTGCCCCCGTCATCCAGGATAATGGTAAGGTCACCATCGGGCGTGAAAGCACCACCACCACTATCACCGGAGTGACCCCCGATTATGCCTCTGTGCGTAAGTACAACCTCACCGAGGGTGAGTTTATCAATCAGGAGCAGATGTTGGGTCGGGCTTCAGTGGTGCTTCTCGGATCAGTAGTCGCTGACAAGCTTTTCGGTCGTCAGGAAGGCCTTGTAGGCGAAACCGTCCGCATCGAAGGGCAGCCGTTCCGTGTGATCGGTGTGCTCGAATCCAAGGGCGGTTCGGGGTTCTCCAATGCTGATAATCAGGTCATGGTGCCATTTTCGACTGCCCAAGAAAGGCTGATCCATCATAACGTATCCGACCAGGTGGATCTGCTCCTGGTAGAGGCCGTCTCTCCCAAGGAAGTGCCAGCTGCCAGTGATGAAGTCGCCCAGATCCTGCGCACCCGCCACCGCACCGCCATCGGTGCCGATGACTTTACCATTCTCACCCAGCAGGATTTCCTTTCTACTGCCAGCACCATCACGAATGTGCTGACTATATTCCTAGGAGGTGTCGCGGCGATTTCTTTGCTGGTGGGCGGGATAGGGATCATGAACATCATGCTGGTCTCGGTGACGGAGCGCACGCGCGAGATTGGCTTGCGTAAAGCAGTCGGGGCTCACAAGGTGGACATCATGGTCCAATTCCTGGCCGAATCGGCTGTGCTCAGCTTGGTCGGCGGCGTGATCGGTATAATCCTTGGCTACAGCATCGCTATTATCGTCTCGCAGATCGCTAAAGCAAATAATGCTGCCATCACCCCCTCCATTGGCATCGATATAATCCTGATCGCCACCTTGTTCTCCACTGCTGTGGGATTATTCTTCGGCCTATATCCTGCCAACCGCGCTGCCAACCTCGAGCCTGTAGAAGCATTGCGCTACGAATAAGTCAGGCTAATCGGCCGCCTGCTCAATCGCAGATTTCATCCGCTCCAATGCCTGGGTGAGCAGCACCCAGGTGCAGGCAAAGTTGAGCCTGACGAATCCTGCTCCTCCACTGCCGAAGGTAGATCCATCGTTGAGCCCGACGTGGGCTTCGTTTAAGAAGAATTCGTACGGGCTGCCCGAGATGCCGGAATTGCGACAATCCAGCCATGCCAGGTATGTCCCTTCGGGCTTGACCATCTGCAGCATCGGCAGCTGATCGCGCACATAGTCAGACAGGTAATCCCGGTTGCCTTCAAGGTAGTGCAGCACTTGTTCCAACCATTCCTGCCCATTTTGATATGCTGCCAGGGCTGCAGTCAACCCGATCAAGTTCACCCACATCACCAACCCTTTCATCGATTGCTCCAGCTTCTTGCGTAGCTCCCGGTTCTGCACGATGGCGAACGAGCACTGTAGCCCGGCGATATTAAAGGTCTTGGTCGGAGACATCAAGGTAATAGTGTTATTGGAGATTTCCCGGTCCAATGAAGCGATGGGGAGATGCTTCTTCCCCTTATACAACAGATCACAGTGGATTTCATCAGAGCAGATCGACACTCCATTCCGGAGGCAGCTTTCCGCCATGCGCTCCAGCTCGTCTCTCCGGAACACCCTACCCACCGGGTTGTGCGGGTTGCACAGGATGAATAGCTTGGTCCGCTTGTTTAACCGGTCCTCGAAAGTGTCCCAATTGATTTCATAATGCCCATCGCTGCGATGTTCCAGCTCGACATCATTGCATTCCATCCCTGTGTTTTGGGCCACGTTGAGGAAAGGCGGGTAGACCGGCGTCTGCACCAGCACATTCCCACCAGGTTCTGCCACCGCATGGCAGGTCAGGTTCAAGCCCGTGATCACTCCCGGGAGAAATATCAAATCATCCGGTGAGATCTGCCAGTCATACAATTTTAACAACCGTTCCACCAGCACATCCCGCAGATCCGAGATCATACCCTGGCTGGAATGAGTGTCGGGATAACCATACACCCCATGCTCAATGCGCACCCGCAAAGCGCTCTGGATGGGATCAGCAGCCGTGTAATCCATATCCGCGACCCATAAAGGAATTACATCTTCTTGATACTTGTTCCACTTGATGCTGTCTGTGGGTCGGCGATCTGGCACGTGGTCAAAATCGTATCTCATGGTTACATCTCTCGAAGGCTCTCATGAAGATCTTGGTGTTATTCGGTAGACTGGGGTCATCCAGTTCTTTCTCTTGCCTGATTGACCACCCTGAAGTATGCCTCGTATATCTACGTTATATCGTAGTTTGGGGCCATCCGGTTTTTTCTCAAACCGGATTGAGCGTTTTTTGCGAAACCCAACAGCTCATTCATAAAGTTGATCTATTCAAGTTTAAGCATATACTCCGTTAACCAATCTGAATGATGCCTGGTTTAGCGAAGAGCAAAAAAAGTTAAAGCATATCGCAATTAATCATGCACCTACACACATAGTTTAACACACTCCCAATATTTTGACCTCATAAATAAGTGCCCATCATCATGATTACACCGGACGAAACTCCTCCTGCATCATCCACCATCCCTTTTGGTGTAAAATTGGCTTAACTTCAATCCCATCAGCTCAGATTCTAAGGAGGTATTCTATGGCAACCTGGAAGGTCCTTATCACAGATGGCCTCTCCGACAAGGGCATCGCAATCCTGAGCTCCGTTGCCCAGGTGGATAACAAGCCCGATATTTCTGCCGATGACCTGCTGAAAGTGGCAGGTGATTATGATGCCATGGTGGTGCGGGGGCGCACCAAAATCACCCCGGCAGTTATCGAGGCTGCCAGCCGGCTCAAAGTGGTGGGGCGCGCCGGTGTGGGTGTGGACAATATTGACCTCACGGCTGCACGCGCCCGCGGCGTGACGGTGGTTAATGCGCCGAAGTCCACCTCTCTAGCAGTAGCCGAGCTGGCGGTCGGGATGATGTTCGCTCTGGCGCGCATGATTCCTAAGGCAGACAGCACCATGAAGCAGGGCTTGTGGATCAAGAAACAGCTCGAAGGCATTGAACTCACCGGCAAGACGCTCGGCATTGTTGGAATGGGCAACATTGGCACCGCGTTAGCCGCCCGCGCCAAAGGGCTCGGTATGTCCGTTATCGGGTCCGATACCCTCGTCCCTGCGGAAGAGATCCGTAAACGCGGCGCAGAGCCGGTATCGCTGGCTGAGCTGTTCGCCAAAGCAGACTTTATTTCCTTCCACCTGCCGCTCACTCCCGAATCGAAGGGCATGGTGAACGGGCAGGTCTTCGCCCAGATGAAACACGGCGTGCGCATCGTCGATGCCGCCCGTGGGGGGATCATCGACGAGACCGCTCTGTTAGCCGCGCTTGAATCGGGTCAGGTGGCGGCCGCCGCGCTTGACGTCTTCGCTGCTGAACCGCCCGGGCTCACTGCCCTGGTTGCTCATCCCAACGTGGTCGTCACACCTCATATCGGCGCCCAAACCGAGGAAGCCCAGGATCGCGCCGCCGAAGATATCGCTTCTGAGGTGCTCACTGCATTGCGCGGCGAGCCCTTGCGCTGGAAGATCGTATAATTTATCAATCTGGTGATCAATTGCAGCCGAGATCCTTGACCCCGGCTTCATATGTAATGCAGGCGCAGTCCGGTACGAATTTTTTTTAGAATCCCGTGAACGCCAAACTATACCAAATCTTCACGATCAAAGGACTTCTATGCTACCCGAACAACAACTTCAAGAGCTGAAAACCCGTATGGCTGAAATCTTCGACCTGTATGCCGCCTCTGCCTTGCTCGGCTGGGATCAACAGACGTACATGCCCTCCGGTGGGGCGGTGAACCGCGGCCAGCAGCTCGCCACCTTGCAGCAGATTGCCCACATCAAACTCGTCTCGGATGAGATTGGCAGGCTGCTTGACGACCTCCAGCCTTACGTATCCCAGCTCGACCCTGACTCCTTCGATGCTCGTTATGTGAGAGTGACCAAACGTCACTATGATAAAGAGGTCAAGGTGCCTGTCAATTGGGTGATGGAGTATTCCCAGGCCACTACGGAGGCCTATTCAGCCTGGGGAAAGGCCCGTGCTGAGAACGATTTCCCCTCCTTCCAGCCTTATCTGGAGAAAATCTTCGATCTCGAACACCGCTATGCCGGGTACTTTGCCCCCTATGATCATGTCTATGACGCTCTTATTGACATTTTCGAGCCCGGTCTGAAGACCGCCGATATCAAAGCCATCTTTAACACCATACGTCCCCAGCAGGTGGACCTGATCCGAAAAATCGCCGGTCACCCGCAGGTGGATGACGCATTTATGCACCTCGCCTACGACGAGCAGAAACAGTGGGACTTTGGCGTGGAGCTCATTACCAAGATGGGCTATGACTGGACCCACGGCCGGCAAGATAAAACCCTGCATCCCTTCTCCACCAGCTTTGGGTTGGGTGATGTGCGCATCACCACTCGCGTTTATAAAGATTATTTGGCACCCGCCCTATTCGGCACCCTTCATGAGACAGGGCACGCCATGTACGAGATGGGGGCAGACCCATCGCTTGACCGCACACCCCTCCTCGGTGGGGCATCCTCCGGCTTGCACGAATCCCAGTCCCGCATGTGGGAAAACTTCGTCGGGCGCTCCCTGCCCTTCTGGCAGCACTTCTACCCCCGTCTGCAGGAGTACTTCCCCTCTCAGCTGGGCAATCTACCGCTGGAAGCTTTCTACAAGGGCATCAACAAGGTCCAGCCTTCCCTCATCCGTATTATGGCCGACGAAGCCACATACAACCTGCACATCATGTTGCGCATGGAGCTGGAGATGGCCATGATGGAAGGCAGCCTGGCGATAAAGGACCTGCCCGAAGCATGGAACAGCCGCTTCCAGGAATATCTGGGGATCACGCCACCTGATAATGCCAACGGCGTCTTACAGGATGTACACTGGTCGGGCGGGATGATTGGCTACTTCCCAAGCTATGCTCTAGGCAACTTGATCGCCGCCCAGCTGTGGGAGCTGATCAATAAGGATATCCCCGACCTTCCGGAGCAGATCCGCCGGGGCGAGTTTAACCCCTGGCTCGCCTGGTTGCGCGAGAAGATCCACAAACACGGCAGCATGTTTGAACCGCAAGAGCTCATCCAACGTGTGACCGGTTCCAAGATCGACCCGTCGCCTTACATGCGCTACCTCACCAAGAAATACAGCGACATATACGGCCTGTGATACATATCGTGAGAGAGGACGATACCTGCCCATCATCGCCGCTGGAATTATGAGAAGATCCATCTTCGCCCTCTCTGCCCTGATCCTGATTGTATTGGGGGTGGGTTGTTCGAACATCGCCGAAACACCCATCCCCACGCCCCTGCCCCTGGACTATATTCCCACCGTGGTCCAGCTGACCGTCAACGCCGGGCAGACATCCACACCGTCAACCACACCGAAGTTGTTGACAACTGCGGCAGACTTCCCACCTGCCTCCCCAACCTCGACACCGGATGAATTCATCACCCAGGACCAAAATAGCCCCACCCCCCTGGCATTCGAGCAGACTGTCACGATGAGCCCTGCTCCAAGCGCCACTCGCACCCCTGATTTAAGCGCCACCGCCACCCCGCGTGCCTCGCACACGCCCACAGTCACCCGCACGCCCACCCTACCCCCTGCTGGCGTGCAGATCAACTCACCGGGACCCATGTCCAAGGTGGCCTCGCCGCTCAAGCTGACTGCCAACCTGCACACGGAACCATCGGGGAACTACCTTATAGAGCTTTGGATCGAACCTCTCCAACCTGGAGGTGAGCCGCGCAACCTCTACAAGGAGTTGCAGAGGATTATAAGTAATCCAATTGATTGGTTGTACCTCGACCAGGACATTCAGTTCGAGCTGACCCGCGTATCAGAGCTTGGTCAGCTCAGGATTAGTGTTTTGGATACATTTGGGCGGTCGGTATCGATCAACTCAGTCGACCTGATCTTGCTATCGATGGGCTCAAGCAGCATCAATCCGCCCTCTCCCAAAACCGAGTCGATTGTGATCCGCGAGCCCACGGAGAACCAGCTCATCCAGGGTGGTACGCTGATCGTCAGCGGAGTCGCCCTGCCCGACTCAGGCGTCATATTGTTCAAGCTGGTGACCCCTAATGGGACCGTGGTGGGCTACAATGAAGTGTTTGTCACCGCCTCACCCGACGGGAACTACGTGCCTTACACCATTGAGGTGCCCTACCAGGTGGTTTCTCCCACCTGGGTACGATTACAAGTCAGCGAGAGCGGTACGCGTATCCCCGGCACCGACCACCTCTCCAGCGTCCAGGTACTACTTAGTCCATAAAACTAATAAACACAGATTTACACAGATAAAACGTATTTTATCTGTAGGGATGGGCTTAGGACCCGTCCGCTTTTTGTGATTGGGATCGTTGATCCCGGTCAGAAGTTTTCTCCTTATTTTCCGAAGTCAGAAAAACGAGTCCTGAATGCACCTGCGGGATGGGGATTGAGGGGGTCTCTTTTGCACCCGGTATGGTTAATTCCTGGATTAATCTGTCATTGCGGAATCCCCCTGATTTTTCTGGGGAAGGAGCGAACAGTGCGACGAAGCAAACTGCACCTTCCATCCTGTTATGGCGGTGGACCTCAAATGCTCAAGGAATTAGATTATTCTTAATCCTCCCATCCGAATATGTCGTTTAGATCGTAAATTCTGGAATAACGAGGATGTGTAGGTCGAGTTGATCACCCAATAGGTTACCTGGGTCGTTCGGCGTCTTCCCTTAATACGCATCTTAAATAACCTCCACATTTACTTAAACCCCCAAAGAGTATACTTGGGCTCATGTCTGAGTTTATAGGATCCCTCAAACGCTTCAGCCGCGACACCTTCACCTCTTTCGAGGTACGCAATTACCGCCTGTACTATATCGGTCAGATTATCTCCACCTCCGGCACCTTCATGCAGAGCATCGCCCAGGCCTGGCTGGTGCTCAAGCTGACCGATTCCGGCACCGCCCTGGGGATCGTCTCTGCCTTGCAGTAAATCCCCATCCTGTTATTCGGCACGGTCGGCGGGGTGGCTGCTGACCGCTTCTCCAAGCGCACCGTGCTCTACTTCACCCAGTCGGCTGCCGGCCTCCTCGCCCTCATTCTCGGAGTGCTGGTCGCCACCAATACGGTCACACTATGGATGGTCTACGTCCTGGCGTTTCTTCTGGGCTGGGTCAATGTTTTTGACAACCCAGCCCGCCAGACATTTGTCATAGAGCTGGTCGGCGAAGACAAGTTGCGCAACGCCATCACCCTCTACTCCACCCTGGTGAACCTTGCCCGCGTCATCGGCCCCACCATCGCCGCCATCCTGATCGCCTCCATCGGCATTGCCCCCTGCTTCATTCTCAACGGCCTATCCTATAGCGCAGTCGTCATCATGCTCGCCTTGATGCGCTCGAGCGAGCTCCAGGTCACTCCACCTCTACCGAAAACAAAAGGCCAGCTTCGTGAGGGCATCAACTACGTGCGAACTACACCCATACTGCGCGATACCCTGTTGATGCTGGCTATTATTGGCATGTTGACCTTCGAATTCCAGGTCAGCCTGCCCCTGCTGGCCGAATATACCTTCAACAGTGGTGCTAGCGGTCTTGCTTACTTGTCAGCCTCCTTAGGTCTTGGCGCTGTCATCGGCGGTCTAGCCGTCGCCAGCCAGCGCAGGAATACCCCCACCCTGTTGGTTGCCGCCGCTTTCCTGTTCGGTGCCACCGTGCTGGCTGCCGCCCTAATGCCCACTATCTTCCTATCGGGGCTTATCCTCGTGTTTGCCGGCGCATGCTCGATCTACTTCACCTCCCTGGGGAACAGCATCCTCCAGCTGTCTAGCTCTCCCCAAATGCGCGGCCGGGTGATGTCATTCTGGTCGATAGCCTTTCTGGGCTCCACCACCATCGGCGGACCCATCGTCGGCTGGTTTGCCCAAACATTTGGTGACCGCTGGGGTCTGGCGATAGGCGGCATTGCTGGCCTGGCTGCTGGGCTGCTGGGGTGGATCAATCTGCGGAATTCCCATTCCAATTCATCTAACGGTGACGAGAAATAGGTTTACTTAGGGGCGACTCGAGTTCAGCCCTCTCATTTCAATTTACATCAAAATAAAGAGGGCTGCCAGCCTATTCATTGTTCTCTACTGGCAGCTCTCTTCTACAAACATGGTGGTAACGCAGATTGTCCGATTAATATCAAAGGTCGACACACTATCTCGCTTACTTTGCTCCCATCTTCGTAAACATCTCGATGACCGCGTTGTAAGCATGCTTCCAGTCGACCAGCGCTTCAACCTCCCAATCAAATAAGCCATATAGCGGGTAGGAAAGCAGCGCATCGAAAGCCTCTTCTTGCGAGTTTACATTGCCTATGGCCATCCCACCCCCCTCTGGGAAAGTGTAAAGGCAATCGACCTTGCCACTTTTGATCTGATTATCTGCCCAGGCAATTGCAGCCTTATAGAGATTGATTGCTTGGTCCGGTGGAAGTGGAATTGGTCTTGGTTTTCCTATTACGAGGTATTTCATTGTAATTTTCCTCCATTTTGGTTTTGAATTTTCTTGTTACCACCATATCTTCCCCAACTGTTCAGATTAACTTCATACAGATATAATTTATCCGCCCAAGTAAACAGTCGTAGATCGCAGTTGTTTGAAATTAAAACCAAAAACCGCAGGCTTTCTGCCGGCGGCATTCACGATCTCCAACGCCTGAACGGGATAAATATAGTTCCCGATTTCCGCCCACGATGTTTGTCTTTGGGAGATATTCAATATTATTATAGGCTAAAATTGCTGAAAGTCAATTTTGTGAAAAATGGTGCATTAATAGGATATTATTCCTGCCATCTCCGTATGTCCGATGAAAAGTAATCTATGGAAGTACTTCCATTGAGAGCCTTAACTCCTCCAGGTTCAGCCTTCCATATTTCGTTTTACCCTTGATCTTTCACACACTCTCTCAGACTGATATATCCCATCCATCGGTGACCGCTGGGGTCTGGCGATCGGTGGCATCGCTAGCCTGGCTGCTGGATTGTTCGGCTCGATTAACATGAGGAATGCTCGTTCAAAGCCGAACGGAAGCGAAGATATAAACCTTTAACATCATCTTTACGTGAGCGGTGCTCCCTGGCATTGTTACCAATACCGTCTACCCCCCGCTCCTGGTTATTAATGAAAGAGTAATGAAAATCCGAGTAATTGGGTATAGAATATATTGAATGATTATCCGTACCCCGGATTATCGCCTGCGTGTCTTTGTTAGTTCAACATTGAAAGAGCTGGCTGAAGAACGTAAAGTCGTGCGTCAGTCTATTGTCAAGCTGCGCCTTGCTCCGGTTATGTTCGAATCTGGCGCACGTCCACATCCACCACAAAAGCTATATCAATCTTATCTTTCCCAAAGTCAGATCTTTATCGGCATCTATTGGCAAAGTTATGGCTGGGTTGCACCCGACTCGCAAATTTCGGGGTTGGAAGATGAGTACAATCTGTCAAACAAGATTCCAAGGTTGATCTACATCAAGAATCCGGCGCCTGACCGTGAGCCTGCTCTAGCAGGTTTGCTGGACCGTATCAAGAACGATAATTCAAGCTGCTATACAAGTTTTTCAACTACGGCGGAGTTGGAAGAACTGGTCCAGAACGACCTTGCACTTTTGCTGACCGAACAGTTTGAAACCATAAATCGCAATGAGCAACCGCCAACTGAGATAAGAAAACATCTGCTAACCAATGTTCCAATACCGCGTAATCCCCTCATCGGTCGTGAACGTGAAATGGCAACCGCGTGCGACCTTCTCCAGCGAGATGACATTGCCTTAATCACCTTGACCGGCACGGGTGGCACTGGCAAATCACGACTGGCGATACAAATCGGGTTGGAAATGCTCGATAAATTCAAGGACGGTGTATACCTGGTCATGTTGGAACCCATTAGCGAACCTGATCTGGTAATTTCAACCATTGCTGAAGTCTTGGGTATTCGTGAGTCCCCTGGCAGCCGGCCTATTGCCGAAATGCTAAAGGAATATTTACGTGACAAACAGATGCTCCTGCTGCTGGATAATTTTGAGCAGGTTGTGGAAGCTGCGCCTTGTGTGGCAGAATTGCTCGAAACTTGCCCAGGATTGAAATGTGTCATCACCAGCCGGACTCCATTGCGCCTGCGTGCCGAGAAAGAACTTCCAGTTCCACCTTTAACGGTTCCATCCCAACAGAAATTCAACGATCTGCCCAATCTCTCACAATATGCTGCCGTTGAGTTGTTCATCCAACGCGCTCAAGCAGTAAAGCCGGATTTCACCGTGACGAATACCAACGCTCCCGCCATAGCCGAGGTTTGCTATCGCCTGGATGGGCTGCCGCTGGCTATCGAGCTTGCCGCTGCCCGGATAAAGTTGCTTACTCCCCATGGGCTCCTTGCCCGCCTGGAACATCGTTTCGAGCTTCTACATGGCGGGACGCGCGACCTCCCCGAGCGGCAACGCACGCTGCGAAGTGCAATAGACTGGAGCTATAACCTGCTCAATGACGGGGAGAAGAAGCTTTTTAGACGACTGTCAATTTTTATTGGCGGTTGGACGCTGGAAGCTGCAGAAACGGTATGCGATATTAATGGTGATCTAGCCCAATGTTTGGATGATACATTAGCTTCATTGATTGACAACAACCTGGTGACTCTGCTTTAGGAAAATGAAGATCAACCGCGCTTCGGAATGCTCAATACGATCCATGAATATGCATTCGAACGATTGAAAGAAACTGATGAAGCTTATCCGATCCATTGCCAGCATGCCCAGTATTACCTTAACTTCGTCATAAAGGTCGAACCACTCATCCGTTCGGTTGAGCGGGTTCGCTGGCGACAGGTTATGCTTCAGGAATTCGGAAATATACGCGCTGTGTTGGCATGGGTACACGCAACAAAGATATGCATTGATATCGGACAACAAATCGTCATCTATATTGGAATGTTCTGGCAATTCAGTGGCTATATCGCTGAAGGTCGACAATGGTGTACTCAAATGTTGGAACTGTGCGATGAATCAACACCGGTTGCTATCCGTGCCGGTTTGTTTTGTTTTGCTGGTGAACTTGCCTGGACGCAAGGTGATCACTTCTCCGCAGTGGCCAGCCTTGATAAGAGCCTGGAATTATGCCGTACGCAGGAAAATAAACACTTATTAGCCTTTGCCATGCTCGTCCGGGGGATGGTGGCAGCAACTTCTCGAAACCTTTCATTAGCGACCAATATGTTTCAAGATAGTATAGAGCTTTTTAAAACAACGGATGACCAATGGTCCAAGGCTTTAGCATTGTCGTGGTTAGGTGAAATCGCACTGTATGAGGATGACCTCGACCGGGCCATGTCTTTCTGCAATCAGAGTATAAAATTGGCGCGACAACAAGGTGATCCCTGGTGCATGATGCCCTCCCTGATGTCATTCGGACAAATGGCAATACTCAGGGGAGATCTCACCAATGCCCACTCGAACTTCCAGGAGGCTGTCGACCTCCTTCGCCAAACCGGTGACACCTTCAGCCTCTCATGGGCATTGAATGCACTTGGCCATGTTCTGCTCATGGAGGATGAGCTTGACCAGGCAGGGTTCTATTTATTGGAAGCATTAACTATGGCAAATGGAGTAGGGAATCAGGGAGTCTTGCTTATCTCTATGGTTGGGATGGCCGCTGTGATTGCCAAGCGATCGAAGAATCTTCCAGAGGCGCAACAGCAGGAAACTTCTGAGATGGCTCTGGCAGCTCATTTATGTGGGGCCACCGTGCCATTTGTTACTACGCCGGGTATTTTTGCTTGGGCTGACTCAAAAATGCTCTATGAAACAGCCATCAATCAAGTCCAATCTTTGATGACCGCCAATTTATGGGATGAGGCCTATTCTGAGGGTCAAAGTCTACCCATTGACCAGGGGGTTGCATTAGCAATCCAAGCGCTCAAGGAATAGTGCACGGCTGACAGAAACCTGGGTTGGACGCTGTGAGCCGGGACGGCACCTTAAACCAGGCACGTAAATCCTTCTCGGAGCGTTATTTTTTATATAAAAATCTTCAGCTATATCTCCATATTTTGAGTGTGATGAAGATTGCGCAACCGTCATGGATTGAAGTGGAAAAGCATCGTAACACGATACTCATTAGGTCTTAATCATATACTTACATAGTTTCTGAAATTAAAGGTTAGAATATGTGCGACTGGGGAAAATTTATCCACACAAATTCAAATCTGATTTTCAATAGGAGGAAATTAATGAAAAGGTTACCAAATTTTAGTTTAATCGTAATACTGTCTTTTCTGTTCACTGGCCTGGCAATGCCCACCACCGCATTTGCTAATTCAGCCCAGACGTATACTGTCCTGGTTGGCGCGGAGAACGTTTCCCGCGCTAGTGGCGTAATGGCTTTTTTCCCCGCCACACTGCATGTTCACGTGGGCGATACGGTTCTCTGGAAGCAGAACACCCATGAGATCCACACTGTCACATTCCTGGCTGGCGCGGATCTACCCCCTCTCCTCGTGCCCACTCCCAACGGCTTCACACCCATAGGTTTAATGCTCAACCCGCAGGCTGCTTTCCCCAGCGCTCCTGCTAACGGCATGTATGACGGTAAAACCTATGCCAATTCGGGTGTCATGTCTACCGACCCGGGTAATCCGACCCAGTTCAGCCTCACCTTCACTCAGCAAGGCACCTTCAACTATTTATGCCTCGTTCATGGCATGATGATGTCTGGAACGGTTGTCGTTGAAGCACCCTCGGCCAATATCCCTTCCCCAGCAACTGTATCAAAGCAGGCGGGCCTTCTGATAAAACAACAGCTCGCCCATGCCAATGGATTGTTCGGACAAGCGATGTCTAAGGTACCACCGCCGCAGCATAACCCCGATGGCACCACAAGCTACACCGTCTTGATAGGCTGGTCCCAAGGCCAGTATGATCTGATGGACTTCTTCCCCAGCAAGCTGGTCGTGCACCCAGGCGACACGGTTAATTTTATGCTTAGTCCTACGAATATGCTTGCTCCACACACGGTCACCTTCCTTAACGGCGGTCCAGATATCGGCTTCGTCATTCCGATGCCCAATCCCCCTGGTCCGCCGGTTCTTTTCATCAACCCCGATGTGCTCAATCCGATCAATCCAGGCCTGCCTTTAACCCGCAATACGGTCTTCAGCTCAGGTTTATTGGATCCACTTGGCCCTGGACCGAAAAGCTGGACCCTGACGATCGGTGATATTAGTGGTGATATTACCTTTCAGTGCTTGTTGCACGATACAAGTGGCATGGTCGCCGCGCTAAAGGTTGTCCCATAGAAAGCATCATTTCCCCATATCGATAAAGAACATTTGTAGAGACGCCCCGATGGGGCGTCTTTTGTTAATAACTCCTATTCAATACCTTCCAGAATCTACTTCATAAAACCAAATCGCTAACATATTTCCCATCTTTAAAATCTTAAATCTTCTTAAACCCCTTGTGGGTAATTACTCACCACATCGAACCTTTTATCACAGAACGAATATGAATCTATCGCACAGACCTTTTAATTGTCATTGCGAGAAGAGCGCTCTATGAATCCAAGGTTTTTTACCAAATTCCGAAGCTCGACGAAGCAATCTGCTCTTTGTTCTATACGCAAGGTTACAAATTGACAGCTTATGGTGAGTAATTACCCTTGTGGATTAGAACTTATGTGCTGTGATTAGAGTGCATTCCAATAACTATCTTTCAATAAATGCACTCGTATACCGATAGATCCAGATCGGTATGAGCGTGTTCCAGTTTTTTGGTTTTATATAATAAATACGCTCGTATACCGTTCGTTCTTTATCGGTATAGGCCCGTTCGTATCATTTATGGCTTTATAGCGAAACGCACCCGTACATCGGGTGGTTTTTCCCGATGAAGAACGCATAATTATTGGTTTTCCTGAATGAATGTGTCCTTGGGTTTTTACCGGTATTGCTGATGTTGTTGTCTTTTTCCCATCAATCCTTATACCCAGCCTATGCCATAGCCCAAAAGCGCATTCGTATCTATTCGAATTCTAGAAGTTCGACGTGTCCTTGGTGACCCTTGTGGTGTTCTTTCCTAAATTCCATCTACTGAGCTTCACCCCAGTAGGTGGACAGATAGTTAAGGAGAATTGTGATCACGGGCCTCGAATTGGTTCGGTGACAGAAAACCCAAGG
>JBGOXS010000036.1:0-24564 GCA_041479245.1 Anaerolineae bacterium
AGTTTTCCCGATGGGTTATACAAACATGTGTGTATGACGGCTTCCTCACATGATTTTTGATTAATAGGATAATACTTAGGAATGTGGTGAGTAATTACCATTCTAATGTAATTACTCACAATAAGCTGTCAATTTGCAACCTTACGTATAGAACAAAGAGCAGATTGCTTCATCGAGCTTCGGAATTTGGTAAAAAGCCTTGGATTCAAAGAGCGCTCTTCTCGCAATGACAATTAAAAGGTCTGTGCGATAGATTCATATTCGTTCTGTGATAAAAGGTTCGATGTGGTGAGTAATTACAGCACTTATCGATCAAAGTACGATCGATATACGGGTGGCTTGATTGATTAAATATTTATGAAGCCACCCTAATTATAGCACATATGTTCTAAATGTCAAGAGGGAAAGGGGGATAAATGATAGAGTAAAATAATGTCACACCCATCTGGTTTTTAGGTTTTCAGACTGACTCAACACCATTTTGGGGGGGACAAACACATTGAAAGACTCGACCGGAATGATGTTTTGATACTTTAGCCAGGAATTGAACCTGAAACCAAGCGTATTCAGGCTCAATTCCAGTTCGGCTACATTTTTACCTTTTGATGCGGAAGTTCTTTTTTTCTAGCCTAAATTCCTACTCCGCACTGTTATGGTCCGGGCACCAGGTCAATGCGGGTCTCAGTCTGGATCCAGCCGACGGATGAGAATGCTTTGGCCATCGGCACGTTGGCGTTGTCGGTGTCAGCAATGAGCGTGGTGGCATTTTGTGCGATCAACGTTCGTGTCATCCATGCCAGCAACTCACGCCCGTAGCCTTTGCCCCGGGAAGCAGCGACAACCCCAACAAACCACACGTAGGCTCGGCCAGACCCAAACACAATGCCCGATACCATACCGACCGGTTCGCCTGCTTCATCAAAGGCGAGCCGGATGCAGTCAACCGGATCATATTTCATCATGGAAGCGAGGATCTTATTACAGGCAGCGTCAAATCCGAGTCGCTTGATGTCAGCAGCGTCGGTGGCGTCGAGTGTGCCTCGCATTACTTCGCGGTGCACAGCAGCCAGACGGGGATCGGCTGGGTCATGAAGTTGTTCCATCCGGAGCCGGATCTCGGGTCCCTGCCCCAGTTCCGGCGACGGCTCGAATTCGTAGTGTCTGCGCTCAACGAGTAGCTTCCATCCGGCTTTGCACAACGGGCCAACTAATGGCTGCAAAGCCGGATCGGCGATTGTGGAACTGGGAGGCGCAAAGATACCCGCCTCACTGACACCAAGAGAACGCGCAGCGATTGTGGCATGAGCCATAAGTTCCCTCGCTTGTTCAGGATCGACGGGAAGCCCGAAATGCTCAAGTATTTCCGGCACCTGGCCTGACTGTGACAAAGCGGCCACATGACCAACAATCGTGCCGTCCGCGGCTCGGGCAGCCCAAACCCACTCCGGTTTTCGGCGACCTGAAGCGAAGGTGGTGCTTAAGTGATCGCTGGTCCGGTAGCGACGCTGGGTCGGTGAATCGACCGGCATCGTGCTCTTTTCCAGGATGGCAATGGCCTCGTGGACGGAGGCCGGGCAGAAGATTTCGAGAGAAGACATGACGTACTCCTGGTATAAAACACCCATCATAATTTCGCAATAATATAAAGAATACAAAAGAACTTAGCTTATGTGCTGAGATTTTTGAAACATTGATCTCGCATTAGAACTTGCGCAAAAGTGGGCCCGGTAGTATTCGGACCTGCGACCAAACAAACGTAAGTTTACATTCTATTGGGCTATGAAATTGTCAAATTCCCTTTGATGCTGTTAACCTTTCGGTTTAAGGTTCAATTCCAGTTAAGGGATGATTTTAGATTATGTCTTTTCGAAAGCTATCAAGCGTTTAATATACACCGCCATGATTTAGACTAGCGCCGTAACGATAATAAATCCAATTTCAATTGCGATGGTTCTTTAATAAATTGCTCTAAAATAGTTTATATGAGGAATGAATGTATAAACGTCATGATTCAAGTTTGCGGGTTTCTTGTTGGATGGAACTGATTGTTAGATGCACTTCTCAGTCCTAGCATACGATCAACCCTGAGACCCAATCTTCTGGAGATTTTTCTTTAAATAATTTTTGTGAACTAAGGTATTCTTTGATTAAGTGCGCTTCATTCCTCAAGGAATCCAAATTTATCGACCAATCCATATTGTAAAATCTCTTCTCACTGGCAATATAGATTCTCACCGGATATAAAGGCAAATCTAGCTGATGAGTTTTGTAAAGTTTAAAAGGGAAACCCGCTAAATTAAATGGCTCCCAATGAGATATTATCATATTAAATGCAACAAAGTATCTTTGGGAGCTATTAAATAAAGTATGTTTCCTATTTGCTTCATCAAGGTATTCGGAAAAATGCTCTACGGTGTTTCTAACCTTCTTATTATAAACTTCGTTGAGATTTAGACCTTTTAAAATACTTTTAATGTGATTGGCTCGATCTAAATGAAGCGTAGTTTTATCATAAGAAATAATTAACTCTTGCACTTTGGCCGCCGATGAAAGCAGCGAATACACAAGGTCTAGACCTTCCATCTTAGAGCTAAAAAACACTTCATCACTCCTAACCTGATATTCAGAAAACAAGGAATCTGCGGTCTTCTCAATATGATAGCAAAGATAAAATAGCTCTCTGATAAAAATATCCTGTAATTTAGAGTCTACGAAGGTAAATTTTTTTTCTTCATTCCTGATTTTAGGCATGTTTTTTTTCCTGTAATGCCTACCAACTATTAGGACTTAAATTGTTATTAAGAAAAGCGGTTATCATAATCTAGCGGTTTGATGGGCAATTCCAATTCAGGCACATTTTATCGTATCATACAGCCAATGTGGAACAATCTCGAAATAGGCACTATTGCAGGGTACAAAAACTACTTAGCCGGTGTTATAGCGATTGACCAATTTCCTGTAGCCTTAATCTCAATAATGGCAGTATCTCTATCAACAACAACCGTTCCTTGATAAGCTTCTGTCGCATTTACAAGTGAGGATTGCCGTTTTCCATCTGCTGTGTATGGAATTACACCAAAATAATTACTTGATGAGTTTCCTGTAATTGTGGCAAGGTCGGGTAGATTACCAGTTATTATTATTACATCATCACCACTACCTTCAATTGTGCCGGGTACTAAAAGCGTTCTGGCTTGTGAGAGAGAAACAATTGTTATAGTCCAGTTACTAGTCGCTTTAATTTCAAGCCGTGTGGCATATTTATTATCAAAGTTAAAAGGACATATCCCATTATAAGGGTCTGTCGTGTTGACGATCGAAGACATTCTATTTCCGTTCTTATCATACGGGACAATACCCAAATATCCACCCCCGGCATTACCCTCGACAATTATCAATCCTGGAATTGCTGGCCATGACGAAACATCAACCACTGAATCACCTGAACCTGTCAAAATGATTGGGACCTGTGTTGGTGTAAATGTAGCAGAAGGTTTAGGTGTATTAGTTGGCTTCGGGGTATTTGTAGGTTTAGGCGTGTCAGTTGGCCCTGATGTAATTGTGACAGGACGTGTAAAAAAAGGTGATGGTGTATTTGTAGTCAGAGACGTATTAGTTGCTTGTAATACATTGGTCTGAGCAGCAGTATTTACTGGCACTAATTCAGACGGTTGAGAAGTATTACAAGCTGCCAATAACATCAAAAAAGCTAATAGAGAAATTAGCTTCGTAATGTTTTTCATTTTTATTCTCCTCTGCTATTTTCGACGAGAGAGGCCACCCTAACACTTAAGTCGCTTAAAAATTGGTCCTAATGCGTATTTGCAGTATATCGCTTCAATTGTGATGGTTTATCGATTTCAAAAATGCTATATATAAGAGCAGTTATCATCACCAATTAATTTGCCCACTCTCCATCTGATTACCACACTTTTCTAAACTCTCGATAGAATTTTACGTCTTGCTTTCAGAGAATATGGCATCAGTATCAGTGTCATCAAATTTGTTCCAGTGAACCGGTTGATTCTGGTATTGCGAACAGATCGCTTTCATGGCTTCTTGAATCGATGGATAATCTATGTTATTTTTAACGTCCCAATTGTAATCATAACTAAATCTATAAATTGCACCATCCAAAAAACAAACGTCATGACCATAAATCTGTGCAGATGTAGTGCCATTCGTATACTTTATCACCCCAAATGGTTTCGTACCAGACCAGGCCCAGAACTGTACTTTTACAGAATCGAAGTGAGATAGGGGTTCGATATCTGAATCCCGACTAATTACCCGTGTTGCAAATGGATATCTGACCTAACCTACGCATCTGATTCCGCTCACTTGTGCGCCAGCACTCCTTCAGGTACCCAACCGGCGACAGTACCAAAGTCTACATACCACCAATAGCTCGACTTTGCCAGCACGCCATCCAGACCATTTATATTGTGCACAATACTACCCTGGGTACCCTTTGCCACTACGCTGATGCTGGCATAATTCGTCCCGGGTCCTAACCACACCTCGGTATCCACCATTGTTGCTACTGGGTCACCGGGCAAAAAAGTAGTAGAGGTTATGGCAGGCTGGGCGATGACCATCATCATCCCATTCGCCACAGCTCTTTCATCGCCCGCAGGTGAAGGGAAAATCTCGCTCGCAGCTGGTTGACCGGATTGACCATTTTGGCTGCTTTGGTTGACTAGTGGAAGAAAGATGAGGTTAGTGGTTATACAAGCAAAACTATTATTACAATGGACGTTATTTACCACCTGACCGTTGATCACCATGGTCGAAGATCCACCCCCATCCTGCGCCACACCCCAGGTGGCTCCGAGAGTATCCCGGACAAACACAGCCAACTGGTGAATGGACATCCCAATACTCAGATCTGTATCTCGACCATCGACGACCAGAAAGAATATATATTGGCCATTAAATGCAATAGCAGTGCGCGGGTTCCGCACGGTGGCGTTAGGGTCGTCACTATAATCCACGATTTGTCCATCTTTCAGGAAATCATAGCCGCTGGCGATACTGGCGTAAGTCTTGGTCCAGCTGAGCGGATCGGGTGTCTCACAATTACCCTCATAGGAGGTGATCTCCTGCGAAATACCCACTGTACTGCCTACTTGGACATTCTGCAACAATGTTTGGGCGGCGGTGCCGCTGGCGGAGAGCACGATCGAATCAAACCGGATCAGGCTATTCCCTTTATCGGCACGTATTTCCTGCACAATCCCGGAGGCATTCGCCGGAGAGGGTAAGATCATGGTGGGACGGGTCATCTCGACGAGCACTTCCACACCCGAGTCATTTGTGCCGGTATGGCTATCGTATTGAGGTGTGAACAAGACGAGCTCGTCCGTTCCTCGTTGAGTGTTGACATGTGCAATCTGCTGGGTACTCCCCGTCGCTAGGTAGGTGATCGATTGCTTTTCTGGGCGATGGAAAACACATTTTCCGATGAATACACTGCGGTCAAGCTTCCAAGCAAAACCACTCCCGCCGCCCAGATCATCAAAACGCTTGGCGTACCAACCTGACTGAACCTGCCCGCCCTTGGGACCACCACTATAAAAATCGAAATAGGCGCCATTGATTGCGACCACCGCCTGACTGCGCATCCCCCAGCCAGGCTGATTGGCTCCGCCTCCCCAGTTGCTGAGCGCCTGGTCATAGCGGGCATACATATTACTGACCGTTTCTCTGCCATAGGTTAATTTTCCCTGACCAAGGGTGCTTTCCAGCGTCAGCGTGGGGTTACTTCGATCCATGCGCACTACGAAGACATTATTAGGGTCAGGTAATGTGTATTGTTGATACTCGATCCCCGTAACGACCGGCTCCCACGCCAAGTCATCCTGCGGAGCGATTGCAGACGCAGGAGCAGAAGAAACCAGGAGAAATAGCATAAATAGCAGTATGGTATTACGCATGAGCAATAGATCCCAATCCTTGATGGAGACAACCTTTGTTGAAAAATATTTACACGCTGCAAGTTTAATTATACTATCCCGGTTTGGTTTGAATATACAGGTTTCATAGGTAAGGATAAAAGTTTGGAAAAACCTGTTTCAACAGTCTTTGAAAGATTTTTATTTGAGTCAAATCAGTAAAGAGCTGATTGCAACCCCTCATTTCACTCGGGTCAGGCGTGCAAGAAGACCGCTTATGGCTCGCGAATGACAATGAGTTGCTTATGATTGACAAATGTTTAGACCGATGGATTATTGAAGCAAAGAACTAGTTAATTACATGCCAGGGTTTCGAAACAAAAAGGTCTGCTCTTTTTTGGGGTAGCCCTGGCTTTTACTGCCAATCGTCGGGATTGTAGGCGGGCAGCTCGCAGCGCAAGGGAGTGTCCTCGCGGAGCCCCAAGGCATAGCCGGCCTGGATCAGCTGGTGGATCTCGCTAGTGCCTTCATAAATGATCGCCCCGCGCGAATTGCGCAGGAAGCGCTCAACATCGTACTCGTCACTGTAACCGTAGGCCCCATGGATCTGGATGGCCTCGGAGGCGGCGTTGAAGGATTCGTCGGTGGCGAACCACTTCGCCAATGACGTTTCACGGGTATTACGCATGCCCTGATTCTTCATCCAACCGGCACGCAGGTAGAGCAGGCGCGCCATCTCGTACGACTGCACCATGTGGGCAATTTTTTGCTGGACGAGCTGGTACTTGGCGATCTCTTTTCCGAAGGCTTTACGCTCTTTCGAATATTTAATACTCGCCTCCAGGCTGGCTCGGATCAACCCGGTAGCACCTGATGCTACCGTATAACGACCGTTATCCAGGCAAGACATGGCGATCTTAAAGCCCTCACCCAGCTCACCCAAAAGATGATCAGCCGGGATGCGGACATCCTGGAAGTTGATCCACCCGGTCGAGCCGGCGCGCATGCCCAATTTGCCATGAAGATCACCCGTGGTCACCCCCGGCCGGTTCAGCTCAACCAGAAATGCGGAGAGACCTTCATGCGAGTCCTTCGATTTCGTATCCGTCCGGCCGACCCACAGGCAGTGATCGGATTTCGTCGCCAGCGAAATCCACATCTTCTCACCGTTCAGAATGTATTCATCACCCTCTCGGCGGGCTGTGCTGACCAGGGCGGCCACGTCGGAGCCTGCGCCGGGTTCGGTTAAACCGAAGCAGGCAATTTTCTCGCCCCTGGCCTGGGGGATCAAAAAGCGCTGCTTCTGTTCTTCGGTACCCCACTGGAGCAATCCCATACTGTTAAGACCAATGTGCACCGATAAGATCACGCGCAGGGTGCTGTCCACCGCTTCCAATTCCTCGCAGGCTAACCCGAGGGAGATGTAATCCATGCCCTGACCGCCATACTTGACCGGTAGACAGATTCCCAGAATGCCCAATTTGCCCATGCGAGGTAGGATGAAAGGAGCCATTTCCTGAGCCCGGTCGAATTCCTTGATGACCGGCGCGACTTCCGTCTGGGCGAAGTCCTTGACCATTTGCTGAACCATGCGGTGTTCACCCATCAATGCGAAATCCATAAAAATCCTCCAGAATAAGTGTGATGGCTACATTATAAAGCATCTCGATTTAACGGAAACTAAGCGTTTAATATTTTTAACCGTTTAGGTTCGACAACGAATGCCCCCACCCAGCACGCATGGATGGGGAGAGTTATCTGAAAAAGGGCTGCCTGAAAGTATGGGCGCAGGGGAGGAATTAGTCAGTAATACTCGGAAATCATCCCCTGCGCCACTACGGATAGCAAAGGGCTATTTATCAGATAAGACTCTTGACAAAACCTCTTTTCGATCAAATATTCCCCTACCCTACCAAGAAAGTCTGAACGCCGAGTTAACTTTTTCTCATCAGCCTTTTGCACTATAATCAAGCCTGGTGAATATCGATTCCCGCGTATTCCTCTATCTCCGTATTGTGTTGGTGAGCATATTGATCGCCTTCCTGGGGCTGGGTTCTGTGCCGCACGCTCTCAGCAATTTGCTAAAGAATACACGCCTGGCCCTCGACTCGGGAGAGTGGTCCATTGCCGCGACCAGCTTAGCTGACATCGCACAGTATTACCCGTGGAGGGTTGGGCTCAATATTGAGGCAGCCCATGCAGCCTTCGAGGCTGGAGATGCCGGGTCAACGATCAAGTATCTCGAGCACCCAGGGACGCTAAGCCACCTCAACACGGACGACCTGATCTTACTGGGGGATGCTTACTACCAGAATGGGAATGCCTCCAAGGCAGAGACAATTTGGAAAGAAGTCGCTGACCAGGGAGATTCAATCCAGGCTACGCAGCGGCTGGCTGACCTGTACCTTGAGCAAAAAGACTACAGCGCGGCAGCCGGCGAGATGCAAACGCTCCTGTCGCTCAATCCAGCGGAGGTCAAACTCTACTACCAGGTAGGACAACTGTATGCTATCACCGAGCCGCTCAAAGCCGTGTCCTTTTTAGCCCAAGCAGTGGAGATAGACCCATCCAATACCAAGAATGCGCAGGAACTGTATGACAAAATCCGCACTGCCAGCCTGTTCGACCAGCCTGCTTACACCCTGCTGGCCGCCGGGCGACAATTGGCAGATACGGGCGAGTGGGTATACGCAGCCGAAGCGTTCAAGCAAGCTACTGAGCTGGACCCCACCTATAGCGATGCGTGGGCTTACCTGGGTGAAGCGCAACAACAAATCAATATGCAGGAAACCGGCTCAAGATCTGGGGCAGGTTTAAATGAGCTGGAGCAGGCTCTGAAGCTTGACGGCAGGTCTGTGCTTGCAAATACATTCACGGGGCTCTATTGGGAGCGCCAGCAGGACTATTCACAGGCACAACATTACCTCGAACAGGCAATCGCAAACAGCCCGGATGACCCCTACTTATGCACTGAGCTGGGGAACATCCTTTCCAAAGCGGGTGACCTGCCTGCGGCCCAATCAGCTTTCGAAAAAGCCATAAAGCTTTCCCCGCAGGACCCGATTTTCTACCGCCTGAAGGCAGAATTTGCCCTGGAAAACCAGATCCAGATCCGTGAGATGGCGCTCCCTGCTGCCCGCCAGGCGATCATGCTCAACCCGAATGATGCGACGTCACTCGACCTGATGGCCAGGGTGATGATCGAGCTGCAGGATTATTATTCTGCCACAAGTTACGCCCAGGCGGCGATCAATGCTGACGCGGGTTTCACCCCGGCATATTTGCACCTGGGAACGGCTTATCTCTACCAGGATTCGCCCGTCCTGGCCAGAAAATGGCTTGATCTGGCAATTAAGCAGGACCCGGGTTCATGGGCAGCTGCCCAGGCAACCAGAATGATCGCGTATTACTTCCCCTAAGACAGAGATTTGATGAAAAGTAAGCGTTTTATTTCCATACTTATATTGTTAATATTCGCCAGTCTTGCCTGTGCCTATTCCGGCACGCAGAATAAACCGAGTAACGTTCTGTTTTCAGATGATTTTTCCAACAATAGCAAAAAATGGGACCAGGTTTCGAACAATTCAGTTACCACAGATTATTACAACGCGGCATATCGCATCATGGTGAATGAGACCAGCTACAACGTCTGGGCCAACCCTGGAAAGGAGAGCTTCGTTGATATGCGCATCGAGGTAGATGCGACCAAGAACGGCGGTCCGGATGATAACGAATTTGGGGTCATCTGCCGGTTTCTGGATGGAAAGCGGTTTTATTTTGCGGTTATAAGCAGCGATGGCTATTACGGCATCATGAAAATGACCGACGCAGGGCCAGTGCCGATCGGTAAGTCGAGCATGCTCGAAAGTGACCTGATTAGTCATGGGGCGGTCACCAACCACATCCGGTTTGATTGTGTGGGCTCGAGCCTCACCCTATACGTGAATGGCTCGCTCGTGGACCAAGAAACTGATGTGGATTACACCACCGGCAATGGTGGCTTACTCGGGGGAACATTCGCAACGCCGGGGACGGACGTGCTCTTCGACAACTATTATGTTTATAAACCGGTAGCTGACGTACAGTGATGAAGATCTACCTGGATATGGTTGGTTGTCGCTTGAACCAGAGCGAAATTGAAACCTATGCGCGTCAATTCCGCTCTTCCGGGCATACACTGGTGTCTGAGATTGACAGCGCCGACATGATTGTGATCAATACCTGCACAGTGACTGCAGCGGCTGGTTCCGATTCACGCCAAAAAATTCGACAGGCTGCACGAACGGGAGCCGCGCATATTGTTGTTACAGGCTGCTATGCGAGCCTCAACCCGCAAGAAGCGGCCGCGTTACCGCGTGTGACCCAGGTGATTGACAACCAGAGCAAGGATAACCTGGTTCCACTAGTGCTTAACCTCCCAATTACGTCTTTCGAGCACACGTCCCTGCGGCGGGAGCCAATCCCGGGGAGGCGCCAGCGGACGCGAGCATTCATCAAGGTGCAGGATGGGTGCGACAACCACTGCACATACTGCATCACTGCACTAGCGCGGGGAGCCGGCAGAAGCCGCCCAATCGAGGACGTGCTGGCGGATGTCCGCTCTGCCGTTGAGGGTGAATGTCAGGAGATCGTGCTCACCGGCGTCCACCTGGGCTCATGGGGGTACGATTTCCACAATCCCTTGATGATCCAGGACCTGGTGAGAGCAATCCTGAACGATACCGACAGTCCCAGGCTGCGGCTTTCGTCGCTGGAGCCGTGGGACATCGCGCCAGATTTCTTTGCGCTATGGAGCAATCCACGCTTGTGCCGTCACCTACACCTGCCGCTGCAGTCTGGCTGTGCATCGACCCTGCAGCGCATGGGACGCAAGATCACACCCAAGGTTTATGCCGAGCTAATCCAGGAGGCACGCAGGGCGATCCCCGGCATGGCAATTACCACCGATATCATCACCGGGTTTCCGGGCGAAACCGATGCGGAATTCATTGAGAGCAGAGAATTCGTGCGCGAGCTGAACTTTGCCAACGGGCACGTGTTCACGTACTCCCCAAGACCAGGCACCGCGGCAATCAACTTGCCGGAAAAGATCCCGTCGAAAGTGGCCAAGCAAAGAAATGCCAGGATGCGGCAGATCTTCCAGAAAGGCGCCGACACGTTCCGCCAAAAGCAAGTTGGATCTAACTTAAACGTGCTGTGGGAAAAAGTGATGCCAACCGAGGAGGGTCGGTGGCAGCTGAGCGGTCTATCGGATAATTACCTGAGGGTGCGGTGTATCTCCACCTTCCCAAGCCGCAACCAGATCATGGACGTGCATATCATGAGCGTTGAGCAGGATTGCTTAACCGGCGAAATCGCAGCGGATACACTTTGGGGTGTAGACTAATTAAGATACGATATAATCTATAAAAATCTATCCCTCGATCTGTATTAGTGAAAGAAGCACGAACCAATGGATCTGAAAGCTACCCTTCAATTTGACCTGAAAGACGCCATGCGCAACGGAGAAGAAACCCGTAAAAGCACCATCCGCATGGCATTAACAGCCATAAAGCTGGCTGAAGTCAGTAAAATCGGCCAACTGGATGAGGCCGAGTCACTAGCAATCATCCAAAAAGAGATAAAATCTCGCAAAGAAACGATCGCGGATGCTGAAAAAGCAAACCGACCTGACTTTATCCCTCAGGCTGAGGAAGAGATTAAGATTTTACAAACTTATCTGCCGACTGCCATGTCACCGGAAGAATTGGAAAGCATGGCCAAAGCTGCCATCGCAGAATCTGGAGCTACTTCCATACGGGAGATGGGCCAGGTGATGAAAATCCTCATACCGAGGCTGCAAGGCCGGGCAACCGGCGATCAGGCGAGTGCCGCAGTGCGAAAGCTGTTACAGTAAAAAGTGCCCGTTATCAAATTTACCCGGCGTGTTGTTTTCCTTGGGTTGATATTCCTGCTTTTTTGTGGGTTCATCCTGTTGGCACAATTAATCCCGATCCTGCAGGATTTCTCGGAACCCCCCCTGCGAATTGGTGACGTAGCCCCATACGACATCCAAGCGCCCAGTGCCCTCACCTATCCGAGTGAGATCCTTACTGCCCGCCAGCAAGATGCAGCCGCGAGTGAAGTGCCATTAGTCTACTCACCTGCGGATACAAACATCGCCAGGCAGCAGCTTGAAGCGCTGCGCAACACGCTGGCTTATATCAATACAGTGAGGGCAGATGGATTTTCCACCCAGGAGCAGAAGATCAGCGATCTGGCCGGGATTGAATATGCTCTGCTCAGCCGTGACACGATCGTAGACATCTTATCGTTGAGCGCCTCCAGCTGGCTGGGTATCTCACAGGAAGCCACCACCGTCCTGGATCAGGTGATGCGTGAGCCAATCCGTGAGGACCAGCTGATATCGGTGGATCAAAATATCCCCACCCTGGTGAGCCTGTCATTCCCGGAAGACCAATCGGCTATTATCACCGCGTTGGTCCAAGCATTCGTCGTCCCCAACAGTCTGTATGATGGTCAAGCAACTGAAGCCGCAAGACAGCAAGCACGTAGCAGCGTTGTGCCTATCACGCGCTCATTCATGACCAATGAGATCATCATCCAGGGTGGGAAAGTGATCACATCGACTGACTTCGAAGCGCTCCAGCGATTTGGGCTCTCCCAACCGAACAACCGCTGGCAGGATATCGTCAGCTCGTTGGGGCTAACATTGATCACTGCGGCGATATTTATTATCTATTACCGCCGCAACCCAGAAGTCTTCACTGGCAGCATGGGGATAAGGAAGCTGACCCTACTCATCACGCTTTTCTTACTGTTCCTGGTCATCGCCCGCATTCTGATCCCGGGTCATGCGGTAATCCCATATGTATACCCGGTAATGGGTTTTGCATTGACCATCTCGACCCTATTTTCGGCTGACCTGGCACTGATCACGGTTATACCCCTGGCATATCTGATCCCGATCGGTCTGCCTGATGCCCAGGTGTTGACCATTTATTACCTGTTGGCCAGCCTGTTTGGGGTATTCGTCCTGCGGAAAGCGGAGAGGTTGACGTCATTCTTCTGGGCAGGCGCGGCAATCGCTGCTTCTGGTACCATTGTCGCCATCGCCTATCGCATTATTCAACCCACCGCAGACTGGGTCGGGATTACCACCCTGGCGCTGGCAGCAACCATCAATGGGATAGCGTCTGCGAGTATCGGTCTGATCTTCCACTATTTCCTATCGCCATTTATCGGGAAGACCTCTCATTTGCAGCTGATCGAGCTCTCGCGCCCGGATAACCCTCTGCAGCAGCTGCTACTGAAGAACGCACCCGGAACTTATCAACACAGCCTGGTGCTGGCAAATTTGGTCGAACAGGCTGCGGAAACCATCGGTGCAGATGCAACCCTGTCGCGGGTGGGAGCCTTGTACCACGATATCGGGAAACTGCTCAATCCCTTCTTCTTTATCGAGAATCAACCGCCCGGGAATATCAACCCTCATAATGACCTTGACCCGGAAACCAGCGCTGCAACCATCATCAGGCACGTAGCAGACGGATTGGAGTTGGGACGGAAATATCGCCTGCCGAAGCAGCTGCTTGACTTCATCGCACAGCACCATGGCACCACAATAACCCGTTACCAATATACCCGTGAGCTGGTGCTCGCCGGGATGAATAAAAACGCCGTCGATGAGGACAAATTCCGCTACCCCGGTCCTCGACCGTCTACGCGTGAGATTGCCTTGCTGATGCTGGCAGATACCTGCGAAGCGCGTATGCGGGCTGAAAAACCCAAGGATGAGGATGAGCTAAATACGATGATCAAAAGTGTGATCAAGGACAAGCTCGAGCTAGGCGAGTTGGATGAAACTCAGCTGACACTCCGGGACCTGGACGAGATCATCGACTCATTCACGTCTACCTTGAGAGGCGTCTACCATCCACGCATCCAATACCCTAAAACTGAGCTCGAAGTGGCTACCAGACCAGTGTCATATCGCATCCCAGATGCCGACACTCCTCCCGCCTCACCCAACCTTGATCCGACCCCAACCAGTGAAGAGAGCTAATCTTTAATCGTTGAACCATATGGTCACGATCCAGGTAAAACGCAGTGTAAGGCTTCCGGGGGAGAAATCCAGCCTGGTGCGGGCGGTGCTGATCACGCTTAAATCGACTGAAACAGTCGAAAATGCTGATGTGGGTATCGTTATCGGTAATGATGATCTGCTGAAAGAACTCAACTTAAAATATCGCAAGACGGACGCGCCTACGGATGTGCTTTCGTTCCCGTCCGGCGAAGTTGACCCAGACACATCCAGCTTGTATCTGGGGGATGTGATTATATCGCTCCCGCGTGCACGGGAACAAGCGTCCGCCGAAGGTCACCCGTTGGCGGAAGAATTACAACTGCTGGTGGTGCATGGGACGCTGCACCTTTTGGGATATGACCACGAGGAGCCCAAGGATAAAAAGAAGATGTGGGCCACTCAAGATGCCATCTTAGCGCAGCTCGGTTTGGGTATAAAGAGCCCGATATGACCATGTCGAACCGGCAATCTGGATTTTTGAGGTCGCGCATCAAGTCATTCGGCAATGCCTTTTCCGGCTGGTGGTTCGTTATCCGTACGCAGCGCAATGCCTGGATCCACATGGTGGTCAGTGTAGCGGTGATCCTGATGGCGTTCATCCTGCATATTTCCACCACTAGCTGGGCATTAATCCTACTTTCCATCGCCATGGTATGGATCGCTGAATTTCTCAACACCGCACTAGAAGCAGTGGTGGACCTAGCAAGCAACCACGAACAGCATGAGCTGGCTAAAGTGGGTAAGGATGTTGGCGCAGCGGCGGTACTAATTGCAGCATTCGCCAGTGTGGCGATCGGTCTGCTGGTGCTGGGACCACCATTATGGGCAGCGATTAAATCACTATTCTAAGCGGATTGTAATCATTCGCTCCATATTTTCAACTAAAAATAACTATAATCACTAAAACGATCGGATGTTATTATGGCGAATTCCTTCCGCTTTGGAACCGTTGGCGCACCCCTTTCCACACCCAAAAAACCGGGTGGCAGCGTGGGCGCCATCCTGCGGATGAAAGAAATAGGCTTAGACGCACTGGAGCTGGGCTGGGTGCGCGCTGTACGGGTGACCGAAGAGACCTGTGCGGCGATCCATGCCTGTGCAAGTGAGCAGGACGTTAAAATCAGCATTCACGCGCCCTACTTCATCAATTTAAATGCGACCGATGAGGAATGGATTAATTCACGCAAGCGTTTGATGGACGCGGCCAGGTATGGGAGCCTGGCTGGGGCAACGGACATCATTTTTCATCCAGGTTCCTACTTTGGTAATCCTCCAGCGGAGGTCTTGCCTATTGCGATTAAGCGCTTACAAGGCTGCCAGGAGGAGCTCAAATCAGGGGGGATCGCAGTGACACTGCGCCCTGAGACTATGGGTAAATCGGCTATGCTCGGTTCGCTGGAAGATACACTGGCGATGGCTAAAGCGCTACCGGGAGTCGAGCCGTGTATCGATTTCGCCCACCTACACGCCCGACCAGGGGATGGATCGATCAACACTTATGATGAATTTTCACACATCCTTGAGCAGTATGCAAAAGCTTTAGGAGATAATTCACTCACCCGGCTGCATATTCACCTGTCAGGCATCCAATATGGAGAAAAGGGAGAGAAGCAGCACCTGCCACTCAAGGAATCTGACCTGAACATCGAAGATTTATTCAAAGCTCTCTCAGCTTTCCATTGCCAGGGGAGGATGTTGTGCGAAAGCCCGATCATGGAAGATGACGCTATGTTTATGAAGACTCTATGGGGTGAAAAATAGGTTCCCGCGCTAGGTTACAGCTTATTTGATCGCGTAAACTCAGCTTCTATTCAGCGCAGTTGAGAGAAATAGATAACCACCAGGTTTTTCTGGCAGTCATCGAAGGTGTTGAAATAGATCCGATCGGATAATGGCAGGTTTTGTTGGTCCAGCAGCTGGATCCACAGTGTGCCGTTGGATGCGACAAGCTTATCAGCCATGGTAATCTCGAAACCGCCCAGACCGTATTGGGGCGCCAAGCCAGTCATGACCAGATTATCCACATTCCCCACCCCGGGAATGGAACCGCCCAACTGTACGAATAATCCCCGCACGGCTTCACCGTTCAAGCTGACTGCCTGACCTGCCACACCAGACCAATCACAGCCACCTCCCGCGTGGAAATCAGCCCCGGCAATGGCAGATGGACTGCCTTGTTGGAGCGTAAAGGTATATTTCTGGGAGACCTGTGCCATGGCTGGCTCAACTGAGATAACATTTTCAACCAAGGCAGTGGGAGGAAGTGGTGTATCAGATGGAACAGGCGTATTGGTGGGTACTGGCGTTTTGATAGGCGTAACGGGGATATTCGTTGACGTCCACGTAGGTACGAGAGTAAAGCGGGGTGTAACGGTGGGTGTCAGAGTGTATAAGGCAGGATTCAAAGTTGGGGGTGGGAACGGATTGAGGCTGCTGTCGGGATTAAGAAAGATCAATATGAAGTATGATAGGACACAGAATAATGTGACCAAGACGATAACGGTGAGGATATTCCACACCCGAGCACTGGGTCTTTTTGGTTGCGGAGGACCTTTCGCCTGTAAAGCTTCATAAGAATCCATCGTTCTTCTCCCCGGTCAGAGCCGCTTATGGCAGCAAAATCTGGATATCGCTCTGCTTCCTGCGCTCACTCAGCCAGTCCTGAACTGATGTAACTTGAAGCACCCTCCTGGCATCAGGTTGGAGCGGATGCTGCGGATCTCTCTCTAGCAGGTACAGGATGTGATATCCAACGACCGTCTGGATCACTTGGCTGTATTGACCAGGCTGCAGTGAGAACGCGGTATCTTCGATGGTTGGGTCATTCAGGTAACCACGAGGGAACCATCCCAGATCACCGTTGGTCAACGGATCGTATTTGGAGGCAGCTTGTTGAAAATCCTTTCCCGTTTGGAGCGATGCGTAAACCTCGTCTGCCTGGGCTTTGGTGGGAAGTAGGATTTGCTGCACATGCACCTCATCCGCCGTCTCAGGAACTGCTGTTGCAATATGGTCTCGCATCCAGGCCGCACCGATAGACCGTTTCAGTGCCAATGTGAAAGTATCCTCCGTGTAGCCGTGTGCTGACTGCCAGTCTTTCAACGCTTGGGCTCCTCCGAGCTGGCTTTCCAGGGCAGAGATCCTGGATTGGAGCAAAGTATCATCAACGCTATAACCATCCTCAGCCGCAGCTTGAGCCAACAAAGTTTGATCTACCAGCTCATTAAGCACAACTGTGTTCGTATCGGTTGCCAGTTTCGTGCCAGTTATGGTAGTTGATGCCTGGAACTGTGCGAGCTCGGCCTGGTACTCATCCAACCTGATCCCCTCCCCATTCACTACGGCTGCAAGTGGTACAGGTGTAGCTGTAGGTGGTACGGGGGTGACGGTTGGCTCAGACGTGCTGACTGTTGTTGAAGTAATCTCCACCACTGCAACCGTGCCGGTGGGTACCGGGCTGGTGGCGTTGCAGGCTGAGAACAAAATGGGAAGGAGACAGATACCTAGAATTGTGGCTAAGAGTTGGCGCAAGCTCATTGGACAGATTATACCCGTTAATTGGTCCCCGGCTTGCAGAACGGAAATAAATGATGCATTTTAGTATCGATCTTACACCTTTTTCTGCGTTGAGGTGGAAGCGCTCCAAGTGTATAGGTTGGTACAGATGGTAACTCGGATAATGCATCCTATACTCTCACGGGTAATGTATTAATTGAGCGTAACGGATAAAGAGCAGATTGCCACCCCTCATATCAATCGGGGCAGGCGCCCAAGGAGAGCATTTGTGTTCCGCAAGAAGGACACTTGAGGCTCACCCCAAAAGCAGGGGGATTCTCCCCCCAAGGGCTGGGGGGATTCCGCGATGACAACTGGTTTTTATTATTGTCATAGGTTTGTTCGGAAGCAAGTTAGGCTTGACAGAACATCACAATTGTCGATAATAGGGACAATAAGATAAAATGCTGAGAACGAGGAAAGTAGCTGGATCGGAACCAACAGGGAAGTGTTGGGCACAGACTGAGACCCCACCTGGCAATGTTTCAGTGAAGTTCCCTCGGGAGCCGTCTGCGTGAATGCGGTGAATGCTAGTAGCGTGGAACGCAGCCCAGGCGTTATCATGGGAGCCGATAGCCTTAATGCCGTCGGTTGAAGTGGGTCACTACAGTGATCAATAAGGGTGGTACCGCGGGATACGCCTCCCGTCCCTTAACCGGGCGGGAGTTTTTATTTTCGATGTTGGAGGTGGCCATGCTAGCAGAACTAAATCGGATTGAACAGAAGGCGCTCAAGGCATTGGAAGCCGCCCAGGATGAGACCAGCCTGGAATTATGGCGTGTGGCTTACCTAGGGCGTTCTGCACCGCTGATGCCTGTCTTCGACCAGCTGAGTAAGCTCTCGAAGGAAGAAAGACCAGTCATCGGGAAACGCGCGAACGAGGTGAAATATGCCCTGGAGGCCGCTTATACTACCCGATTGGATGCTGTACGCCAATTAAAGCTCCAGGAAAGCCTGGAGTTTGAGAAGCTGGATGTGACCCTGCCAGGAAGGTCCATCCCAATCGGGCGGCTTCACCCGGCCACCATTTCGATGCGTAACGTGATCCAGGCATTTGCTGATATGGGTTTCCAGGTGTACCGCTCTCCAGAAGTAGAGACAGATGAGTATAACTTCGGCCTGCTCAACATGCCGCCCAATCACCCTGCCCGGGATATGTATGATACTTTCTACACCAGCATGGCGAACGTCTCACTGCGTCCACATACTTCACCAGGTCAAATCCACGTGATGCGGCAATATACCCCCGAGCCCATACGGGCAATCCTGCCAGGGGTATGCTACCGCTATGAGCAAGTAACTGCACGCCATGAAACTCAGTTCTACCAGATCGAGGTGCTGGCAGTTGGGAAAAACATCACCCTGGGCGATCTGAAAGGAACCCTGGGTGACCTGGCCCACCGGCTATTCGGTCAAAATATACGCACCCGTTTCCGGGCGTCTTACTTCCCATTCACCGAACCGAGCGCAGAATTTGATTTTGAGTGCCTGATATGCGGCGGTAAAGGTTGCTCGGTATGTTCATGGAGCGGCTGGTTAGAGATCGGTGGCTGTGGCATGGTTCACCCCGCCGTGTTGCAAAATGGCGGTTATGATCCGGATAAATTCTCAGGGTTCGCAGCAGGTCTGGGCACTGAGCGAATCATGATGCTAAGACACCGCATAGAAGATATTCGCAACTTTTGGGCGAATGATATGCGGTTTTTGGAACAGTTTTAGGAGGTAACAATGCTTGTCCCCATCTCATGGTTAAAAGATTTCGTAGACATTACCATTCCAATCCCCGAGCTTGCCCGGAGACTGACCATGGCAGGGTTGGAAGTGGAGCAGGTGACTTATATTGGCCTTCCATTACCGCAATCCGGAGCCAGTGAAGAAGGCGCTGCTATTGACAGCCGCGGTACCAAAAACTCAGGGTTAGCCTGGGAGCCTGACAAAATCGTCACGGCTTCGGTATCGGAAGTGATGCCGCATCCCAATGCCGACCTGCTAGTATTATGCAAGCTGTATGATGGAGAGCGCGAGCACGTGGTGCTTACTGGTGCACCCAACTTGTATCCTTATAAAGGACTGGGGATGCTTGCGAAACCGCTCAAAGTGGCATACGCCCGGCAGGGAGCGAAGATTTACGATGGGCATCAGCCCGGTCAGGTGTTGACCACGCTCAAACCCGCAAAAATCCGCGGGATTGAATCCTACTCGATGATCTGTTCCGAAAAAGAGCTTGGGATATCTGATGACCATGAAGGAGTGATCATCCTGGATGGCGATGCACCAGTGGGCGTCCCGTTGGCAGATTACCTTGGCGATGCCGTGTTGGATATCAAAATCCTACCCAACATTGCCCGGGCGGCCAATATTCTGGGGGTGGCGCGCGAAGTTGCCGCGCTCACCGGGGTAACCCTGCACATCCCTGAAGACTTTTATCAATTGCCGGCAGAAGGACCCGATATCACCGGCAAAGCTTCGATTGAGATCACCAATCCTGAGCTGAACCCGCGCTTCGTGCTGGGGTTGATCCAGGATATTGACATCAAGCCGAGCCCATTCTGGATGCAGCTCAGGCTCAAACTGGCAGGGATGCGGCCGATCAACAACATCGTGGACGTGACGAATTATGCAATGCTTGAGGTGGGTGAACCCCTGCACGCCTTTGATTATGATGTGCTGGTGCAGCGGGCGGGTGGCACTCCACCCACGATCATCACCCGCGCTGCCAACCCGAATGAACGCCTGACTACTCTGGACGGGGTTGATCGAGGCCTCAGCAGCTTCACCGTCCTGGTGTGCGACACTGCTGGTTCACTATCCATCGCCGGTGTGATGGGTGGTGCAGAATCAGAAGTGTATGAGGCACCATTGAACCCGGATATGAACAACAACGCACCAGCAGAGGCGGGACAACCTGCCCGCACAAAAAACACAACCACCATCCTGCTCGAGGGTGCAGCCTGGAATAACATCAATATCCGCAAGACTGTCGCGGCGCAAAAGCTGCAATCTGAGGCCGCCTTCCGGTTCTCACGCGGCGTTCACCCTGCCATGGCTGAGCGTGGGGTGAGGCGGGGTATCAAATTAATGCATCAGCTGGCTGGAGGGACGGTATACCAGGGGGTGATCGACAATTATCCGCTTCGCCCGACTGATCCAATCAACGAGCTCACCCCAGAGGATGTTGAGCGAGTATTGGGGATTAAGATGAGCGTGCACGAAATCATTAAGATACTCCAAAGTTTGGAGTTCAGATGTGAGCTGATCACGGATCGATCACCGCAAGTGATCATCCGCGCCTACACACCTGACCACCGCCTGGATATTCATGAAGAGCTGGTGGGTAAGGCAGACCTACTGGAGGAAATCGCCCGCATTTACGGGTACGACCGCATCCCCGAGACCCGCCTAACCTCGGAATTGCCACCCCAACGCAGCAATTATATAATCGAAAGAGAAGAAGGCATCATCGACCGACTGGTCGATTTGGGTCTGCAGGAAATTGTGAGCCACCGCCAAACCACATCCGAGCGCGAAGCGCGCCGTCTGGCTCCTGACACTCCCCCCGATGACCAACCATACCTGCGGATCATCAATCCAATCGCCTCCGACCGGGTGGTGATGCGCCATAGTGTGCTCAACAGCGTGCTCGAAGCTGTGGAGCGGAACTCCCATATCCGCCAACGTATAGCCTTTTTCGAAGCCGGACCCATTTTCATGGCATCTGAGGGAGGAGAGCGCCCGGATGAGCTGCATCGCCTGGCAATCGTGCTCACGGGTCCGCGCTCACTACCCGGCTGGCAAAAACAAACCGATGAGGTGATGGATTTTTACGATCTAAAAGGCGTCATTTCGGAGTTAATGAAGGAATTGCATGTCAATTTCCTGGTCGCACCTGCTGAACATCCAACTTTTCACCCCGGCAAGAGTGCCCGCATCCTGGTAGGGGAGCAGCAAATTGGAGTGTTCGGTGAGCTGCACCCGTTGGTACACGAGCGCTACGATTTCTCGCCGAACCCGGTTCTGGCTGCCGACATCAACCTGGACCTGCTCATTAGCCTGATCCCAGAGCGTTATGAAATGCAGCCTGTTCCGGCCTTTCCACCCGTCCTGGAAGACCTGGCAGTGGTGGTGGATGAGAAGATTCCTGCCGGGCAGGTGGCGGGGGTGATCAAGCAGGCTGCCGGGAGAATCATGACGGATATCACCCTGTTCGATGTCTATCGCAGCGATCAAATCGGTACGGGGAAAAAGAGCCTGGCATACTCACTCACTTACCAGGCGACGGACAAAACCCTGACCGATAGTGATGTCGCGCAGATACGCCAGCGTATCATTCGCAGACTGGACCAGGAACTGGGTGCAAAATTACGTGCATAAGTTAACGCGACGTTCGCTGGAGACTCACGTATATAATATTAACTTGCACGCTGGTTGGGTATGCCGTATACTTACTCCAACCAAAACCTATTCTGAATCATGGAGGTTAACATGCGTGACCGAACTCTTGGCGTCATCCTTACCGTTCTCTTGGTGTTTTTAATTGGTATCCCAGGCATCGCGTGTATGTGCCTTGGGTTAACCTTATATCTAATCGAACTTGGTGTCCCGTTGAACCTCACACAAGGTGGATCTACAGCCTATAATCTCACAGGATTTTCAGGTCTCTGTATCGGCTTTATTCTGATCCTCATCACGATCTTGGTCAGTTATCTATTACTGCACAGAAAACCTGAAACCACAGCTGTAGTTCCTGCAGCACCTATCACTCCCGCCAGCTCAGATAGACCAACTCCACCCCCGAGCTCTGACGAACCTCTCCCACCACCAAGCTAATTTTGCTCAACTTGAATCCAGAGCTGATTTTTAGCTCTGGATTTGTTTTTAATCTCGGAATCGGATCCAATTCAGAAGTTTGGACAAAAGAACGACACGCAAGTTAAAGTAACATCGATAATAGATAATTGCGATTTTCAGGACTTATTAGTCAATATTATGCATTTTGGGTGACCGTCGACCGGTTAACGAATTGATAACGGTTATTCGAGCAGATATCTTGCACAGCATAAAAGAAAGAGCATAGTCTATTACAACCATAAGTCTGACAGATATAATTTAAATATCCAGAGTACAGTCTACCAGGAGGTTTATTCACGTAATCTGCATTTGAAAATACTTTTCCTAATGACAAAATGAGATAAACCTTTATGGTTTTATCTCTTCAGTCAGAAAAATTGATCTAATTGATAAAAGGAAAAGAATGTTCAGCGGATATGTACTGCTGGACATACGAAATCAGATTTTTACCTGTTTATTGACCTCCACCAGTAAGGCGTCAACTTTTTCTTTCGTAATGCCAAGCGGTGCTGCCTGTGGCATTGAGAGCAACATGTTCAGTGACATGCCTTTTACCATGGCGATCATTGGGTTGTCAGCAAGTCCGGGCATCTGTTTGTCCAGCACGGCTTTCGCCTGCGGATTATTTATTAGTTCACCAATTGTGGTGTCGCGTGTGAATGCCATTGTAATTCTCCTATTATATAAAATGAATCGAATGTAGTAACTTTCGAGTTTCTATTGACAATTTTAACATCGAAACGAATGATTACCTAGGAACAATTGGATTGAGGTTGCCTAGGCTTCTCCACCTTCCATGCGGTCTGTGGTGCCTTGATATAACTCCCAACCTTGAGAAAGAATGACAATTTGAGCTGCTAAAAGCCATACGAAAAACAAGGTAAGTACGATCGCTACAGCATTGATGATCGTGTTCAGGTTGGATTGGATGGTTGTGAGAATCGACAACAGATTATCCATAGAAGATTGAGATTGATCTACCATTCTTTGGTACTCGCTTAAAGAGGATGAAATTGTCGTAACACCATCCGACATGGTAATCAGATTTTCTCGAATGGAGACCATGTTGTCATCGGCAGTCTTTAGTTTTACTGACATTTCAACAAACGTATCCGGTAAAGATTCGAGGCTGGATGCCAGCTTACCTAGAGAATCCGCCAGGGGCACATCCGGGTTGTAGGGTGTGCCTGCCTGGTCCACCAGATTTCCCAACAGTGGGTTAGAGCTCAGCAGGAAACGAAAAGAATCCAGCGATTTGATCGTGCTTTCGAGGACTTTTGCAGCCTCCTGTGCAGTTAGAAGGGAAGTGGTGGCTGCCTTCAGAGTAGAGGGCAAAGTATCTGACATGACTGTATTGATTTCAGTCATTACAGGCGTAGTATTATCGACAGTCGTTGCGGTCGTACTCAACATGGTCGAGAGCGCATTCAGGCTATCAACTGTAGCTCCCAACGCCTGCCCGGTGATTCCCATGACATCTTTGCTGGTGGTGACACTCGTGTTGAGGGTATCGATAGTGTTTTTTGCAAATGAAGTTACGTTAGGCTTGCCCACCCACAGTGCTGCCAGCCCAGCCAGGCTGAGCACTAAACCCAGGATCCCAGCAATCATGACCAATACACCAAGAATCCGACGAATAATTCTCATAAATCCTCCTTTTTTTATTTTTGATTAATTAAGGTGCTGTATAAATATACTACCAAACTTCTCATCTCAGTAGAATTATTAAAAATTGGTGGACCATTGCTCAATCAGAAGGGAACATTTTCCAGTTAAAGTGTTTAGATCTCGCTTTAAACACGTATAAATTTTCTCTTTAGACCCGACTTTTTATTGTGCATTGAGCAGGAATATCTTTTTTTTCATCCAAACAAAACAGCATTTTGATATTCAAATCTTTATTATCATTTACCTGGAATCGTAAGGGGATTCATTATTACTGGAGCCGCATGTTGTGCTATTAATAGATCACTCTTCCAGTATTAAATTTGAAATCAACATACAAAATCTGAATTCATATTTAATTCTGTTATCGATAGAATTCGGCAATTTTCCACATATATGTCAATGCAAAGTAGAAATGTCCCTTTTTCTACAAAGTAGAGATGTCCCCTTTTTAAGGGATTGATAAACCATATCAGTCAACACCATTGGTAAGGACGTCTTGAATGGGTTTGCCAT
>JBGOXS010000037.1:0-24315 GCA_041479245.1 Anaerolineae bacterium
ACCAGATCAACGCGCTGAAGCTGTGCCAATTGCTGGTCCAGTTGCTGTTCGGCGGTTGCAATGGCTTCCAGCAGGCGATACAAAAAGCTTTTACCAATCACCGAGGCCATCTGTAGCGTGCGGCGCACGTCCTCCTGCAGGCGATCAATGCGGGCAAGAAGCACGCCCTCCAATGTCTCGGGGATAGTAAGATCTGTTAAATCCTTGGTTACTCTCCACTTATCGTCTTCATGCACAATAGCGCCCTGGTCGATCAGGCTGCGGATGATTTCCTCCAAATAAAATGGATTGCCTTCGGTGCGTTCAAGGATCAACCGCCTGGTCGAATCGGGCAGGTCGGCAATGGCAAGCAGGTTATCCACTAGGCGGTTTTGCTCGTTTGGGGATAATGGTTTAAGCTGGATCTCCGTATAGCGGTGGGAAAAGTCGGTCTCAGCCTTGACCTTGATGCGCCAGGAGGCCTGTTCGCGTTCCAGGCGGGAGAGCAGCACCAACATGAGCGGGGCGCGATCAGTGACTGCCAGCAGTTCCTCGAGAGCTTCCAGGCTTGAAGGATCCGCCCAGTGCATGTCTTCGAAAACGGCCACGGTGGGCAGTTTCTCTGCCAAGCGTTGGAAATACCGCTTGATCGCCAATAGGGTCTGGCGCCTGAGCGTCTCGCCATCCAACAAGCGTACCCGTTCCGCACTCTCGCCTTCCAACCTGGTGCCCAACAAATGCACCAGGTAGGGAAGTACTTCTATGTCCTTCTCCCCAAACAGGGCATTCAAGCGCCGCTTGAGGGCAGCACGCACCTTGACTTCGGGATCTCCATCTGACAAGTTCAGGTCGCTGTAGAGTAACTGGGTGATGGTCCAGAAGGAGAGTGTCTGCCCGTAGGAAAGCGCCCGCCCTTCGATCCAATGCACTTGAGGGGAACGACCGGAACTCTGCTGGCGCACTTCCGCCACCAGGCGGCTCTTGCCGATGCCAGCTTCGCCGATGATGGCAACGATCTGCCCGTGCCCGTTGAGCAAGGCTTCTAGCAATTCATTGAGGCTTGCCAACTCACAGCTACGTCCGACCAGCGGCGAGGACAGGTCGGTAAAGCCTCGGCTTCGCTCGGGAACTGCCTTACGATTGATCACCTCAAAAACGGTCACCGGCTCGGTTTTGCCTTTAATAGTTATCTGACCCATAGATTGCAGGTCAAAGATCGTCTTGACGTGCCGGGCGGTACTCTCGGAAATGAGCACCTTGCCGGGTTGGGCGGAAGACTGCAACCGCGCTGCTAAGTTAACCGCGTCGCCGATCGCGAGGTATTCCATGTGCAGATCACTGCCCACATTACCGACGACTACCGTTCCGGTATTCAGACCGACGCGCAGCTGAAAATTGTCAACGTATCCCTTCAACTCATCGGCGTATTTCCCTATTTCCTGTTGAATATCGAGGGCGGAATGCACGGCGCGGATGGGATCATCCTCATGCGTAACCGGCGCTCCGAAGAAGGCTAGCACCCCATCCCCCAACAATTGTGCAATAGTGCCTTCGTACTTATAAACCATCTGGCTGATGCGCTGGTGGGCAGTGGTGACAATTTCCTTCCACTCCTCCGGATCTAGCTTCTCAGCTAGGGAGGTAGAACCGACGATGTCCGTGAACAGGATCGTCACCGGTTTGCGTTCGCCTTCAATCTGAGTGGATGAAGTGCGAATCTTATCCTTCAGATCAGACGGGGCAGATTGCTGGAGGATTGCAAGACGTTCCTGCCCTCCCCCTGCTAGGTATTTCTGAGTAACCGGGGTTCCACATTCCTTGCAGAAACTGGCGCCTGGTTTGATTGGGTTGTTACAATTCGAACAGACGCGGGCTAAAGCATTCCCGCATTTTTCACAGAATTTGGCGTCATCATCATTTTCATAGCCACAGTCTGCACATTTCATAAGTTTAGCCCGTGGATCTCTTCAAGGCTCCAGCCTTTGAATAGCTTTTACTCCAACCTCGGAGCATTATCGACGGTGCATTTTTTGATCGGATTCTTGCGATGTCTTCGAAGATATTTATGATAGCAGGACATTCGGGATTAGTCAATCAATAGTAATGCAGAGCGTGAGTCTTAAACTTGAGGTAAATTTTTGGCCGAACGCCAAACCTGGTTGAGACAGCTACTCAAATTCGAAGAATTTCTTCTTGAATAAGTACCATATGATGGATAAATAATCCTCTGGACATCTATACATTGACTGACCTTTGAAATCACCATCCAAGACACTTTTCCTCCTTCCCGTTCAATGGATTGGCCTTAAATGGTAGGCCTTTGGATGCAATAACCACTTTTATAAAGTTGTCCTTTTCCGCAATTGGTTGAGCGTTCGAGCTAATCAACGCTCACTTAATATACCGAGAGTAGATTAATATTCCCTTCAGTAAATTGCTTTCCCCCTCAGGACATGGCTACAGATCGCCTTCCCATGCTTCATACTGTGGTGCAGTTCGGGTGCATTTTGGCTGCAAATATCCTGCAACAGTATGGTAATCGTGGACGTAATGGACTAAACCATCGCAAATTTAGTCGCATTTTTGTACTTTCTACCGCCATAAATAGGTGCTGGACATGCTGGACATCCCTTCCGGGGAGGGTGTTATTAATCCAACCATCATCTTCGTGGAATTTGAATAGTCTAACAAACATGTTATTATCCAATAGATTAAAAACGGTACCAGGTCAGTATATAGGGAAGGTAAACGCGATTTTGTTATAAAATACATCTATCATGGCGAAGGATAAACCCGCACCAACGGAATTGAGCAGTACCGAAAGAGCCGCATCACTTATCCTTTCAGGAAGGAGTAAAAAGCGCGGCTTAGCACGCTTGCTGCCATTCATGGGTCCAGCATTCATCGCCAGCGTTGCCTACATGGACCCCGGGAACTTCGCCACTAACATTCAGGGTGGGGCACAATTTGGATACCTCCTGTTATGGGTGGTTGTTGCCACCAACCTGATGGCAATGCTGATCCAAACACTTTCCGCCAAGCTGGGCATAGCCAGTGGCAGGAATCTGGCAGAGCTTTGTCGGGAGTATTTCCCTCGCCCAGTTGTTATTGCTATGTGGATCCTGATGGAAATCGTCGCCATGGCGACCGATCTGGCAGAATTCCTGGGTGCAGCCTTGGGTTTTTACCTCCTGTTAGGTATCCCGCTGTGGATTGCTGGGTTCATCACTGCTATTGTCACCTTTATCATCCTGGGATTGGAACGGTATGGCTTTAGACCGCTCGAAGCGGTCATCACTGCGATGATTGGGGTGATTTCCATCAGCTACCTGATTGAAACCATCTTGGTTCACCCTGATTGGAATCAGGTGGCTTACCATGCTTTCGTACCTCAATTCTCAGGTCCGGAGAGTGTGCTGTTAGCCGCGGGTATCTTGGGTGCAACGGTGATGCCGCATGTGATCTTCCTGCATTCCTCGCTGACCCAAAAACGCATTGTGGTACGAAGTCCTGCCAAGCTCCGCAAATTATTTAAGTTCGAGGTCACGGATGTGGTTATTGCGATGGGTGTGGCAGGTCTGATTAATGCCGCCATGTTGATTATGGCCGCTGCGACCTTTTACCGCACTGGCATGACCAATGTGGGTACCATCCAGGAAGCTCACCAAACCCTTCAACCGCTGCTGGGTAAAGCCTCCAGCGTTTTCTTCGCCCTCGCTTTATTGGCATCTGGTTTATCATCTTCATCCGTGGGAACCATGGCCGGGCAGGTGATCATGCAGGGATTCTTAAAAATTGAGATCCCGGTATGGATACGACGATTGGCGACCATGGTGCCGTCATTGATCGTCATCCTGATTGGTTTGAATCCGACCCGCACCCTGGTCATTAGCCAGGTGTTGCTCAGCTTTGGACTGCCGTTTGCAGTCATCCCATTGATCCTTTTCACCTCGCGGCGAAAAGTTATGAAGACGTTGGTAAACCGGCAAATCACCACGCTGATTGCGTGCTTTGTGGCAGGGGTAATCGTCGTTTTGAACATTTATTTGCTGGTACAGATTTTTACGGGAAAATGATATGACTATCAAAAGTATCCTGGTTCCATTGGATGGCTCAAAACTGTCCGAAACAGTACTGCCTTTGGCAGGTTTGCTTGCCCAACAGAATCATGCCAAACTCATATTGTTCCACGTTATCGAGCAAAACCCGCCTGATACGGTTCATGGGGAGCACCACCTGACCGGTGAAATGGAAGCCGCCGCTTACCTTGACCAGGTCGGTCTAGAACTTCCCAATGAGGTAATGGTGGAGAGGCACGTTCATTCTATTGCTGAAAAGCATGTCGCTGAGAGCATCGTTGAACACAGTGAGGAGCTCGGGGTTGATCTGATCGCCATGTGCGCCCATGGGCAGAGTGGTTTACAAAAACGCATTTTCGGCAATATTGCCCAGGAGGTACTCAACGAGGGCGATGTACCTGTACTGTTGATCTCGCCAGAAAAGGAGCTGAAGGCTGAGTCGTGCACCTGCCAGTGTATCCTTGTGCCCCTGGATAGTGACCCAGACCACGAAGCTGGTTTAGAAATGGCGGTTGAGCTTTCGCAGACCTGCCACGCCAGCCTGCACCTAGTGATGGTGATCCATGAATTAGCCTCCTTACCAGGCGAGCAGGCAGCCTCGGCTGTGCTTCTACCCAATGCAGCGTCTGCGTTGCTCGAGCTGGAATGCGAAGAGGGAGAGCTATACCTCGCAAGGCTGATGGGGAGTCTATTGGATAAAAATATCCCGGTCACAGGGGAGGTGCAGCGGGGTGACCCGGCCAAGCAGATCGTGCGCGCTGCCAAGGAATTCCACGCCGATATGATCGTCCTGGGTACACACAGCAAAACTGCCATGGATGCTTTCTGGTCAGGCAGTGTGACACCCAAAATCGCGACTCAAACGCATTTACCACTCTTATTGGTACCTGTGCACGACAGCTAGGTAATCAACTCGATTCATCTGGTGGGTTGGAGGTATTGATACTGCCGTATTCGCATTTGGCAGGCATCCTGGACTTTAAACCGCTCGCCCTGAGCACATAAGGTCCCATCTTTACGATTGTCATCCTGTATTTCATCTCTGCAGAGCTGGTAAAACGCTGGTTCAGTAGTCGCTTCAGCGTATAATCACGATTGCAATATCATTGACTGGAGGTTTAAATCATGGTTATAGAATTAACAGCTGATCAGGCTTATAAGGTTTGTGGACACGAGAATGTTGGCTGCGATTCGAGTTCGGAGCTGAGCGCTCTGGAGACGATTGTGGGCCAGGATCGGGCGCTCCGTGCGATGCAGTTCGGGCTCGGCATCAAGGAGAAAGGTTTTAACATTTACGTGTCTGGCATGCCGGGCACTGGCCGGACGACTGCTGTCCGCCGCTTCCTGGAGGAGGTGGCAGATACCAAACCGGTGCCCATGGATTGGTGCTATGTCAACAACTTCGAAGATCCTTACCATCCACACGCACTCAATCTGCCGGCAGGGAGAGCGGCTGAGCTGCAAAAGGGCATGGAGAACTTGACCAAGCTAGTCTTCCAGGAAGTGCGCAACGTCTTCGAGAGCGAGGAATACGCCAAGCAGAAGGAAGAAGTATTGAACAAGTTCCAGCATCAAAAACAAACGATCCTGGAACAGGTTAATCAGCTGGCCAATCAAGAAAACTTCGTCCTGCAGCCCACCCCTATGGGTGTGGTGACCGTGCCTACTCATAACGGCAAGCCGTTGAGCGAAGATGACTTTATCAAGATGGCTCAAAAGGATAAGGAAACTCTCCTACAAAAACAGCAAAAGGTGCAAAATGCGCTGGAAGCCTCCATCCGGCAAACGCGTTCCTTGGATAAGGATGCCCGCGAAGCCATTGACAAGCTCGACCGCGAGGTTACCGTTTACGCTCTGCGCAGCTGGTATGATGATATGAAGGAAAAGTTCGCGAACCTTCCAGACGTCCTGGCGCACATCGATGCCGTGCAGGCAGACGTGCTTGACCAGGTGGAGTTTTTCAAATCAGATGGCCAGGAAGAAGCCCCTGCGCTGCCGTTTGGTCCCCAGCCGAAGGCCCTGTCAGTGAAGAAGTATGCTGTCAACATCCTGGTGGACAATTCTAAGCTGAAAGGTGCACCGGTGATCGTCGAGACCAATCCCACACACGACAACCTGTTCGGCCGTATCGAGCAGGAGGCCCGTTTTGGCGCCCTGGTGACCGATTTCACCCTGGTGAGAGGTGGTGCGCTCCACCGGGCAAATGGCGGGTACATCGTGCTGCCGGTGGAAGATGTTATTCGAAGTCCGTTTGCCTGGGAGGATTTGACCCATGCTCTGGCGAACGCTAAAATCGAGATCGAAGACGCCACAGAGAAGTATGGCTTTTCCACCAAGAGCCTTAAGCCTGAGCCGATCCCATTGGATATTAAAGTGATCTTGATCGGGCGACCTGACATATTCCAACTCTTGCTCACGTACGAAGCGCATTTCTCTGAACTGTTCAAGGTGAAAGCGGAATTCGACATTTCAATGGATCGCACTCCCGAACATACCCGTGAATACGCCGGCTTTGCCACCATGCTGTGCAACACCGAGAACCTGAAGCATCTTGACGCTTCGGCGCTGGAACGCCTGGTGGAGCACGGTTCACGTCTTGCGGATGACCAGGAAAAGCTTTCCACCCGCTTTAGCGAAATCGCCGACGTTCTTCGCGAAGCCAATTATTATACCGGGCTGGATGGGGGCGAGCTGATCTCGGTGCAACACATCCGTAAGGCCATCGAAGAACGCTACTACCGCTCGAACCTGATCCAGGAGCGGCTTCAAGAGATGATTGAGCGCGGGGTGATCAAGATTGATATCAGCGGCAAAAAGGTTGGGCAGATCAACGGTCTCTCGGTGCTGGGCTTGGGAGACATCAGCTTCGGGCAGCCCAACCGGATCACCGTCAGCCTCAGCCTGGGCAGGGAAGGGGTGGTCAATATTGAGAGAGAAGCCAAGCTGAGCGGACCCATCCATACCAAGGGTGTGCTGATCCTCTCGGGTTTCCTGGCCAACCGCTACGCTCAGGACAAGCCGATGAGCCTCTCCGCCCGCCTGGTATTCGAGCAGAGTTATGGTGGCATTGAAGGCGATAGCGCCTCCAGCACAGAGCTCTATGCTATTCTGTCGGCACTTTCCGGTTTGCCGGTCAACCAGGCAATCGCCGTGACCGGCTCGGTCAATCAGAATGGAGAAGTCCAGGCTATCGGTGGCGCCAACGAGAAGATTGAGGGCTATTTTGAGATCTGCAAATCTGCCGGACTGACCGGTGAGCAAGGCATCGTGTTGCCGGTCAGCAACGTCGCTAACCTGATGCTGAAGGAAACCGTGGTCGAGGCGATTCGTGAAGGGAGATTCCACCTGTGGCCAGTGCGCACCATTGATGAGGGCATCGAAGTGCTCACCGGGGTCAAGGCTGGTGAGCGGCAGGCGGATGGCAGCTTTGAAACGGATACGGTCAATGCACGGGTGGACCAGCGCCTGAGAAAGATGGCGGATGACCTGCAGCGCTTCGGTAAAGTGGACGGGCACAAGAACCATCAGGCTGAAAATTCCAACGATGCCGCCTGAACCTGGGGACTTGCTAACTCTGATCGAGATGCATTTGAGCTGGTACCCCCTGATGGAGCTGCGGGACGTGTATAAGCTGCTCTACCAGGGGGTGATGGGCGCGGAACACCTGATGCCATCGCGGCAGGATTATACTGATTACCTCGAGGCGGAATTCGAGCCTCTGCTGCCCGACCCGACCGAACATTTGCTTGAGCCGGTGAGACCGGACGGAGCGCTCTACCGCCTGAACCTGCGAGCTTACAAAGTGCGCAAGCTGAGATTGAATGGGCTCATACCTTTCCTGCTTGAAACTGCGCATATCATCACCGGCACAAAATCAGAGCTAATTTCTTCCTGGGCGCAATTTTCCCAATTTTGCCTGCAGGGACAGATCCAGCAGTTCGATGCCGAGACCATTGAGCAGTTCAGCCAGTGGCTGGAGCAAATCGACTATCCGGCGCTGCACCATTCGGAGACCTACGGGCGAGAGTACCAGCCTGCTTACAGGTTGATCGCGGCAAGGTTTATCCATGAGCTGGAGCTTGTGTAAAAGTACCTTGGGTTAAAGAACACTTCTAAGGACAACACGGACACAAAGGAATTTATTACTAATAGTCATCGCGGAATCCCCCATGTTCTTGGGGGAAGAGCTCGGTGTTCTTCCAGGTGTGTAGCAATCTGTAGTTTTCTGTAAGGCAGATCTCTTAACTGCTCATCTCTTTTATATACGTGTATGTGCTTGCTTCCGCGTTTCTGCCGTAGTTTTCTTTTCTTAGTACTAACACTACACGTACATCCTAAGGTACAATTATGCCCGAGGTGGAATTATGAATAAAGCTCCATTTTCATCGCGAATCGATATGGTTAAATCCCTGCTTCCCCTGGATCTCCAACGCACAAGCGTCCTCACCCTTATCCAGCTAGCGCTTGAGGAGGACCTCTCTCCGGATACCTACTTGGGATCAACTGGTGAGACCATCATCGACGGGGATATCACCAGTAAGGCGACCGTCCCAACTGAAAATCCGTTTAGTGCATATATGCGGTCAAAGGCCAATGGGGTGGTGGCTGGGATGCCTGTCGCAGCAGTGGTATTTCAGTCCATTGATCCAACCATAACATTCCGCAGCTCACTCAAGGATGGAGGGACAGTAGAAAAGGGTCAGATCCTGGCGGAAATCAAGGGCAATGGTAGGAGCTTGCTGGCGGGGGAGCGCACAGCGCTCAACTTCATCGGCAGGATGTCTGGTATCGCCACCCTAACTCGCCGCTACGTAGAAGCTGTGAAGGGAACAAAAGCGGCGATCCTCGATACTCGAAAAACTGCTCCAGGCTGGCGCCTGCTGGATAAATACGCCGTGCGGATGGGAGGCGGGCAGAACCACCGCACTGGCCTGTACGACATGCTGCTGATCAAGGATAACCACATCAGCGCGGCAGGTGGTATAACCCCGGCGGTGTTACGGGCGCGTGAGCAATACGAGAAACGCTTCCTGATCGAGGTGGAAGTGAAGAATCTGGTTGAGTTAGATGAAGCCCTTAAGCTCGGTGTCGACCGGATCATGCTGGACAATATGGACCTGGAAACCATGCGTAATGCGGTACAGATGGTCAAAGGTCGCATCCCGCTAGAGGCTTCGGGGAATGTCAGCCTGACGAACGTGCGACAAATTGCGGAGACGGGTGTTGATTTCATTTCCTCCGGTGCTCTCACCCACTCCGCCCCGGCTCTTGACATCAGCATGAAAATAGGATAAATTAAGTCCAGAATCTGTTTTTTATTGCATAGATTTGGAATTGGAGCGCGAGGAATGTCTGTTGCAAGTATGTATGAAGAAATGAAAAGTAAGCTCGAGAAGGTAGTACCCGATTTCGAGCTGCGGTATAAAGCTGAGCTGGCGGAAGAGATCAATCAATTGAAAAAGGAAAAGAATGCCGTCATCCTGGGGCATAACTACATGGAACCGGCGCTATATTACTCAATTCCCGATTTCAGAGGAGATTCACTCGACCTGAGCCGCAAGGCTGCTCAAACGGACAAGGATATCATCGTCTTCTGCGGAGTGCGCTTCATGGCTGAAACAGCTAAACTGCTCAACCCCACCAAGACGGTGCTGTTGCCATCGCAAAAAGCAGGCTGCAGCTTGGCTGCCAGCATCACTGCACAAGACGTACGCGAGCTCAGGGCAAAGTATCCTGGGGTGCCGGCGGTGGCATACGTAAACACTTATGCAGATGTGAAAGCTGAGGTGGATATCTGCTGCACTTCCAGCAACGCTCAAGCAGTGGTCGATTCACTCCATTCAGACACCGTGATTTTCCTGCCGGACGAGTACCTGGCGCGCAACGTAGCCAAAGACTCGGGCAGGCATATCATTTTCCCAACTCTGCAGGATGGCAAGAGCTCCACCACCCTGGATTACCAGAAAGTGGGCAACCATGACACGATGGTTGGCTGGCATGGGCGGTGTGAAGTGCATGAGAAATTCACCGTTAAAGATATCGAAGCGGTGCGCCAACAATTTCCCGATGTGGTAATTTTGTCTCACCCGGAGTGCAGCCCTGAGGTGGTGGCGGCGTCTGATTTTTCGGGCAGCACCAACGCCATGATCCGCTATGTGAAGGAGACCTCAGCGCCGCAATACCTGGTGCTCACCGAGTGCGCCATGGGTGATAATATCGCAGCGGCGAACCCGGAGAAAGACATGTTGCGGTTGTGCTCGGTACGCTGCCCGCATATGAACCAGATCACATTGGAAGATACACTCAAGAGCCTGCAGCTTAACCAGTTTGTGATCGACATCCCTGAAGATATCCGCGTAAGAGCTGCGCGAGCAGTCGAACGCATGATTGCCATCGGATAAGGTGGGGAGGTTGAGGAGATGCAAACCGACGTTCTAATCATCGGCTGTGGTATCGCGGGTGCAACGGCAGCTATTCGGCTGGCGAGCGATACGCAGCGCCAAATCACCATAATCACACGTGCCGAAGAAGTGATGGATAGTAATTCAAGCCATGCCCAAGGGGGGATCGTGGGGCGCGGCACTGACGACTCTGTAGAGTTGCTCGAGGAAGACATTTTGACGGCTGGGGCTGGCCTATCCTACCCGCCAGCGGTCAGATTACTGGCAGAACGTGGACCGGAGCTGCTACAGCAGGTGCTGATCGATCAGGCGGGGCTGGAGTTCGACCGTGACGAGCAGGGTGAGATTGTGATGGGCCTCGAAGCAGCCCACACTCGTCGGCGAATTTTACACGTGGGGGATGGCACGGGTGAAGCGATCATGCAAGGGCTGCTACGCAAGCTCGAAAGTCTGCCGAACATCCAGCTGCTCAACAAGCACACCGTGGTGGATCTGATCACCTTCCCACACCATGCCACCGACCCTCAGGCGGTCTACCAGCCGCTGACCTGCCACGGGGCGTATGTTTTCGACCAGGAGTCGCGGCGGGTTGTGCCGATCCTGGCGCGCAAGACTATTCTGGCGACGGGTGGTATCGGGCAAATTTATTTAAATACCACCAACCCTACGGGTGCCCGCGGCGATGGGGTGGCGATGGCTTACCGTGCGGGAGCTAATATCATCAATGCGGAATACGTGCAGTTCCATCCTACTGCACTGAGCTCATCAGATGCCACCAAGTTCCTGATCAGTGAGGCTGTACGTGGTGAGGGAGGCATCCTGCTTACGCCGCAAGGCAAACCATTCATGGCGCGCTATGCTCCCGAGTGGAAAGACCTGGCGCCGCGTGACATTGTTGCACGCGGGATTTATTCTGAAATGGTGGATAAAGGCTACCCATACGTGCTGCTGGATATTGCCAGCCATCGAGAAGCTTCGTATATCCGCGAGCGCTTCCCACATATATACGCCTACTGCCTTGAGCAGAATATTGATATCACCCACCAGCCCATCCCTGTGGTACCGGCGGCGCACTACTTTTGCGGTGGTGTACAGGTGGATTTATTAGGACGCACCAGCATCCCCAATCTATATGCAGTGGGAGAGGTGAGCTGTACAGGCGTGCATGGTGCCAACCGCCTGGCGAGCACATCGTTGCTCGAAGGGTTGGTTTGGGGTGTTCAGGCAGCTGAGGATATCCGTGGGCAGTCGCCGGTCATCCTTCTAAATGATGACGATGTGCCTGAATGGAACGACAGCGGCTTGATCTACGAGCCTGACCCGAACCTGATCCAGGGAGACATGCACAGCGTGCGTAACCTGATGTGGCATTACGTTGGGCTGGTTCGTAGCGAGTACCGCCTGAACCGTGCCATCCGCGATTTGCGCCAGCTCTGGCTGGATATTGAAGAGTTCTACCGAAAAACGCGCCTAAGCGACGGGCTGATCGGTCTGCGTAACAGCGTACAGACGGCATTGATTGTGGCATATGCCGCTCACCGCAACCGCACTAGCCGTGGCTGCCATTACCGCGAAGACAGTCATCCGCAGGCGAAGACCGCTACGTCGCCTGAAGCTGCAGATGTAAAGCTGAGTGGGGGATTGCAATAAGAATCTGTCGTTGTGAGTAGCGCATATGCGATGAAGCATTCTTCGTAGATCACGGATAATTACGGTGAAAGCGCTAAATAATAGGTATTATCATCTCAAAGACTAATCTGTGATTGAGATAGTTCGGATTATTCAATTAACGCTGAAAGCGAAAAATGTTAAAAGGAGAATGTTTTGGGTTGGAAACACCATCCAACTCTGGCTATGATCGCCTAGTGGTAGATCCAAGAGAACTTGTAGCAATTGTCGGGGTGGGTCTCAGACCCACCCCGACAAGTTAACATTACGCCTTGTCCAACGCCATCGCCAGGCGAAATCAATCGGATCAGGGTAATAAAATTCGGTGAAGATTATTCAACCAGGAATAATTGCATTTATTAATACCCAAATAGGTGACATTTATTACTGTCATGTGCTAAGAGACCTGACTAGAATAAAATTGCATTGGTATTTTGTTTACCGCACCCCATTAGTTTTGCAATCCATTCTATGCGTTTCTACTGTATCTATATGGTCGTGCATTATATCCAATACGGATAGCTCAGACGAGCACGGTTCGACTGAAAAGGTGAGGAAGGAGAACGAGATAAAATAACTTGATCATAGATCGTTTACCGGTATTAAAAAAATATGATTGGGTGACGAATTCAATAGCAAGTAATCCCAGGGTTTGAGAACCAGACAACCCTGGACCCCAAATTCTCACCCCGGTGAGGTACCTCAAATCACCTTTCAAGTCGGTGGGAAATAGGTACCGTGGATACGTGGTTATTCCCGAAAGAATGATTCCATTGCTGCATACAATCCAACATTCCTAGCAGTGGGAATTCCATGGAACTATTCCAGCACCTTCATAAAGGAGAATTAACCACATGAAACCTTCGGAAATCCGCCGAAAAGCGCTATCAGTTTTTCTTAGTGTGATCGGTGTGATCATCCTGGCAACAGCGGGGACGACCATTTTCAGCTATCCAGGACTGGTACAGGCCAGCAGCACACTTACTTTTATCCCAGTTGCTGATTCTTATGTCAACCAATCCGATCCAACCCATAATTACGGGAGCAACAATACGATCACGGTGGATAACTCCCCGCTGGTTCGCAACTATCTGCGTTTCAATGACAGCGGTATCGGTGGTCGCCCGGTCACCAAGGTCGCCTTAAGGATTTACGCAAACAGCTCCTCTGGAGCTGGTTTTACCGTGAATAAAGTCGCTGATAACAACTGGAAAGAGAATGGGATCAATTATAATAACGCCCCTATTCCCGGCAACCAGCTAGCAATGTCCAATGAATTTTCCGCAAACATGTGGGTCTCAACGGACGCGACATCATTGTTGAATGCCGATGGGACAGTCAGCAACGTCTTGTCAGGAATTGACGAACAAGTGATCAACCTGGCAGCCCGGGAGAGTGGCAGCCACGCGCCGCAGCTGCTGGTGGAGGTCTCGGCCCCCAGCAACCCAACTGCCACCTTTAATAGCACCCCCAGCATCACCCCCACCCGAACATCAGCGCCTAGCGCAACCGTCATACGCACCTTCTTGCCCACAATATCTGTGACCAAACCGACCGAACCGACACCGCCTGGTGATTTCCAGCCAGTATTCCCCATCCGGGCTGTCTTTTATTATCCTTGGTTTCCTGAAGCCTGGAATCAACAGGGATATAATCCATTTACACATTACACACCTAGCATTGGCTTTTACGATTCCAGCTCGGTGTCGATCATCCAGGCTCATATCGGCGCCATGACATATGGTAATATCCATTCCGCCATCCTTTCATGGTGGGGGCAAGGCTCGAAATCAGACCAGCGTGTGGCGACCATCCTAGGAGCTACACCTAGCTCATCGAACCCAAATTTCCGATGGGCTATTTATTATGAAACTGAATCCCAGGGTAACCCGACCGTTACGCAGATCCAGAATGACCTGCAGTATATCCAGAGCCACTATGGAATGAATCCCAGTTTTCTGAGAGTGAATGGGAAGTTCGTGGTGTTTGTGTACTCTGATACGGCCGATGCCTGCGGTATGGCTGATAGCTGGGTGCAAGCGGACAACAACCTGGGCCACCCTGCATACATCGTATTGAAAGTTTTTGCAGGCTTTCGTACCTGCGCCAGCCAGCCTGACAGCTGGCATCAGTACAGCCCGGCAGTCGCAAATGATCGACAAAGCGGGTACAGCTACGCCATCAGCCCCGGTTTCTGGATGGAGGGTAACGCTGTCCGTCTGGCGCGTAACCTGACCACCTGGAAATCAAATGTCAGTTCGATGGTGGCATCGGGCGAACCCTGGCAGCTGATCACAACGTTCAACGAATGGGGTGAAGGTACCTCAGTCGAATCAGCGGTGGAATGGGCTTCTCCTTCCGGATATGGTCAGTATATGGATGTGCTGCACGACAACGGGAATTGATATCCACCACCCCCGACTGTAGTTTCGCAACCTACCAATACGACGCTTAAAGATTAATAAACCTTTCAAATTTGCAAGTTTTAACAGCTAAATTAGTGACATTCATCACTGTCCCGTGTGAAAATACATAGCTAGAATAAAAAAAGTATTGGTATTTTATTTGCCGCACCCCATCAAGATTGCAATCCATTTTGTGGACTCACGCTTTGATAGTATCGGCGTGCATTAAATCCAATACGGATCGCATGGAGAGGTGCGGCTCGATCGAAAAGGTGAGAAAGGAGAACACACAAACCAACCTGATCTCAGATCATTTACTGGTATATACAAAAAAAATAAGAATAAGTGACGGGTTCATCAGGAAATTCGTTCCAGGGTTCAATCACTAGAAAACCTTGGACTCCAATTCCCCACTTTGGTGGGGAAACTCAAACCACCTTTCAAGTAGGGGGGAAAGGGGTACCGTGAATGGGTGGTAATTCCCGAAAGAATGATTCCATAACCGCTAACTTCTCAGCCTACACTGTCGCGGGAATTCCTTGGAATTATTCCAGCACTACGATAAAGGAGAATTAACCACATGAAACCTTCGGAAACCCGCCGAAAAGCGCTATCTGTTTTACTTAGTATGATCAGCGTGATCGTCCTGGCAACAGCCGGAGCGACCATTTTCAGCCATCCAGGCCTTGTACAGGCCAGCAGCACGCTTACTTTTGTCCCAGTCGCTGATTCTTATGTCAACCAATCCGATCCAGCCCATAACTTCGGTGATAATAATTCTATACGGGTGGACGGTTCTCCGCTTGTAAGGGCTTACCTGCGATTTAATATTAGCGGAATCAATAGTAGCACGATCGCTAAAGTCACATTAAAAATTTACGCCAATAGCTCTTCCGGCTCAGGGTTCACCGTGAATAAAGTCGGTGATAACAGCTGGAAAGAGAATGAGATTAATTTTAATAACGCTCCTGCTCCCGGCGATCAGGCCGGGTTATCGAAAGGATTTTCTGCGAATGTGTGGACCTCAACTGAAGTCCCGTCGCTGTTAAATGGCGATGGAACAGTCAGTCTCGTGCTCGTCGGAATCGACCAGCAAGCAGTCAACCTGGCAGCCCGAGAGAATGGCGACCATGCGCCTCAGCTTTTAGTGGAGGTAGCGTCTCCCACCAACCCGACGGCGACCCGCACGACAGCACCAAGCGCTACAGCCACGCCTAACACTGTGCCCAGTGCCACGTCCACGAATCCGCCTGGACCAACCGCCACGCAGCCTGGCCCCACCGCCACACAGCCCAGTCCGGTAGCTACACAGCCCGGCGACACACAACCGGGATTCCCCATCCGGGCAATCTTTTATTATCCCTGGTTCCCTGAAGCCTGGAACCAACAGGGATACAATCCATTTACAAATTACACACCTAGCCTTGGACATTACGATTCCAGCTCGGTGTCGATCATCCAGGCGCAGATCAGCGCTATGACTTACGGCAATATCAAAGCCGCCATCCTCTCTTGGTGGGGACAGGGCTCAAATACTGACCAGCGTATGGCAATTATCCTGGGAGCTACACCCGGCTCCTCGAACCCCACTTTTCGATGGTCGTTATATTATGAAAATGAGTCCCTGGGCAACCCGTCCGTTGCACAGATCCAGAATGACTTGCAATATATCCAGAGCCATTATGGAACCAATCCCAGCTTTCTGAGGGTGAATGGAAAGTTTGTGGTGTTTGTGTACGCCGATGCGGCCGATGTCTGCGGTATGGCAGACCGTTGGGTCCAGGCAGATAACAACTTGGGTCACCCTGCATACATCGTTCTCAAGGTTTTCGCTGGCTACAGCACATGCACCAACCAGCCTGACAGCTGGCACCAGTACAGCCCAGCAGTCGCGACTGACCGACAAAGCGGATACAGCTATGCCATCAGCCCTGGTTTCTGGAAGAAGGGTGATGCAGTCCGTCTGGCGCGTAACCTGACCACCTGGAATTCGAACGTCATTTCGATGGTGGCATCGGGCGAACCCTGGCAGTTGGTGACTACATTCAACGAATGGGGTGAAGGCACCATCGTAGAATCTGCTGTCGAGTGGGCTTCTGCATCTGGTTATGGGCAGTACCTGGATGTGCTACATAACAATGGGAATGGTAATTTGCCCCCGCCGGCTGGTACTGCGCAGCCTACGAATACGCCAATTGCTTCTCTAACACCGACGAGGACTGGCACAACCCCGCCGAACCCTAGCCCCACGCCAACCCGGACGGTTACACCGCGACTAACCCCGACCGCGACAAATACTCCAGTCCTTCCGCCACCTGGTCCGAGCCCTACACCAACCCGGACGTCGACGCCGCCACCCGGAAATGATCCGATCCTCTTCTTCGTGAGCGATCTTGTTTCGAGCGGATCGCTCAGCCGGGCACAATCGGTAGTAAGCCTTATCCAGAACCTGATGAGCCAGCACCCCGGCACGCAGATGCTGGTAGCTTCAGGCGGGGACAATGAACAGGAAAGTTCCCCCACCGTGAGTAACTACACGGCTAACTTTGGAACGACCTTTGGGCAATTCGTCAGCCAGGGCATCTTCATGCAGGTGCGCGGCAACCATGACATCCAATCAGCTGGCTCGTATACGGATTTTGATGGGACCGCCCACAACACTGGTGCAGCCTATTGGAATTACTTCGGCTCGAACGCCCATATGTTCAATATCGAAGGGAAGAGGTTGACCGATTACAGCTATGACCTGGGCACCTGGCACATCATCGGGCTTGACCAACTTAATGGATCAGTCAGCCAGCCAAGCCTCGATTTTCTCACCTCCGACCTAGCGTCTCATGCAAGCTCGACCTGCCAGCTGGTGTATTGGCACGTGCCAACTTACTCTTCGGGATCAGCGCATGGTGATTCGACTGGTTTGAAGCCGCTCAACCAGGCTGAATATAACGCTGGGGTGGATATCCAGCTTAACGGTCACGACCATGATTACCAGCGCTTCTTCCCAATCAACCCTAATGGTGCGCGGGATGATGTGCGTGGCATCACCACATTCGTCGCCGGCATTGGTGCGGAGGATAGTCGCAGTGGATCGCAGAATTCGGTCGCCCAAGCAGCCTCAGCGGTATATATGGATACGTTCCCGCCAGGGACTGGCCATGCGATTGGTGCGATCCAGTTCACATTGCACGCGACATCGGCGGATTACAAATTGTTTGATGCCAATAATGGCGCGGTCCTTGACTCGGGGACAGTTGCGTGCCACTAATGTTAAGCCTGGGGGATTGTTTGTAGCTGATTTGCAGTACTTGGGGAGGGTTATAGACCCTCCTCTACATCAACGAGAACGGGAGGGTTTCAAATCCTCCCGTTCTCAATTTATATCAAGGTTTGATGGTTATTCTGTGGATTGACCGTCCGGAACCTGGCCAATATAGTAAAAGCTGTTTGGAACGTTGGATCTCATACCTGCCATCGCTCACTCGGACGGAATAACCGTGGGGGTAGTGGTAGTTGGGTATGTACACCTCGGTCGGGGCAGGGATGGCTGGATCGTGCTTAAAAATCAGCTTAAAGACATGGGAGAAGGGGTTGAAGCTCGACTTGATCAGCTCGCCGGAAGTCGCCTCCGGGTAAGGGCGGATCACAGCAGGCAAAGCGCGGCCGCCCGAGTTGATATCGCGCGGGTTGGTACGCTGGTCGGAGCTGTAGATCGAAAGGTCTTCATCGTTCCACAGGTCACCATGCAGGTTAGTGTTATCGGGGGAATAGTTCCATAAAGTAAAATTGATCAGGTTCGCCTCGATTGCCTGCATGCTGCGATCCAAAGCTTTGACTTGTGTCCTGAAATCACCTGTTTGGTAGGCGCGCTTCTCCTGGAGGTCCATTGAGATGCCGAATTCACCCAGGACGAACGGTACACCTCCCAACTCCTCAGTAGCCTGACGCTTGAGCGTTCCAATCTGAACTGAATAGGAATGGCGGATAGCAGGTGGGGTAAAAACGACCCTGCGTGAGTGGCTGTTCACTCCAATGAATGGAGAATAATCCTTCTTGACCAGCACAAAAGCATCATACCAATGCGGAGCGTATACGAGCCCTTTGGCATCCTGTGAACCAGGAGAATAGTGCGGTTGGTCAGGCTCAGGCTCGGTGAAGATCAACGCATTGGGGTGTGCGCTGCAGATAGCCTCGCTGAAATGGTTGTTGAAGGGCCGATAATAATCCTGGGCGAAACTCATCGGTTTGCCTGATGCCTGGGTGAAGTAAGAAGGTTTGAGAAGGTGAGGACTGCCAGAGGCATCGTAGTCCCACAAGCTGTGTTGTCTCCATATACAGTCGTAACCTGGCAGCCAAGCGCTCATTCGCTCTTCATTAATAAGCCGTTTGCCAGCTTTCTTAATGCTAACTTTCCCCAAAGACCATACGTCCACATCCTGCGGTAGACCGGCACCCAGCAGCATAGATTGGTAAGGTGTGGGTGCAGCATCCAGGTTGATCTGCCCATCGTTTGAGCTTATATCATTCCAACCGATATAGCCCCGGGACGGCTCGTTCATTGAGTCATAACCGAGCACATTCGGCTGATCGCTCAACCGCTTTGCAACTTGCATGACCGCGTTAATGTAATGCTTTTGCAGATAATTCTGGATAGGTTGACCGTCGATCTTTATGAGCGGTGCAAAGTCATTTCCGGCGAAGAACAGGGTGAACATGGTCGCAGAGGCAAGCTTGTTGGCATTGGAAGACCAGATCATCCTGGGATACTGACCTGGATGGGTGGCATGGACGATGGCAGCCCCAGTTTCGGCGAAATGGCTGGGATCAAAGCCGACTGCTTCGAATGTCCAGCCTGGGGCGCCATCGCCGCCCGAAAAGCGGCTCCATACATCCTGGTGTGGGTCAATGAACAGATTGAAGCCATGCAAAGCGGCTTTTTTAACCACTGCGACGATATAGTCAAGGTATTGCTCATCGTATATACCCGGCCCGGCATGTTCGATGGCTTCCCAGGTGACGAGCAGCCGCAGGAAGTTGAAGCCCCACTCCCGCAGTCGGCCCAGGTGCTCATCGGCCTGGTCTAATGGGAAGGGACGTCCTACAAAGGATACATTGCGATGGTCAAAGAAGTTCTCACGGATATAAGTGGCACCGTTGGGAGTGAACGGGATTTTACTGCTGCCGCTCAGGTTTACCCCGTGCAGCATCACTGTGCGGCCTAGTTCATCGACGAAATTAGTACCCTGTGCGTGGATATTCATGGATTCTCTACTGGACCGGTTGATCGGCGCTCAATCGCTACTAGAAGTCCAGCTGAGGGTATATTAATCAGCTAATTACTTCCGTAACGTATTAGGATTTTCATTAATCCTGAATATTTGAATTATATCCGATGGTAGGCTGCGGTGAATGAGACGATTACGCCTCAAACAAATTGTGACGATGAATAATCATCACGCCGATGCCTGGGTGGATAATAGATGGGAATCTTGCTCCTGTTGTTTATCGACGCTCGTGGATAAATAGGTGGGCCACAAATGACACCACACTGACGATGATCGAGCCCCAGAAAGCACCCCATGGTACCTGGACGACAAAGCCGATCCCAAGCAGGCTGCAGATCCAAGAAGAGAACCACAGCAGGAAGGCATTGATCACTAGCATGAACAATCCCAGGGTAAGGATGATGAAGCCACATGAGAGGAACTTGAGGATGGGACGGATGAATATGTTGACCAGCCCAAGCACCGCTGCCATGACTGCGAAAGCCAGGTAGGCATTATTTCCTTCGATCGACATCAATCCGCGGGGAGCCAAGATGAGGTATGCAACGACCAAGCCTGCAACAGCGATGAGCCAATGGATGACAAATTTCATAGGTTAACCCTTTCTACGCACCTGGCATATTTGGATAAGGTTAGTAATAAATAACATTTTCTAGCATATATGTCAAGGCTAGAGCAAAGATTTATCCACCGCTCAAAAAATGATTGCTGAATGTTTTACGATCGAGGATTGTATTATTTAGGTCTGTGTTTATCTTAACACCGCGTTTCAATGCGCAGTTGTCTCCTGGTGCTATAATTTATCACATCAATCTTGGGCAGGACCATCAGGATGAAAGGGTGGGTGAGATGAAACCGGTCGTTGATCCAGAAGGTGTTGAAGTCAGTCACTTTATATCAGCCTGTTCGCCTGAGGAGAAGAAAATCCTCGAGATAGGTTGTGGTCATGGAAGCCTGACCTACCAGTATTCCAACCTGGCAGGTATGAGCGTGGGGATTGATCCTGCGTACTCGGAGCTGCTGCTGGCAAAGGACGGTAAACCAAATTCTGCTATGAACATTGTCTTCATCCGAGCCAAAGCAGAAGCGTTGCCATTTCCAGCTCAGTTTTACGATACCGTACTGTTCGCATCCTCGCTTTGATGAATTGATCCTGAGGGCATGGTCCATGCCCTGGAGGAGGCTTGGAGAGTCTTATCACCACGTGGGATGATGATCGACCTGCGTCCCTTATGCATTGACGCTCCACTGGATATCCTATTTCATGATGAAATACAATTCGCTGGTGTGGTGGATATGAGCCCGGATATCGACGCTGAGATCGCCGCGGATCGAGCCATTGAAGAAATGCTGAATCAAGGACACTATAAAGAATTAGCCGTGCAGCGTTTTGAAATTGCCTATTATTGGGACTCAGTGAGAGGGATGATAGCCGATATGCGGAATAGATGGAAAGATGATGTCATCATCGAAGAGAGCGTTAGCCAGCGTGCATACGAGCTGTTTAGAAGCCATCGCGGCCATAAAAAGGTCAGGTTCATGCTCCAGATGAAACTCGTAAAATATGAGAAGCATTGATGAAGTTGGTAGATCGATATGGATAACTGCAACCAGGAATCCGATTTGACTGAAAATAAATCAATCAACTGAACATTCACCATCCCTGCACGTATCACATTGGTGTTCGTACTCGAGCATGCCGGATTGTAAATGAGCTAAATCGCGTTCGTTTTCGTGAGCACGATTGTGATCTTGCAGATCGCAATGTTGACCATTCTTCTCAATAAAATCCGTCCTGGTGAAGGGCGGATTTTTATTCAAATTACAGGTGGTTTAATCAGATCACATGCAATTTCTTTACTTCGTACCTCTTTACGTCTTGTTCGAAAGGAGAAAAAAGAAATCCGTATAGATAAATACGATTGATTCTACGAGATATGAGTAACTTAACATAAAAGTCAATATGTCGTATTCAGGTATATAATGTCCAAGTAGAGCGATTAAACCAATGATCGATCGATCATTTATCTGTCTTCTAACCAGATATAGTATTTAGGGTAATGCTGCCGGCAGTTTGTCAATTTGGTTAGCACCCTGATATGAAGAGCATTAATGATATATTGCGACCTGAATAAGGTTTTCGAATCTCAGTCAATTTTTCCGGGTTCGCAGGGAGGACAAGGTTGCTATCTAATCAGAATAGTACACGGAGCGGTATTGTACCAACTTCCTAGTAGTCAACACGATTCTAACCAACTTTATTTGTATTTTTTATTGGAGGAAAATTATGTCTAATAATAAATTCTTTCGGATTGCCGGATGGTGTGCTTTGGCGGCTGCCTTGACGATGGTCGGAGCTGTAATATCTTTCATGTTATCGGGAGGAAATCCGGCCGCGGGAATGTTAGGAGGAATCCTGGAATACATCAGCTTACTGTTATTGATTTTTGTATTCTTCGCCCTTTATACTGATCTTCGGTCTGAATCAAACGCACTTAGCCTGGTAGGCCTGATTTTATTTGTTGTGGCGATCGTTGTTGATGTTGTCGCTTATTTAAGCTCCGGAAATACAACCCTCAGCAACTTGTGGTACCTGGTGCTGTCTTTGCCATTCCTGATCTATGGATATCTTTGCTTGCGTAGCCAGAGGATATCACGAGGTTTCGCAATCATCGGGTTGCTCACGGGAATCACTTATTTTGTTGCCGGTGTCGGAGGTTTTCTTGGTAACCAAAATATTGCTGATGGCATCAGCTCAATATCCGCACTCTTAATGCTCGTGTGGGAACTGTGGCTCTGGCGGGTTTTTTGGTCTAAAAAAATTATCAATCCCTCACCCAAACTTCAAGCAGCATAATACTATTCAAGCGCATTAATAACATCCTCCGTCCATATTGGCGGGGGATGTTTTTATTTTTAGTGTGAGCTGGATTCAAACCTAATTCCCCATGCGGAATGTATACTATTAATGTTTACCGAGGAATTTATGATAAATATATTGTTTGGTTTCGCGCAATTCGCTCAATCACAACCTAATAATATCCGCCCTTCTTTAGGACGGATTTTGTTTTAGTAGCGGGGCTTGGATTCGAATAAATCCCCTCAATGGGGACCAAGAACCTTAGTTATGGAGAAACAATAGCTTTGGAAGAACCTTCTGGATCCGACTTCTGAAAAACTAAGAAAATCCACCCTTCTTTAGAACGGATTTTGGTTTAGTAGCGGGGCTTGGATTCGAATAAATCCCCTCAGTGGGGACCAAGGACCTCAATTATGGAGAAACAATAGCTTTGGAAGAACCTTCTGGATCCGACTTCTGAAAAACTAAGAAAATCCGCCCTTCTATAGGACGGATTTTGTTTTAGTAGCGGGGCTTGGATTCGAATAAATCCCCTCAATGGGGACCAAGGACCTCAGTTTTTGAGAAACATTGGCTTTGGAGTAACATTCTGGATCCGACCTCTGAAAAACTAAGAAAATCCGCCCTTCTTTAGGACGGATTTTGTTTTAGTAGCGGGGCTTGGATTCGAATAAATCCCCTCAGTGGGGACCAAGGACCTCAATTTTGGAGAATCATTGGCTTTGGAGTAACTTTGTGGATACGACCTCTGAAAAACTAAGAAAATCCGCCCTTCTTTAGGACGGATTTTGTTTTAGTAGCGGGGCTTGGATTCGAATAAATCCCCTCAATGGGGACCAGGGACCTCAATTTTAGAGGAACATTGGCTTTGGAATAACCTTCTGGATCCGACCCCTGAAAAACTAAAAAAAATCCGCCCTTCTTTAGGACGGATTTTGGTTTAGTAGCGGGGCTTGGATTCGAACCAAGGACCTCCGGGTTATGAGCCCGACGAGCTGCCACTGCTCCACCCCGCACCGTTTGTCTGCCCTTTTTCAGAGCGGGCGGAATTATAGCACGGCCAGTCTACGACGTCAAGGAGACTTGCGAGGCTGATCAACGAGCAGTGAAAGCCAAACCTGCCAATTCTGGATCACTTCAGGGGTGACGACAGATGTAGGCGTGGGTAGGGGTGTGCTGCCTGCTTGTTGGATGGGAACAACAAGCACATCGCCTTCTTTACCGAGCCGTTCAAAGTTGTATGCCCAATAATAAACCGCCGCTTCAGATGTGGCGTATGAGACCTGAGTTTTTAACGAATCCTGCGTCTCCACTAGGCTAGTCACACGGGCGCTTACATCTTCCTTTTCTGCAGTCAGGCGGCGGAGCTCTGCCATGCGGCTATTAAAATCCATTACCAGGAACACCAACACGGCGAACCCAACTAGGATGAGGACCGGCTTCCATCCTTTGCCCAACATTTTCATATCAACATCTTACTCCAGCCTCAATGTTCTCGCAAGGGAAAAAATTCCCTGCAATGAAGATGCAGGGACTGTGCCAGTGCCGAAGGAGGGACTTGAACCCTCACGAGCGTAATGCTCACTAAGCCCTGAACCTAGCGCGTCTGCCAATTCCGCCACTTCGGCATTTTCTTATCAA
>JBGOXS010000038.1:0-23719 GCA_041479245.1 Anaerolineae bacterium
ATGCGGTTATCTTCCAGTGTCCAGCCTTCTCCCGCGGATCTTTCCACAGTGGCCACCGTTTCATAGGAAATTGCTGAGACAATCGCTGGTACCTCTTCCAGGACAAATTGATCACCTATTAAGATTGTTTTTCCAAAACCTGTTCCTTTAGCCATTCGATTTCCCTTCGATAATATGTTCCATTTCCTCAATCAGTTTTTCTTCTTTGCCAATGGCTACCGTGGTAGCAGCCGTCAAGCTGTGGCAGGCATCAGAAAATCCACCAAGTTTATCCGTCGCTTTGGGAAGCAATAAGTTGAGTCCCATTGCTCTTGCTGCCCTGATTTCTCCTTCCATATAATAAGAAACCCTCATGGAAACCTTCACCTCATTAAATTTAATTGAACCAAACCCCGGGATTTCATCGGGGATAATCTGAAATCCTGCTATGTATTTCTGGGGATCAATAAGCTCGGTGTCCTTGATCGCATCACAGAATGCTCCGATCATTTTTACCCCCATAGGAAAAAAGCGCTTTTCGACATGAAACCACTGGATGTGCGGTGCTTGTTTCAAATCGCCTGATTGAAGCCTTGTGATCTCTTCGTTAAATAACTTCGTCCTGATAGCCTTTAATTCTTCTACCATCCGATCCGCCTGTGGTGAAAACCCCTCAAGGCATACCCTGACCCCCATGTCTGGTCCATTCTGGTAATAGCCCACTCCCCCCAATAGATCAAGATAGTCACCTACTTCAGTACAGGGTATTTGGCCTTTGGAACTTGTCAAAAGGTACTGCTCCCCATTAGCGTGTTTTCTGATCTCGATCTGGCCTTGCCGAACGGCTTCCAAGGTAACTTCGCGGTTCCGACTCACTAGCTGGCCATCCACAAAAAACCCATCTCCCACCGCTCCAATGGCTGCGATATAAGCCAGGTCACGATTCAGTGAATCCATCGCCAGCGCAAATAGATAGCAGGTTGTCGATCCGGAAATATCTCGGTCTCCCTTCAATCCATACAAATCAGGGTCAAGATTGTGAACGCGTTCGTCGGTAGAGGCTTCAGCAACATGGTGATCAAGGATCAGCGTCAAATTTCTGCCCTTATTCAACTCGGAAAGCAGCGGTGCGATTCTACCGGCAAAATCAGCAAAAATAAGAATTCGTCCCTCCTGCTCGTAAACCTTTCTCAGCACTGCGGGATAAGGTTTTTCTAAACAAAAGCGCTTGACCTTAAACCCTTGCCTTTCGAATGCGCACGTGAGGATGGCGCCCGAACTAAGCCCATCGGAATCATTGTGGTGAAAGATCTGGACAGTCTTTTCGGGCCAATGCTTGATTTCCCGAATGGAATGTTCCATCGCATCAGCTAGGGTATTCAATATTAATCTCCTTTACTTTATTTTTAGCCAATAAATCATAACACAACAGTAATGAAAATCAAGACGACTAAAATCACCTGGATCATAGGCGAAATTCCAGAGCACATCAAAGAATAGGCATGCATTGGCATGGGCGAGTCGTTTTGCAGGTCCTGGCAAAATGAATGGCGAGCATTTTTGCAATCTAAACCTAGCCCAGATCTTGATCGAGGGCTGGAACAAGGGATAAGGTCAGCTCAGCTACTCTACCTCATCTGCATATGTGCCTCCTGCACCAGCCGTAGGACTGTTTTCACCATCTCCACCATAGGGATGAATTTAGGAAGTGGTACAATCTTGGCTGTTAAGCTAATCCCTGTTGTTTTTCAGCCTCTCCTGGTGTTCGGTGTGACTCAACGAGCAAGGGTTATAAGAACTGTGATTATTTGAAATGGGTTTACATGATGGATGGCATTGAGAAATTGAGCACGGTTCGTGGCTTCCTGTTGGATATGGATGGCACTTTCTATCTCGGTGATCGGTTACTCGAGGGTGCATTGCGTTTCATTGACCTGTTGCATGATCAAAAGAAAGAGTTCCTCTTCCTCACGAACAATTCTTCCAAAGATCGTCGCCAATATGCGGAAAAGATCAATCGGCTTGGGCTTCCCATCACCGAAGAATCGGTGTTGACGTCTGGAGAGGCTACTGCACTGTATTTGAGGGAACAGCATCCTGGAGCCCATCTTTTTTTGGTCGGTACCCCTTCCCTCGAAGCAGAATTCCGTCAATACGGCTTTCAACTCGTACAACAGAAGCCACAATTTCTCGTGCTTGGCTTCGACACCACCCTAACCTATCAGAAGCTGTGGGCGTTATGCGATTTTGTAAGGGCGGGCGTTCCTTACATAGCTACTCATCCAGATTTCAACTGTCCCACTGAAAAGGGGTTTATGCCGGATGTTGGCGCAATGATTGCCTTCGTCAAGGCTGCAACAGGCAGGCAACCTGACCTGGTGGTGGGTAAGCCTAATCGCGTTATCGTAGATGCTGCGGCGGTCAAGATGAACCTACAAGTCAACCAATTGGCCATGATAGGCGACCGGTTATACACGGATATTGCACTTGGTCAGACGAGTGGGATTGTCACAGTTTTGGTCTTGAGTGGCGAAACGAAAGTCGAAGATTTGAAGGATTCCCCCTTTAAACCGGATTACGTGTTCGAGAATCTGGCCGGAGTGGCCGATTGGCTGGAAAGGAAATGTTAGCCAAGTACTTCAAGGGTGATCGGCATAGGGAACAGCTAGATGTCTGTTGGTGTCACCAGTTGGACCGCTTTCTGGAACACATAGGCGACAACTTTGCGACCTCCCAGGTATTGGAACAAAATCAGCCTGGCATCAGCACTGCCCGACTCTATACCAGCAGCTCAAGTGATCCCTTTCAATTCGTCAGTTGATTTCAATTTAAGCTCAGGCATAATTATTCAGCGTTGAAAGAAAAAAAATAGATCATTCCGAGATCCCAGATATCCGGTATGCTCACCATCTATTCAGGAGTCGCTCTACTCAGGTAGGAGACGAGAATGGCGTTCCAGAGATCAGGATATTGATCTCAATAAACTAACCTTTTACCGCCCCGGTCAAACCTTTAATAAATTGGCGCTGGAGCAAAACAAAGAAAAGGATCATCGGGACAATTGTCATCACCACGCCGGCCGCGGTACCGCGCGAATCGCTCACAAAAGCCCCTTGCAATGCAACCAGTCCAACTTGTAATGTCTTATTGGTCAAGGTGGGGAGTACTAGTGAGGGCCAGAAGAAGTTATTCCATTGCTCAACAAATGTGATGATTGCGACTGTGGCAAGGGAAGGGCGAACAACAGGCATGACGATATTCCACCAGATTCTCAATTCGCTGGCGCCATCCATTCGTCCAGCATCCAGCAGGTCGTCGGGTACTCCCTTGAACGCCTGCCGCAAGAGAAAGATACTGAACACGGTGGCGAGGTAGGGGAAGATCGCCGCCTGAATATGGTTGTAGTAATGAAAAAACTTGACCGCCAGGATGTAGCTAGGAATGGCAGTGAGCGCCGGAGGAATGATGTAAGTCGCCAGGAGCAGATAGAAAATTGCATTGGCACCGCGAAATTTCATCTTGGCTAAAGGATATGCTGCAAGCGAGCAAAACAGGGTGTTCAAGACTACCACACTCACAACCACGATAATACTGTTCAGGAAGAAACGGCCTACCGGCAAGAGATTCCAGACCCTGATGTAGTTATCCAAAGTTGGATGGTGTGGAAGGAGCTGGGGTGGAACAGAATAGACTACATCCGTTGGACCCTTGAATGAGGTAAAGAAAACCCAGAGAAATGGGAAAACGGTCACGAGGGCAATGCAGGATAGGACGAAATATATAATAATGGTCTCGATCGAACGGTGAATTACTACTACAGTATGATCTTTTTTCGCTTGAGTTAGTTTCATTACTCTGCCTCCGTACCTCGTTCGAGAAGGCGGATATTCATCATTGAAAAGATCAGCGTGATTAGTAAGAGTACCATGGCGATCGCCGATGCTTTACCTGCATGGCTTAATCTGAAGGCTTGCTGCCATAGGTAATACACCACCGTATAACCGCTCTGCAAAACACCGCCAGTTCCATTAGTCAGGGTGAATACTTCATTAAAAACCTGCAACGCAGCCAGGCTCGAGATAATGGCAACGAAAGTGATCTGTGGACGGAGGCCTGGGACACTGACATACCAATGCTTTTGCCAGGAATTGCAACCATCGATCAGGGCGGCATCATACAACTCATCCGGTATGTTTTGCAAGCCGGCGAGAAAGATCATCATATAATAACCCACCCCGAGCCAAACGGTCATTAACATACAAAACGGTAAGGTATAGATAGGTTCAGCCAGCCATTGAATTGGTTCCTTGAGCACGCCAATTGAGAGGAGTAAGGCGTTAATAATTCCATTGGTGTCCAACATTAGCCTCCAGGCGATGCCGACAGCAATACTGCCACTGATAACGGGGATAAAAAACAGGGCGCGATAGGCACTAATCCCGGGGAGTTTTCGATCGACAATGATTGCGAGGATGATGGAAAGGAAAATCAGCGTCGGTGTCACCAGGAGGTAGACAAATGAGTGACTCAATGCCCTCCAGAAGGTCGTGTCGTGGATCAAGGAACTGTAATTGCTAAGACCGACCCAGACTGGCGGGTTCACGATGGTGTAATCGGTAAAGCTATAATAGACGACTGCAATAATTGGGTATAGGACAAAAATAGCGATGGCGAGCAGTGCAGGTGTTAGAAAAAGATAAGGCGTGAGGGAAAACTTTTTAATCATATGGAGAATTACCGCCTCAACCAGCCCTCTCCCCAAAGGGAGAGGGCTGTGATTATATGTTCGGAATTACTTGAGTAAGGCATTAGCCTCGGCAACCGCGTCATCCAGAGCTTTTTGAGCGGGCACACCATTGAAAAGCGCTTCCTGGACATACTTCAGGACAATTGCGTTGACATCAGCTTTATTCGGGATTGAGGGGACGATGTCAGCCAGCTTTGATATGTATTCCTTAGCGGCAGGTTTGGCGCTATCCTCGATGGCCATTGACGGGGCGGAGAAGAATGGGTCGTCATAAGCTGAGGGTGAGGATGGGTAGACAGCAACCAGTTTGGCGAACTCAGTCATGCTCTTCGGGTTGGTGAAGAACTGAGCTAAGGCGATCGACGCATTGGGATATTGGGTCTTTCCATTCACCGAAATTCCCATGCCGCCCTTGCCAGCGACGCCTGATTTTCCGATCGGTGCAGGCACAACAGCCAGGTAGCCATAAACACCGGGGTTGTTGGCGCGCACATCACGGATCAGATTAGGACCCGTTTGGTAGAAGGCGGCTCTACCAGTTTCAAACAGGTTGAGGCCATCGCGGTCCTGATCGGATACGAGGATGGTTTTGTCCACAGTTCCGGCCTTAACCATATCCACATACATCTGCAACCAGGCAACACCTTCTGGCGAATTGAAGGTTAATGTCTTGCCATCATCGCTGATGACCTTGACGTTACCTTCATAAACCATTTGCGCCAGCAAATCATTGACGGTCAGGCGGATGTCGCAGAGGGTATTTGTCTTGGTCTTGATGGTCGCACAGAGCGCAGGAAGACCATCAATAGTTTTGGGGAAGTCCGCAACTTTCAGACCAGCCCCACCCGTATAGCTGGTGATTGTTCCTTGGCTGTCTATCTGCGGAGTACCGGTGTAGATCTGCGTGTTGATGAGCTCAACGGCTACGAAGTTGTACCACGGGAATTGATAGTTCACGCCGTCGACTAACTGCTCTTTCCAAAGTCCGGGGAAGTAAATATCCTTCACGCTCTGAGGCACTTTATCGTCGAGTGGAAGCAGCAAACCCTGAGTTGCATAGTCGCTAACCCACCCTTCACCGACTGATAGGTTGATGACATCCGGAGCATTCCCGGCTGCAAAAGCAGCTTTTAAGTCGTCCTGGAATGTAGCCTGGTGATCCTCCCAATTCACGGTAACACCAGGGTAGGCTTCGTTGAAACGAGCGATGGTGTTCTTGATGTAATCATCGAAGGTCGGCGAAAGCCAAAAGGTCCAGAAGGTGATCTTGGCATTAGGCTCAACATTCTGGATCACAGCTTCTGGATTAGGGCCGGGAGTGGGAGTTACTACAACCTGCGAGACAACCGTCTGGACGATCGTTTGGGGCGTCTGAGGTACAGCCGTCTCCCTGATAATCTGGGCAGTCGGTGGAACGACATTTACTGGTGCTTGAGTGGTTGCTGTTGCACATCCTGTAATCAGGATGCTGACCAGCATTAATAAGGTTATCAATTTTGTACGCATGTCTTCGTTCTCCTTTTTAGAATTATCGAACTAAATATATTTTTGAACCAAAGGATCGATCAGATTTGGATTTCAAATTTGTCCGAGTTTTACCAGATCCTCCTTTCTTTTTACACTATATCGGTATCTGCACGGGAACTTTCCGAGAAGATTTCACTCGTTTCATATCACATCAGCTTAAGCGGGTCAGGCGGTTGGTAACATCATGTGCAAAGCGTTGGATGTGTTCCTGTACAAGGGGGATGATTTCATTCTTAATAGAGAGGATCAGAGGGGTCAGGTCCATTGCATACGAAGACCCGGTGGTGATATCTACTCCGTGGGATTCGAAATATGTGGCATTTGCACGGCGCCGTCCCATGCTGGCCAGGTCGTAGCGCTTACCACCTGAGATCTGCGAATCGTATACTTCCAGCAAGGCTGATTGCAGATTTGGATGGGCTGACAGGTTGAACGAGACTTTGTCGTCATCCACCATCCAATCGAGGTCGCGCCAGACTTCGCATCCATAAAGTTTCTGCGGGCGCTCATCTTCTGGCAGGCTGCGGATGGCTGCGATGGCTTTGAGTGCCGTACCTACGTGCGTGTCATGTTTATCAGCCAGATTGTGTGTGTAAACGAGTTTCGGATGGGCAGTCATCAAGATCTGGGCAAGGTCCATGATTGGATGTTGGTCAGACCCATCCTTTATCACTTTGCTGGGGTAATCCAACATCACCTGGGCGGCATATTCACCAATGATGGCGGCTTTCCTCTGCTCCTTGAAGCGTACCTGACGCATCTCTTCATCGGAATAAGCCTGGTATATCCCATCACGCGGGGAGCCGCGCCCATCGGTCAGCACTACTCCGGTGAACCATTTGTCTTCCTGTTGGAAGCATTCCAGGATTGCAACCGCGGCCATGATCTCAATATCATCCTGGTGAGCGCTAATTGCCAGATGGGTTGTACGGGCAAGCGCTATATCGGTAGGCAGACCGTCTGGGACGAATACTTCAGCAGTGGGAAGGTGAAAGTGCATACTACGCTCCAAAGATAAAATTTGCGCTATTATGGATATCATTGATGGACATTGTTATTGCCTTCATTTTGCCTCATCAGGTACTTTGGAAGCTATAGGCAGGCTGGCGGCGGCAATCGACTGACCGACCCGCCGGCTGCGCTCGTCCGGGAGCTGTATCCGCAGGCGTGTAGCAAGCTGTGGAAACTCGACTTCCAGCACTTTGCGCGCTTGGTCCAGGATTAATGTTCCTCCCAAGCCGGACGTACAGCGTCCCAAAATTAGCACATACTTCATGTCATAGAAGTCGGCATAGTGCGCCAGGGCGTAACCCAGGTAAATTCCGATACTCTGCCAGATCTTCACCGCGCCTTCATGCCCGGCATCCAGTTTCTCCTGGACGAACATCAACTTTTCAGCATCTGGGATATTGGCGGGAATTTGGATGCCTGCGCGTGGTGCCAGTCGAAAAACACATTGCTGGGAGAAATACTGTGAACCGCACCCGACATCACCTGACCACTCATCGACGGGCGCCGTTGGGTTGTAGTCGATCGGGGCAAAAGCCAGCTCGTTCAGCCAACCCATGATACGACCATGTAAATCGACATACCCGGCTGCCTGGCTGGAGCCCATGGCGATCCCCAGGATACCGTTATCTTCGAGTGACATCGACCCTGCCAGGGCAGTGACATCTCCATCATTGATGACTTCAAGTGGGACATTCAGCTCGTCGCGTATACGCAGGAACAGGTTGCGGATTTCAGGGTAACGCTCGGAGGGAATGCCGCGGAAGAGGGATGCTACCATCGGACGGTTGTTGATGTAGATCCCAGCCGAGCTGCCACCGATTGCATCCACCCGCGGTAGCTTCGAGGCAGCAGTCTTTAGAGCTGCAAGGATCTCGCGATAATGATATTCGGGGTCGGAATGGTTGCGGGGATCCCAGATGACTTCCTCGCTATAGATCACGCGTCCATCGATGACCGCACTAACCTTCCGGTCGGAGGCTCCCAGGTCAAAGCCAACCCGGCAGCCCTCCAAATGGCGTCCAAGCATTTCGCCGGTATCCTCGGCAGCAGGCACTTGAAATGGATCACACAGTACTATGCTGAAAGGCCGCTCGAAGACCTGCTCGCTCATGAAGTGATAATCGAATTCTCGCCTACCTCCCGGTGCGTAACAGTTCTTGAGGTAGGTGCCAATGCTGGGGGGGCCGCCGACATAAATCTTGTAACCACCGCGCTGCCAGAGCAGGAATTTTAGGATGCGTTCGGCGTAATAGAGATTTGCCTGCGCCTGAGGGTGATTTTCGGGGTAGACCAGGGTTTCGAACCGGGAGAGCTTATTATTGTCTCGTTCCAGCCCGAAGACCAACGGCACACCTACTGTTGCAGTATCCTGTCTGAAGACCCAATTCGCCAGGGCGGCCGGACGAAATCTATCATCCATCGGTGGTACACACTGAGGCCTGACCAGGTTGTAGGCAATCGTCATTGGGTTTATACCCTAAGCATAAGCCTGCATTTTTCCCGAGCCGCGTAGCGGTTGAGATCTGAAAAGCAGTGAATAATTATTTGCCAGCATTGCCGAAGACCCCAGGATGATACTATTCCCTCCTAATTGCCCGATCTCAACTTTCGTCTCTTGTGCCAGCCTGGAGAGCGTCGCCTGGGAAATTGTCCGTTGAATCGTATCCAGCCAGGGTTGGCCGAAGCGGGTCATGTCTCCCATGAGCACGATTTTCTGGATATTAAGCGTGCCGACCAGGCTGGAGATAGCCATGCCCATGTATTGCCCCGATTCCAGCACCACCTGGCGAGCCAAGGGATCGTCGTTCAAAAAAGCCTGCTCGATGGTGTTTAGGGTAATTTCTTGAGCTGATTGGAGTGATTCGGGTGAGCTGGATTGTGAGATAAGCGCCTGCATCCGTTTGACCAACGCCTGTGAGCTGGCAACGGTTTCAAGACAGCCGCGGTTGCCGCAGCGGCACAGCTGACCGCCCTCAGGCACTACTACCACATGACCGATTTCACCCGCACCACCGCCATCCCCTTGGAACAGTTGTCTGTTAATGATGATCCCTGCGCCGATGCCATTACGGGCATTGATGACAATCAGGTTGTCGTCTGATGAATGGTCTGTGCCATAGGTATATTCGCCCATTGCGGCTGCTTGGCTATCGTTAAAAACCAGGACTGGCAGCTTATACTTTTCTTGCAAGGGGAGGGCAAGCGAGAGGTCCTTCCAATACAGGTTGACGGCATTGACAACCACCCCCTCACTGGTGTTGATTAACCCCGGGGTACCAATTCCGATTCCCACCAATGGTTTATAGGAGGTCTGAATCAAACGGTCGAGGATGGCATAGACGGAGGCCAGGGCAGCATAACCATCCAGACCCTGGATATCATGATCGACTTTGTAGCGGATTTCGCCGCGCAAATTCACAATCGCTCCGGAGAATTTTTTTCGAGCCAGGTCGAGACCAATCAGGTAACGAGAGTCTGCTACTAGGCTGAGTAAGATTGGGGATTTTCCTCCAGTGGAGACACCTAACCCGACCTCTTTCACCAGGCCTTCTGCGATCAATTCAGCCACGATGTCGGACACGGTCGTGCGCGTCAGGCTGGTGATACGTGCGATCTCAGCGCGCCCGATGCTCTCGTTGTCGAAAATCGTCTTCAGTACAAGATTGGTATTGTGTTCTTTCGTCTGTTGGCGGGTAGCTTTTTGCATCGATCGTTTCCGAGGAAATGCTGGAAAAACTTTGTAAGTTCAATGGACTTACAAAGTATAGTATAGCGATTATTATTCATTTGTCAATATTTTCTAATGTTTAGAAATTACCACCCGGCAACATGCTGTATGTCGATGCTCTGGAGCGCGGATGGAAGAAAATGATAGACAGAGTATAATACTTTCAACTTTCGGATCTTATGAGTGAGGTATCCCATGGAAAATGAAAAAACCAGTTCGCTTATCTTGACTAACGCACAACTACAAACTGAGCTGCTGCGGTGCGAGTACTGCGAGGAGAGGCCGTGTAGAGAAGCCTGCCCGGCGAACTGCTCTCCAGCAGATTTCATCATGGCAGCACGCCTTGGGAATCCGTCAGATATCCGTCGATCAGCGGCTGAGATTATGCATGCCAACCCTCTCGGAGGGGTGTGCGGTATGGTCTGCCCGGATACGCTGTGCATGGCAGCCTGCACGCGCAAGAAATTTGATGGAGCGATCAATATCCCGCTCGTCCAGGCGACCATCATCGAATTGGCGAAACAACTGGGAGGCATCCCGGAATTCTCTAAACCAAAATCAAATGGGAAAAAGGTGGCGGTGATCGGCGGCGGACCTGCCGGATTGGGTGCGGCAGCGGTATTGGGACAGTTGGGCTATACGATAGATATTTTCGAGGGACGCAACCACTTGGGCGGAATGATGAGCCTGATCCCTACCCACCGCCTGGACAAAAAAGTAATCGATACGGATATTGAATTTGTACTGTCCCTGGGTGACATCACCGCAAAAACCGGAACCAGGGTTGAGCACCCTGAGGATTTATTGAAAAATGGGTATCAGGCCATATGTATCACTGCTGGCCTGTGGAAACCGATCGAATTGGGTATTGAGAACGAAGACCTGGCGATCAGGATGGTTGATTTATTGGCCAAGCCGTATGCCCACAAGTTTGACGGTCATGTAGCGGTCATCGGCGGCGGTGCCACGGCCATCGACTGCGCCATCACAGCCAGACAGCAAGGCGCGCATCACGTGGAGTTGTTTATGCTGGAAAAACTGGCTGAGATGCCCTTGACTACCAAAGAGCGGAAGGAATTGCTGGATTTCGATATTGAGGTGAATGGGCGCATTCGGGTGACCAAGATCAGCAAGCACGGCCGGAAAGTTTCTGGGCTTGAAACGATTAAAGTTGAGCTGCCTGAAGGGAAGCCATTCAGTCCGGCGAATATGGCAAATATACCCGGCACAGAGGGGATGCGAGCAGATTTCTCGGCCGTCATCGTGTCGATCGGGATGCGAGCGGATTTCTCTCGGCCTATTGGCGAAGGACTGTTCTACGCCGGTGATATCCTTACGGGACCGAAAACAGTCGTCCAGGCAGTGGCATCGGGTAAGAATACCGCACTGGTGATTGATTCCTACCTAAAAAACCAGCCAAAACCGGAGATCGAAAAACCGACCAAGTCTTATTATGCCCTGCCCGGATATAAACGCGTGCCGGTACCATTGGAAGCCGAGTTTTTTGGCCGGACGATCCTCTCTCCATTCCTGATCTCAGCTTCCCCATCTACGGACGGCTGGGAGCAGATGAACCGGGCCTATGAAGCCGGCTGGGCTGGCGGTGTAATGAAAACCGCCTTTGATAACGTCCCCATTCATATTCCGGGCGAATATATGTTCACCTACAGTCCTTTCACCTATGCTAACGCAGATAATGTCTCTGGTCACCCGCTGGACCGGGTGTGCCGGGAGCTCGAGAAGCTGGTGAGGCAGTGGCCAGACCGCCTGAGCATGGCATCGACGGGCGGTCCGGTGTCCGGCAATGACGCCACTGATTCTGCCGGCTGGCAATCCAACACCAAAAAGTTGGAAGCGGCTGGGGCCATGGGGATTGAGTATTCACTGTCCTGCCCGCAGGGAGGTGATGGGACGGAAGGCGCCATCGTCTCTCAGAACGCAGCATTGACTGCCAAGATCATTGACTGGATCATGCAGGTTGGCGATCCAGACATCCCCAAGCTATTTAAATTGACTGCCGCGGTCACTTCGATCGCCCCCATACTAAGGGCCATCCGCAAAGTGCTGGACCAATATCCCAATAAGAAAGCGGGTATCACCCTGGCGAATTCCTTCCCCACCCTGGCATTCCGCCCAGCGATGGGACGTATTTGGGAGGAAGGGGTGATCGTGGGGATGAGCGGTGAGGGAGTTACACCGATTTCATACCTAACCTTGGCTCAAGCTGTACCTGAGGGGATTGAAATTTCCGGCAATGGTGGTCCGATGAATTACCAAGCCGCCATGGATTTCCTGGCGCTAGGCGTCAAAACCGTGCAGTTCTGCACCATCGTGATGAAGCATGGCTATGGCATCATCCGCGAGCTCGAATCAGGTGCATCCTTCCTGATGCAGCAGCGGGGGATCGGCTCGATGAAGGAGCTGATCGGCATTGCCCAACCGAACCCCATTACCGACTTCATGGCGCTGACACCGGTCAAGAAGATCTCGGAAGCTAATGATGACTATTGCGTCTCGTGCGGGAACTGTGCCCGCTGTCCATACCTGGCGATCACATTGGATGATAAGGGTTTCCCGCACACCGACCCGGCGCTGTGCATCGGCTGCTCGATCTGCGCCAAGAAATGTTTTGTCGGTGCCATCTCCATGCGAGAACGCACCCCTGAAGAACTGGCCGTGCTCAGAGAGAACTAGAAACGAAAGGATCGAAATGACCACTCGCTTCGAAAATGGAATTGTCGTCACGCTCGGAGAAAAAAACCATGTCATTTGGAACGGCAGCGTGGTCACCGAGGGTGATCTCATTGCTGCGATTGGTGCTGCAGTTGATATGAAAAAGCGCTACCCTGGCGCAGAAGCTGTTGACTGCTCAGGAAAAATCATCCTGCCCGGGTTCATCTGCACCCACCACCATTTTTACTCAACCATGGCGCGCGGGATGAGCATCCCCGGTGAACCCGCATCCAACTTTGTGGAGATCCTAGAGCGGTTGTGGTGGAAAGTGGATCGCGCCCTGGATGAGGAGGATATCACCCTATCAGCCCAGGTGCCATTGATTGAATGCATCCGCAACGGCACAACCACGGTTATTGATCACCATGCTTCACCGTCCATGCGCGCAGGCTCGCTCGATATGATCGAAAATGCCGTCAGGCAAGCTGGCATTCGCGCATCGCTGTGCTATGAGGTTTCCGACCGCAATGCTGCCGGTGGCGGGGTAGAGGAAAACAAACGGTTCATTCGTAAGGTGGGCAAAGGCGATGGGCAGATTGCAGCCATGATGGGAATGCATGCCTCGTTCACCTTGTCGGATGCGACCATCACTGAGTGCGCCGGTTTTGCCCGGGAGACGGGAGTGGGCTGCCACATTCATGTGGCGGAAGATGCTGCGGATAGAGAAGACTCACTTGCAAAATACCACGTAGCCACGGTAAAACGGCTGGACAATTTGGGTGTAACTGGTGAAAAATCCATCTTTGTTCATTGTGTCCATGTTGATGAAGCGGAGATGGATATCCTGGCAGCGACTAAGACCATTGTGGTGCATAACCCCGAATCGAACATGAATAACGCCGTCGGTGTCACTCCGCTGTTCAAGCTGTTGAAACGAGGAGTGTTGGTCGGATTAGGCACGGATGGGATGGGCTCAGACATGCTGGTCCAGATGCGTTGCGCTTATTTGCTACACCGGCTGGCGAATAGGGACCCGCGCGTTGCATTCCTCGAAGCCCCGCAGCTGTTGCTGCAAAACAACGCGGCAATCGCTAAACGACAATTTGGCATCACATTGGGTGAAATCGCCGAAGGCCGTCCGGCCGACCTGGCGATAATAGATTACCAACCTCCAACGCCGTTGAGCGAAGCGAATTTCCTGGGGCATCTTATTTTTGGCCTGGTGGACGCTACCGTCGACACGACAGTGTGTAAGGGCAAGATATTAATGCAAGGCAAGCAGATCTTGAGCCTGGACGAGGCACAAATTACTGCCCGTTCACGCGAGCTGGCTCCGAAGATGTGGGCGCGTCTGAACGAACTTTAGCGCGCAAATTTAATCGGTACCCAACAACACGGGGAGGGATGGGAAGGATTTTATGGAACGTGTAGCTTTATACCTGCAGGATGCGCATGACCTGCGGGATGGACTTGATTACGTAAGGTACGCTGAAAGCAAGGGCTTTGAAACTGTCTGGCAGGCGGAAAGCCGTCTGGTTAGAGATGCCATTGTGCCGATGGCTGCTTACGCTGCGGTAACGGAGCGCATCAAGGTGGGTTCGGGGGTGATCAACAACTGGACTCGCAACATTGGATTACTGGCAGCCACCTTCCTCACTCTCGATGACCTGGCACCAAACCGGATTATTTGCGGCATCGGTGCATGGTGGGACCCATTGGCCAGAGATGTGGGTATCGAACGCAAAAAGCCGCTGACCGCCATGCGCGAGACGGTCGAAGTGCTACGCCGGCTGTTGAATATGGAACGTGTGTCCTACGATGGTGAATTCATCCACGTGAAGGGCATTGAGTTGGACGTGGTGCATGGACGGCGTGAGCCGCGCCATGTGCCGATCATGATTGGCGCAACAGGTGACCAGATGATGGAACTGGCGGGTGAAATCGCCGATGGCGTCGTCTTGAACTACTGTGCGCCGCCGGAACATACTGACCGCGCACTGGAGATGTTGGAGAAAGGTGCCAGGCAGAGTGGTCGCAGCCTGGAAGACATCGATCGCCCGCAGCTGATCGTCTGCTCGGTGGATAATGATCACGACATGGCGTATGATTCAGCCCGCGGTCTGCTTTGCCAATACCTGGCACAACAGCCGCACATTGCCAAGTCATCCGGCGTAAGTGACGAAGTGGTCAGGGAGATCCAATCTATTTTAGGCTGGCCGGCTACCGAGGAACAGATTGACAAAGCCAAGCATTACGTTACCGATGAATTGATCGACCGCATCACCGCTTCCGGTACACCCCAGGAAGCGCGCATCTGCGTGAAAGAGTACCGCAAACATGGCTGTACCTGTCCCATCCTGTACCCTGTGTGCGGAGATGTGAAGTTGCTGGTGGATACCTTCGCACAATGATCCATAACCCCACGATAACTGCAGCACTCAAGAGCAGTCTCGAACTGCTCTTGAGAATTGCAATTCCGTATCCCATCCTTTTTGGGGTTCATTCAACCAAGAGCATATGACGATGATTTTCCTACTGCTCTCGATCGATGCTGGCGTCCTTCATCGATATCGGATCTTCGATCGGTTCGATATGGGTTACGATATTAGTATTGGGAATGGTCTGGACAACACGATTTTCTAACTGCTCAGCCATCGAATGGCTCTTACGGACACTCCAATTTCCTGGTACCAGTAGATGCACCACCATGAACTTGCGGGCGGCGGCCTGTCTTGACCGCAGTGCATGGTAGCTCATGCCCTCTTCTTTATACGAATCGAGGATCGATTTCACCGAGGAAAGCTCTTCTTGCGGGATGGCAACATCCAGCAAGCCGCGACCAGAGCGGACGAGCAGGCGGTAGCCGGTGAATATGATGTTCACCGCAACCGCGATGGCGACGATCGGGTCAAGCCATAACCAACCGGTAATCCACACCAGCACTATGCCCACCAGCACTCCTGCGGTAGTCCACACATCGGTCATCAGGTGTTTTGCATCAGCTTCCAGCGTGATGGAGTTATAACGCCGTGCAGCACGCATCAAAACCAGAGATACACCTAAATTAATTAAAGATGCACCTACCGAAATCGCCAGACCCAGGCCAAGCTGCTCCAAAGGTACAGGGTTAAACAAGCGGCGTACGGCAGTGAAAATGATCGCCGCTGCGGCCAGCAGGATCATCCCGCCTTCAAAACCGCTGGAGAAATACTCTGCCTTAGCGTAACCGAAGGTGAACTCGTCATTCGCTGGACGAATGATCATACCCAGCACAATCAAAGCCACTACAGCAGCAGCCAGGTTGACTATGGACTCAAGGGCATCGGATAACAACCCCACCGAGCCGGTTAGTAAATATGCGCTGGCCTTCATCGTAATGGTCACGATCGCAGCCGCAATCGATAACCAGGCATAGCGGGTGAGAGGGATTTGTTTCTCGGTAGTATTAGTTGCTGTTCCCATTTTATCCTTTCTTGATTAAGCAGCGCTGCCAATCATGTGGAATTTGGTTATGTCTAATAGAATTTGTGTATACCTAAATCGGTGCCATCGAATTGCCTTATTCTGTCCTGATTAGCTTAAAATGTCAACGCCAATCCGCGACAATTTCCTGGCTGTGATTCTTCGGCAGTTTGTAAACTTCAGTGGTTTTGTGATATAGACTTCGCGGTTGCCGTCACGTTCTGAAGTATAAGCATCCCAGGCCTGGTTTGGCACCCAGCAAGGTCCGAAGTCAGAGGCCGGGTTGATTGAGCCCATAAATCTTATACTTTCCATCACGATTAATGGAAAAAACGATCGATAGACCATCGATCGACTAGATGGGATACCAGTCATCGGTTACATAGAATTTATGTCGCCCTGCCTGGTTGAGCAAGGAATCTGTTGGTCGAACCAACAGGGAAGCCCTTTTATTTTCTCCCGGTCCGAACGGTAAGATCGGTGGAGATGTAGAAACCCAGTTCAACAGGATGCCTTTGATCCCCCAAGCGGAAGGTATCACTATCCAGATTTATCTCCGCTTATTATCATGGTGCGGTTTTTACCTTCTGTGATGGTTGGCAAGCGATTCGCACATTGTCTGCACGTCCATCAGAGCAAAATCAAGTGAAATCAGCCTTTGTTGGCTATAGCTTATAAGGTTAGACGAATTTCAGGGTGCGATAGGGGGTAGTCGATGACTGAGAGAGAAAATACTCTCATAAATCCCTCCGGTTAAAACTTGGCCGAACCTTTTTACTGATGCGGTTCCAATGCTTTAGGTATGATTGAATCAGTTATCAATTCAGTATGGATAAAAAGGAGCCACAGTAGCAACCAAGCTATCACTGTGACCCCTTCTTCCATCCATTCCTAATAGGTCATCAAGGGTTCCGATGCTTTGGCTTCTCTCACCCAGTTTTCTACATCAGATAATTTTGGCAGTCTCCGGACAAGCTTGAGGGACTCGTTAGCATTTGCCATGGCCTGATAAAGGTTGTTCGGGTTGCGGTTGCGTAGCTCTTTAACCGTATCCACACCTGCTCGCTCAAGCAGCTCGCTGTACTCCTCACCGATCCCACGGATGCGCATCAAATCGGCCATGTTCGCCCATTTAAGGATCAACAAAGATGAAATACCGGTCTTTTCGACCAGCTCTTCGCGACCTTTCCGGCTTTTACCTTGATTGAGCAGGTCATCGGTGGTCTTCACCCCAACTTCTAATAACTTCGCCGCATAGACCGGACCGATACCTTCAAGCTTTTCAATCGATATTAAACGCCGGCGGGATGGAACTACAGGCAGGGCTGCCTCTTCTTCAGGCTCGGGCACCGGCAGCGGTTCTTCTTCGACCTCGGGCGCGATATCCGCAACTCGAGTCTCGGCTTCGGCGGGCAGTGGTTCCACGGCTTCGGGAGCGGTGACCTGGGGATGGACCAGGTTAGAGATATCGTGATATAAACCGAGTGAGCCCACCTGTTTTCCACCCAAGACCACCGGGATCCCAAACACCTCCACATCCAATACAGAGCCATCTTTACGGTTGCGCTGGGTAAAACTTTGAACCTTCATGCCTCTACGGACAGCGTCCACCATCCCGTTAGCCTCGAAAGCCAGCTCCGGTGGTGTGATCAGATTGTCGATTTTTGAGCCAATGGCTTCCTTACGGTTGTATAGGAATAAGCTTTCAAACGCCGGGTTGCAGTCAATGATCCGGTCTTCCTGGTTGAGGGTGACGATGGCAACCGGACTGTTCTTCACTAAGATTTCATAATATTGGGTCATTCGTTGCTGATCGCGGAATGCCTGCTTCTGTATGGTGATATTCCGAAAGATGTAAACCCATCCTTCCTGTTTCCCATCGACCAGGAGATGGCTCTTGGATAATTCATACCAATCCTCGGTATGAGGCAGCTTTAATTCTTTCACCTCTCCAGGGGTAACGCCAAGCAGACTGACGGATTCATTCGAGAATAATTCATCAATACCGCGGCCGATAATCTGGCTGTAGCCAAGCTGAAAGATTTCTCCGGTGGCTCGGTTGCAGCGCATGATGATCCCCTTTTCATCTGTCAAGACGATCAAATCATCCAGGGCATCAAATGTGGCTTCCCAATGCTGCTTGCCGCGCTGGATAATCCCCTCAAGATCTTTGAACTTAACCGCCTGGCCGGTTATCTGCTCGTTGAGGCGAGCGATTTCAGCTTGATACTTGTTATCCGTGCCCTCATGGATTTCCTGCGCCTGCTGCATCTCGCGCTGTTGATTTAAGACTAGCTTATCCCCATAGCGGCGAGCATCCTCTGTCCGGTCTTTCTGATAACCTACGAAGCCCCATATTAAGGCACCGTATAGGCAAATAACATCTATCCACATCATGATGAGTAAGTTTGTATGTACCCCGATTAGATTGTCCAAAGTAACAGGTTGTTGTAAATATATTACCAAAATAACCGATGCAATACCAATCAGGATCAATGCGATCAATATTCCAAGAAACAAGTACGGAATTGCATATCTTCTGTTTTTTTTGGGCTTTGTTTCCATTGTCTGTCTTCCTTTCGTCAAACCTGCCTTAACATGATGTGTAGTTTATCCTTCTGTTGCGACGCTTAAATCCTGGCTTTCACATGCTGTCTCTATCTGCATATCGGATTGGACTTCAGACTGTTTATGAGACCTGAATACCATCCATATAGCACCTAACCCAAATAAGATGCCGACCACTGAGATCAGCCAACCCCGGTGCAGTAAGGGGGCCAGTAGAGCATAGAGGACCACCCCGGCCAGGAACGGCCAGATCCGGATTCGAACATATTTTGCGTTGAATAGCTTAAGTATAAGCGAGCCAAGCAGGAATGCAAACACAATTTTACCGAAATAATCGAAGATAGCAAGAATATCGATACGGCCCAAGCGCTTAAAGAAGCGCATACCTGAGGGATCGCTACACTGGCCAACAGCAATGCCAGGATTACGGTAGCAGCAATCAGCCAGGGAGAATGAGTGGGTTCATTCGATTGGTCGTTTATAGGATACCCCGTTGTATGTGAGCAACTTGTGCCATTTTAGTGTAGCGGTGCTGAATAATAACCTGTGGATATAGGGCTACCATTGGTGCAGCTTGTCTCATGCAGTTCATCCCGTGCTATTCTCGAGCGGCTAGTTTCCAGTAGACTTGTTAACAGGCAGCGGTCGCATTGAGCCATACCACTGAGCATAAATCCGGCTGATAATCGCACCCAGTAGAAAGATTTGGGCAAAATAGTAAAATCCGGTCAGCACAATCACAAAGGAGCCGGTTGCCTCCAGAACTGAACCAAAGGTTGTTTTCGTAATGAGGAAGGCAACCAGCCATCCACCCATAGTCACCAGGGAGGCTGCCACGATTGCACCACTCCAGACATCTCGCCAGGCAATCCTGACCTCGGGTAGAACTTTATACATCACTGCAAAAGATAATCCAGCAATCACAAAAAAACCTAGGACTGTGAGTGATGGTCGGAAACCAAATAGCGCGAAAAACGTGCTCAGCCAGTTTGCAAAAAAACTTAACAGCGCAGTTGCAACCAGGAGCAAACTAAGCGCGATCACCATGATGAATGAGAATAGCTGTTTACGTAGGGTTCGCATCATCAACCGTTCCGTGGGAATGGGGACCTTCCAAACAGCATTTAATACAAATTGCAGCTGGAAAAATACACCGGAGGCCGCTAGCAGCAGAAAGATAAAACTGATCACCGAAATCAGCCATGTCCCCCCCGAAGCTTTCGATACAACGCTGTCAATCAGTCCTTGAATAACCAGGGTTATTCCCGGCCCCAACGCAGCTGCGACACTCGTCATAATACGATCGAGCAAAGCTGATCGATCAACAAATATACCGGCAAGGAAGAAGGCGATGTAGATCACCGGGGCAAAAGAAAAAAGACCAAAATACGCCAATGCGGCCGCCAGCTGGGTCGGCCGTTCGGACACCCAAATCCTGTAGATTTCTTTGATGAAATTCACCCTCGGTTGTTGATCCTTCTCTTCGACTGCTATTGCTCCTGCACTTCCTTTTCAGGGAATTTCATATCTTTGAGGTTCCAAAACTGTTCGCGCCTGCCATGCAGCAGGCGATTGACCCATTCTGCCCCGATTATGGGCATGCCATCATAGGGCGGCACGACCGTGTGTAGAGTGAATCGATGGTATGTGGTCTACCCATGCCTCTGTGATGGTCTTCCTGGTTTTTAATACCAGCCAGCTCTTGGGTTACGGGATCATACACAGCAATAACCAATAGTAATGCGATGGTAATTTATGCCAGCGAGCGCATAGAATTCGGCTACAATCCGGCTAGGGCTCTCTGCACGAAGAAAAGGGTAATTGCATAGAAAATGAAGGCTGAGAGGGCTTGAATTATCCGAGCGCAAGTGATTTTCATGGGATTATTCTGTAAAACCAGGATCCTTTCTAGTCGGGTAATGAATTATACACTCATCATCTATGGCTAAATCATAACCGAAAAATGGGTGGAAGTCATCCCTGCTGTGATGAATTTGCAATCACAAAAGGATGAAACAAATATTGAGGCAGGCTGATTGAGCGTTTAGGATCAGCGCATCGTACTCGGGCAGGAAACCTCGAACCTCCACCGATCGCTGTTGTCATGGGAAGTGAGTTTGAAAATAGCCGGAAGCTGCCAAAGGCTGTCGCATATGACTTTGTGAATAAGGGAGACGAGCTCGCAGGGCTGCTTGAGACTCAGTAGAAATTTGAAAGCCGCTCAAAAAAAGAATAGCGCTTCAATATTAATGGGAACGGCATTGTTAGCAACAATCACCACAGGGCAAAATTAATCACCCAATAAACAAATATGGAGAGCAAAGATATGGCTAGCCAAGCAACAAAGAAAAAGTTTGCCTTTCCCACTGCATTCACGACTTACTTCCTGCGCCTGATCCTGGTTACAGCTGCCAATGGATTATTCCGGCTGGTTCGTACAATTAATAATCAAATGGCTCACCGATCCAAGGCATATTCCACTTGGTGCCAGATCTCCCCCAGACGCTGCTGTCCAGCGCTCTTAAAGGAATTATTAATGGGAAGTATGGCACCAGGATGAGACGGGATGCCTTGACGTCGGTACCTAGGCTGATTCTTCGGCGCCATAGACGTTGCCATGTTTGTGTTAATTATCAGCGGCTACATGGGAGTGCCGATGAATACCGGTACGCTCAACTCGGGGATTGCATGTATGGGTATCCAAGCTGAATGGTAAAGAGAAATGGTCGGTCCTCATTTTGATGGTCACCTTTACCATCAGCGGCATTTCTTATAGGATAATTGATGAGAGGCTGGCGTTCTATGCACTGATTATCACGATTCTACTTGCCGCAGACTATAATACACTCAGTGCGACTGCCCTGACGCTGCTTGGAGCTGGCATTGACTGGCTGGGAAGAAGGATACCTTAGATGTAGTCCTCAAAAAGTTCGCCAGGAATATTCCGACCAGACCGAGCAAGATTATCAGAGTCTATTGAAGGCAGTCAAATCTGGCAAAATGCAAGCTAAATTTAACCGATAAGTGTGTGAATACGTTAATTATTGAATATAACAGATAAGGAGAAATATAAATGGCATTCAATCTTCGCAATAGGAACTTTCTTAAAGAACTTGACTTTACCCCCGAAGAGCTTAAATTTCTGCTCAAGCTGTCCGCAGACTTAAAAGCGGCCAAGTATGGCGGCTACGAGCAGCAGAAGCTCAAGGGAAAGAACATCGCCCTGATCTTCGAAAAAACCTCCACCCGTACACGCTGCGCGTTCGAGGTGGCGGCCTTCGACCAGGGCGCCCACGTTACCTTCTTGGGGCCAACCGGCTCGCAAATCGGTCATAAAGAGTCTATGAGAGATACTGCCAGGGTGTTAGGGCACATGTATGACGGGATAGAATACCGCGGTTTCGGTCAGGAGCTGGTGGAGATCCTGGGTGAGTATGCCGGTGTGCCGGTTTGGAATGGCCTGACAGACGAGTTTCACCCCACCCAGGCGCTGTGCGACATGCTCACCATGCTGGAGCACAGTGACAAGCACCTGAGTGATATTGCATACTGCTACATGGGGGATGCGCGGAACAACATGGGCAATTCGCTCATGGTTACCGGCTGTAAGCTGGGAATGGACGTGCGCCTGTGTTCTCCCAAGGCGTTGTGGCCTGTGGACGACCTGGTCAAGACCTGCCGGGAGATCGCCACCGAGACTGGCGCCCAGCTGACCCTGACCGAGAGTCTGGGAGAGGGTGTCGAGGGTGTGGATTACCTTTATACCGATGTATGGGTCTCGATGGGTGAGGCTAAAGAAGTCTGGGATGAGCGTATCAAGCTGCTTAAGCCATACCAGATCAATATGGATGTCGTCAAGAAGACCGGCAATCCCAATGTCAAGTTCATGCACTGCCTGCCGGCTTTCCATAACCGTGAGACTAAGGTGGGCGAAGAGATTTACCAAAAGACCGGTTTGGAAGCAATGGAAGTAACCGAAGAGGTGTTCGAATCGGAGCATTCGATCGTATTCGCTCAGGCGGAGAACCGCATGCACACGATCAAGGCAATCATGGTCGCCACGCTGGGGGATTAAATAGATTATGCAAGCTGGTGTTTACATTGTGGGTATCGCCCACAATGTAAACTCAGCGGTCTAGAAAAGGATTGGGGTAACGTTGGAGGTACGTTATACCAGGAAATTTCGTTAACCGACTTGCAGCCTAGGAAGAGCTATTATAGACGGCACTGGTGGAACTGGTTCATATTCCCAGAATGTGTGAATAAGGAATCAAGAGATTCCCGTTCGGTCCAGCCGTAGACCAGGCATTGCAAAAATCATTACAGATCTCCAGTGATCTAGTTTTCAGGACCCAATCCGATGAAGGTGGGGATTATGGCGTCGCTGGAGTTGACCAGAGGGCAGAAATACTGGATATCCTGTTGCACCTGGATGTGGTATTTACCGGGAAGCTGAAGGGGTGGGGCCGCGACCCGTTCGATCCAGTCGAATAAGATGGACTGCTCTACGATTGCTGCACCCAGGGTACTAAAGGTCCCTTGCTGGTTCCTTGATCGCCGTGAAAGCACTGAAGTATACCGGTGTGAACTTAACTAAGCGTGTGGGTCCTTTTTTTGGTGCAAATAAGCGAATTCTCTGGCGCTGCATTAATCGTTTCAACAAAAAGGAAGAAACACTTATATTATTTAATTAGATAATTGCGAAAACCCATTCCCGCGAAATCGGTTGGGAGGTACCTAATTGCACTCATCGCCAGTCTTTTATCTCTGGACGACATATACTCTAGTGGTTTCACAGCTGCTCTTATTGAATAATTTGCCGGCCGGATGGGTCAACCAAGGGGACATTTTAACTTTGGTAAAAGGGGACTCTACTACTTTGGGCTAACAATGGTCAGACTAGTCCTGTCAATGCAAAGTAGAAATGTCCCTTTTTCTACAAAGTAGAGATGTCCCCTTTTTAAGGGATTGATAAACCATATCAGTCAACACCATTGGTAAGGACGTCTTGAATGGGTTTGCCA
>JBGOXS010000039.1:0-22546 GCA_041479245.1 Anaerolineae bacterium
ACGCTCCCACAGTCAGGTCGCTAGGTTTCGTCGCAAGATGAGCTCTCACCACGCTCCCACGATAAGGTCGCTAGGTTTCGTCGCTAGATGCGCTCTCACCACGCTCCCACAGTAAGGTCGCTAGGTTTCGTCGCTAGATGCGCTCTCACCACGCTCCCACAGTAAGGTCGCTAGGTTTCGTCGCAAGATGCGCTCCTCAATTGTTTCGCGAAAAAAATAAACAGAAACAATTCCTACGCTCGTAAACACCACTCGCGATACTTCGTCGCATAGTTCGCTCCTTGTATTCGAAACAATTCCGGTCGGTGAGAAAATGGGCTAACGGAACAGACATGGGCGTTTAGGGTTCATCAGCAGGAGGGAGAGGGTCGGGTGAGGGAGGAGAGGAATGTGAGTTCTGGTAAGCGAGCCGGCGGGCGTTGAGCTCGGCATTAACCTGAACTATGGCTTCAGCGATCTGGTCATCCATGCCAGGACCGGCGGAGGCGATGAGGAATTGGGTCTTGGCGAGACGGGTGAGGGTGGATGAAGCAAGGCAGAGGGCGCGGAGGAATTCAGCGAGCTCATAGGCATCCGACTCGGGACCGATGGATTCGAGGAGACGCCGGGTGAAAACCCGGATAAGGGCAATCTCTTCGATGAGACCGGTGGTGTCGGTGGATTCAACACCGGTGAGGTCACGTTTGTGAAGGCGGCGAGTGTAGAAACCGTGTTTGACGGCGTTGAAGTTGCCTTTGGGGGCGCCGCGTCGGCGGGGAGGAGAGGATGGGGGCATGAGGGGTCCTTAGGCAGTGAGGGACTGGAAAGAAAAAAAGGCACGGGAATGGTTTTCAACAATTCCGTGCCAGAGACACATCTATTGTAGCACAAAAGTTCTAATCCACAAGGGGTTTAAGAAGATTTAAGATTTCTCATAAAACGCACATACCGGTCAAAGAACGACCGGTACAGGAGATCACTGATGTTCTGTTTCACAAGGGGTTTAAGAAGATTTAAGATTTCTAATAATGTAGAGAATTGGACTCAATCCTACAACATCCTATTTATAAGAGAGGGGCAAGGGTTGTCCATTAAATCCAGTATCTGCATTTGGAGGTAGGAAGTCCAATTATGCGACTAAATTGGTTGTTGTTTAGTCCATTAAGTCCATGATTTCCATACCGTTGAAGGATATCTGTATCCAAACTGCACTCGATCTGCAACACAGTATGAAGCAAGGAGATGCGACCCGCTTGGTTGTTGAGTAGTCCATAGTTCTGCTTATTAAAGGGGACATGCGATTGACTCTATTTCAGTATAAGGCATGAGCAAAAGATCGTATTGACATTCATATAGAAAAGTTATATTATGAATACACTCAAAAAAATATAAAAATATAATCTATCAGGGGAGGGTTATCATGAAACGATTATCTGTTGTTTTGATGCTTGCATTAGTTGCAAGCATTTTGTTTTCATCGAGCGTTGTAGCAGAATCCAGGTCCTTGGGAAAACCCAATGCATGCGATAAGCTTTTAAATCAAATTATTAATTTACAACCAGGAAGTCCAAAATTTGACAAATTATTAAAACAAGCATCCAGGCAAAATTGTGGCACAGTGATGGATCGTGGAGCGCTGCTTGCACTATATTACAGTACTGGTGGTAAAAGTTGGACCAACAATACAAATTGGATTACTAATTCAAATCATTGCACTTGGTCTGGTGTGCAGTGTTCGGAGGGAAGGGTTAGCTCCATCTATCTTGGGCCGAACAACCTCATTGGTTTTATTCCCCCAGAATTAAGCTATCTCTCTAACTTAACCAATCTTTACCTTGCCTATAATCAACTGAGTGGTACCATTCCACCAGAGTTAGGAAATCTCTCTAACTTGACCACTCTTACCCTGTACAGTAATCAACTGAGCGGTCCAATTCCGCCAGAGTTGGGCAATCTCTCTAACTTGGAATGGCTTGACCTGACCCAGAATAAACTAAACGGTACCATTACGCCAGAGTTAGGCAATCTATCTAGCTTGACCAATCTTAGCCTGAACGGTAATCAACTAAGTGGTCCAATTCCGCCTGAGTTGTTCAATCTCACAAGTTTACAAGGTCTTGACCTAGGGCTAAATCAGCTAAGCGGTTCAATTCCGACTGAGATGGGCTATCTCTCTAACTTGACCCGTCTTTACCTCGCCTGGAATCAATTCAGTGGTACCATCCCATCAGAATTGAGTAATCTCTCTAATTTAACCAGTCTTACCCTGTACGGTAATCTATTAAGTGGATCAATTCCGCCTGAGTTGGGCAATCTCTCTAACTTAACCAATCTTGACCTGACCTATAATCAGCTAAGTGGTACCATTCCATTAGAACTCGGTAATCTCACTAACTTAACCTATCTATCCCTGTACGGAAATCTACTAAGCGGTTCAATTCCACCTACATTGGGTAATCTCAGTAACCTGATCCAATTAAGTGTGGCCTATAATCAAATGAGCGGTGCCATACCATCTCAGCTTGGTAATCTTTCTAACTTAACTGTTCTTAGCCTAAATGATAATCAATTGAGTGGTGACATTCCACCAGAGTTGGGCAACCTCACAAGCTTGCACTATCTTTACTTAAACCATAATCAGCTAAATGGTCTAATTCCATCTGAGTTGGGTAATCACCCAAACTTGATCACCATTGACCTAAGTAATAATCATATAGACGGTCCTATCCCACCAGGATTGGGTAATATGCCAAGTTTGCAGTATCTTGACCTATCTAGTAACCTATTAACAGGTGAAATTCCACCTGAGCTGGGCAATCTTTCCGACTTGATGAGTCTTAAGCTTGATTACAATTTTCTAAGCGGGTCAATTCCACCAGAGATGGGTAATCTATCTCCAATTTATTTTACTTACTTCGACCTAGCTGGTAATCTACTGAGCGGCTATATTCCACCAGAACTGGGAAAACTGACAAACTTGAAATATCTTGAATTAAGTAATAATCAATTGGGTGGTTCAATTCCGATTGAACTTGGTAATTTCTCCGACTTGGATTATATTAACCTAGCAACTAACCAGATAAGTGGACAAGTACCAAGCACTTTCTCAAATTACTCAAGAATAATTATTGGACGCGATATATCCATATATTTGTGGGGTAATGGCAATAGCAATCTTTGCATTCCCGGAGATTTATATTCTGCATTATTGACTCAACTAAAAGACTTTTATGGGCAATATATTTGCACTCCTTAAATATCAAAATTGATTAAGATGTCTATCAAAGAATACAGGTGGTGGAAAAATACCACCCGAGTTCTTTGATATAGGAAATAATGCAAATGTGGAACGCATAACAATAACACCATAAGCAGTCCATAATTCGATTATCTAATCGAGATGGTAAACTTTACTCTATAACAAATTGATATATAGTAATGGCTTACGAAGCATGTATTAATATTTGTCTACTTACTAATAATCATATGGGCATCCCACCATTAGCTATAATACTCCACTACCACCGACACTCCCTCCCGCCGCCGAGGTGGTCAACTCGGCAACATGAACGCTCTCAAGCACGGCTTTTACACCCGCCGCATCCGTAAACGCGACCTCTCCGGTGTCGAAAACACCAATATCAAGGGTCTCGCCGAAGAGATCGCCCTAATCCGCATCTTCACTCGTCGCTTGGTTGAATCCGCAGATCCCTCCGCCGATCTCTACGAGCTTGCCGGGGTCTTGCGCACCATCTGCCTTGCCTCTGCCACCATCACCCGTATCATTAAAGCCCAGACTTTTCTTGTCAATGACCCCAATGATTTTTACCGTGATGTCGATAATGCCATCCGTCAAGTCAGGATTGAGATGGGGCTTGACCCTCCTCCACCAACGGAAAATTAAAACTTATGAGCCCAAAATATATTCGTTTCTTTTCGTTTTTTTCGCGAGACGAATACAATACTTTAATATAAAAGTGCTGCAGCCTGCAATGAATGAGACTCTTTGTGAAGAGATTGGACCACCAGGAGCGACCGGCGATATTTACGGTCGAATCGGGTATATCTCAGGGTCATTCAGAAATGGGAAGCCGGCGATGCTCTCAGCTGCCATGCGCTTATCGAATGATTCGGCGTCATAGCCCCAGACCCGGTTCAGAAAAGGAAAATCTTCCGGCTTTACCAGCAAGCACGCCAGCGGTTGGACCGCCGTCCGGCACAGCCAGTGAGTGGTTAGAAGGGTATACGTGCCAACCCTCATGCCTTCCTGGGTGGGGTCTGGCTCAAATTCGTCTCCTGGCAAAAGGTATACTGCGCCGGGCTTCCACGGGTTTTGGCGCAAGGTCTCGACGTTGATACAGTAGTAATAGCGCCGGATGATTGACCCATCGTCCCCTTTTAACCAGATTGCGCCGTTATGGATGAAGCCCTGCAGCTGGTCGCGATCCAAAATGGCAAAGAACAACGCCCACAGCGGGTCTTGCGTGGCGTAGATAGCGGGTTGGTCGCCAAACTCACTGGCGTCGCGGGTGTCGCGGATGGGTTCCAGCGTAGCCAGGTGGCGGTGTAGAGAACCGTGCAGTATCATGCCTCGTTTTTCAGCCAGGTAATCGAGGAACAGATATTTGGGGTAGGGCAGGTGGTATTCGATCTCAGCGCCCGGCTCTCGACCCAAGGCTGTATCGATGGCGGCATCAAAGGCTCGTGCAGCTTCTGAACTGACCTCCAGGTGTGGAGCCGGCAGGCAGTCGGCCAGCGGAAAATTTTCTCGGATATCCTTTAAGTCTTTTTCAGTCATGTTTCGCATGACGCTAATCCTACCACCATCTTTCTGACCAGAGAGGAGATTTGATGGTTATGATGAACCAAATGCTGATGAAAATGATTAAGATAAGTAAGGGCGAAAGCGTCGCTTCGCCCCTAAAAGATCAAACAAAATCCTACCCGGGATCAACCCTCTCCAAGAACAGTGGGGGGCGGGCCCCCTCCAAGAACAGTGGGGGGCAGGCTGATCCCGGCTACATTGTTTATCGCAATCGGTAGTGTCTTCTGTTATAAAACTGGAACCTTGCTAATTAAATAGAAAATTCACCCCAAAACCACAGGGCGGCCGCCCCCCAGGCCGTCCACCACGGAGATACCACCTCCCTGGCTGTCCGCTTGCAGCAGCCCCGTGATCGGGGCTGAATTAGAGACCTTTGACGACGGTGGCTACCAGCAAGAGAGCTGCAGAAGCCGCGGCCAGCCAGAAATCATACTGGGTGAGTATAGAAACGGCGGATGTCAAATGACCGAGCAGGGCGAGCACAAGCAATATCAGGGCGATGACCCAGGTAATCATTTTCGGTGGGGATAGCTTCATCTTGTTCCTCCTCAGATTGGAAATGCAAGTTCCATTGGGTTTATGATGATAACCCTGAAAGCGGGTGGAAGATGCGGATTTATGGTTTTAGTCTTCGAGAATAAAGGTTACCTTCATCTCCACCCGATACTCGGTGATTTTCCCGTTCTCATCGATGATGACTTCCTGATTCTCGATCCAGGCACCTCTGACATGGGTAAGAGTTTTTTGGGCGCGCGCAATCCCTACCTTGATGGCATCATCGAAACTCTTGGTAGAAGAGGCTTTGATTTCAGTGACCCGTGCGACTGACATTTTCGGACTCCTTTCGATTGGTTGAGGTTTAAGATATTATGGATGCGGAGATAAAGATCTCTTTCTAGCGGATGGCGAAGCTCGGCATTCAGCCGCGCCTGCGTCTCGAATCAACGCCGAAAGATATGGCATCGTTTAAAGTATACATCAATTCTCAATCTCATCATTTAATAATAGCTATTGTCAGTCGAGTTTCATCCCCCGATGGTAGGAAACTGTACTAAGGTTTATCTGACTAAATGATTGATATGATCAGCGCGAGGAGAATAATCATAGTTCAAGACAACCACGACCGGGAGCAACCCCTCGAAGAACAGTGGGGGGCAGGCCCCCTCCAAGAACAGTGGGGGGCAGGCCCCCTCCAAGAACGGTGGGGGGCAGGCCCTCTCCAAGAACGGTGGGGGGCAGGCCCCCTCCAAGAACGGTGGGGGGCAGGCCTCCTCCAAGAACGGTGGGGGGCAGGCCCCCTCCAAGAACGGTGGGGGGCAGGCCCCCTCCAAGAACAGTGGGGGGCAGGCCCCCTCCAAGAACAGTGGGGGGCGGGCCACATCCACGTTCAACTTAGGGTCGGTCACTCCAGGGCTGCCACTGAAATCGGCCCACACCGCTGGGGTGGGGCCACCAAGCAAGATTAAGTAAATATGATATTTGTTATAATATTCAGGACGCCTACTCTCAAGGGTGAGATAATTATTCATATTCCGGGTGGATGCGTTTATGATCCTTCAGTCAAAAGGTAAAGCAACTTATTACTTCCTATTAGGGCTACTTTTACTGCTCATCGGGTTAATCGCAGGCATATTCATCCTGCCTTTTAGGATCGCGGGGGATGGAGTTGCACGTTACGCTTTTATCGATGCATTGGTCCAGCAACACCAGATCACCCCGATGCGTTATTCGATGATTGGACCGCTCTTTTCCCTGCCTTTATGGCTGATTTCATCGTTTTTTAGCGACCCAACCATCATTATCGCCAGATATAACTTCGTCCTCTTTGTTATCTTTCTCATCATTTTGTATCGATGGTTAAGGAACTGGTTCGATCCGAAATTTCTCCTGACCTTCCTCCTGCTCCTGGCTTTTGGATCGATGTTCCCCGGACATCTCATCAATTATTATGGTGAAGTATTCAGCGCGGTATGTCTAACTTTAGGATCTGTGGCTCTGGCTACTAATAAATCAACGATAGGTTGGCTGCTTTCGATCTTCGCTGTATTGAATACGCCCGCCATGTTTATTCCTTTTATCCTCATGGTGCTCTATTTGACCTGGGAATCCAAGCAGATCCGTTTATTACTCCTGCTCCCCGCCACAGTGATTCTGTTATTGTTTGAAAACTATATCCACACGGATGGCATTCTTGCCATATTCCGAACCTATCTAACCAGTGATCATGGTTTCCATACCGTTCTTCCATACTCCGGGAGAGTCGGTTACAGCTACCCCTTTGTTTTGGGGGTTTTATCCATTCTTCTGTCGTTTGGGAAAGGGTTGATCTTTTATTGTTGTGGCTTGCTGCTGATTGGATGGGCATGGAAACACATCTCACACCCAATCGAACGAAAATTGATTATATTATGGTCCTCGATCGTGCTGGGACTGATCATTGCATACGCCTCGTGGTGGTCATGGTATGGCGGTTGGTACTGGGGACCCAGGTTTTTTCTATTTGCCAGCGTGCCCGCCGCGTGGATTCTGGCGAAACTGATTCATGCCAGCAAGAAATCTCTGCTCCTCAGTACGGTCGTGCTTTGTATGGTGACCTTTTCCATTTGGGTGGGGGTCAATGGTGTTGTTTTTCAACAAAAAACGTTGGATGTTTGTACAGCCGATAATTATGCTCTTGAGTCCTTATGCTGGTATGTGCCGGAATTCAGTCCGCTTCTGAGACCTTTTATTGCGCTTACTACATTACAGCTTAACGATTGGCTGACCTTGATCTTCTTTGCTGTCATCTGGCTGTATCTCATCGCTTCGTTGGGGCGAAATTTGTTCCAACAATTAAAAATTGCCTATCAAACCTATCGGCCTATGGTGAAGTTCTCCTCCTGGAAATTCTGATAAGGTAAATACATCGATTTTAATTATCATCGGTATACCATATAATGACGGGAGCCATTTTAGTGAAAGTATGTAGTTCCGGTTGGGGAAAGAATATGGCCCGGTCGATGCCTTCAGACAAAATCGACCAAATCTCTACTTGCTGGAGAATTTGTTGAATAATCGCGCCGCCGCGCTTTTACACAAGATCATTGACCAGGCGCCCGTTTGGCTGTTCTTGATCGTGGGGATGTGGCTGGTGGTCTTGCGGCCGCTTGGCCCGCACCTGACGCTTGTCCCAGGTGACCTGGGCGATGCCCGATTTAACAACTACATCCTGGAGCATTTTTACCAGTGGGTGAGGGGTGCGGTCGGGGGTTACTGGACTGCGCCTTTCTTTTACTCCTTCCCGTTGACCACCGCATTCAGTGACAACTTGCTGGGGTCAGCCCCTTTCTATACCCTGTTTAGGGTGATAGGTCTCGACCGGGCGACCAGCTTCCAAGGCTGGTACATCATAGGTTACTTACTCAACTATATTGCAGGTGGTTATGTGTTGTGGCGCTTGAGGTTCAAACCGCTGGCGGTGGGGGTGGGGGCTTTCTTCTTCACCTTTGGGCTGCCTGTGTTAGCCCAAGAGAACCACGCTCAGCTGTTGTACCGCTTTTGCATCCCGCTGGCGTGTTACTTTCTCTGGCGGTTTTACCAGCTCCCCCGGTTGAAGACGCTGATATTCTTAGGCGTCTGGTTCGTGTGGCAGTTTTATCTGACCATTTATATGGGGCTATTCCTGTCGCTGCTGTTGGTCATTCTGTTTGTGCTGCTTCCTCTCATCGTACCAGCCAAGACGTTCAAGCAGCGGTTGGCGATCTGGCCGCGCTGCCTGCTCGAAACCTGGTCTGAGGCACACCTCGGCGAGTGGGTATTAGCCTTTGCGGCCATGGCAGGGCTGGGCTTTGCCTTTGTAGCCCTGATCCTGCCGTATCACGATACCGTAAAGCTGTATGGTTTCTCCAGGAATTTGTCAGAGGTTTGGGCCATGATCCCCCGTTTTAAGAGTTACCTGCTGGCCGATAATTCGCAGCTATGGGGTTCACTTTCCCGGCTTATTCCCAATGTTAACTTGCGCTGGGAACACCAGCTGTTCCTGGGCATGGCGGCGGTAGCCCTGGTGATCGTGGGTATTGCCGCCAGGTTCCAGACTGCCAACCGCACCGTCGCCTGGCTCCATTTTAGCGCTGCTATCGCATTGATCGCCCTGACCCTGAATGTCAGTGGGGTCAGTCTCTACATACTCGTCTGGCAGGTGCCGGGTATGAACAGTATTCGGGCGATACCGCGCATCATGCTAGTGGTGATGTGGCCCCTTGCGCTGTTCATTGCCTGGGTGGTCGACGGGCTGCTCCTGCGGCTCAGTGAACATCACCGCTGGACGCAGGATGCGGCTTACCTGGTGGTGGGGTTGCTCGTGGTGGAATCGGTATTCTATATCCACACCACCTACGTCAAAACAGACGCCCAGGCTCGTTTGGATGTGCTGGCGCAGCAGATCCCGGCGGTGGTACCTGCCAATCCTATCTTGTATGTGGCTGAGAATCCGTCTGACCCTTATTGGGCAACGGAAATCGACGCCATGATGTTATCACAGCAACTGGGCTGGCCAACCCTGAACGGGTACTCCGGCAACATCCCACCTGGCTATAAGTCATCAACCAGTTGCACACAGCTCCCGATGTTGATTAAGAATTATATGGATTTTGCCGGGATCACGAGCGAATCTTTTTACCTGGAGATGATGAACCGCGTCGTCCCACTCGGTTTTACGGATTGTGACCCCACCTGGTGGGAACATATGCCATGATCAAGGGTATGCTCTGTCCGGAACACCCGAGTGCATTATCGAGTGGTGCAGCATCGCGACCGCACTGTGGGAGCGAGGGAGATTGCACTTTACAACCACGACCCTACACCATTATGATGACAGGGATCAGCTGACCTGGGGCAGATCGTTTTTGAGTGGGCGTTTTTCCGTAATCACTAAGATAGCAGTGACCGCCAGAATTGCCAGGATGTTGAGGAACGGATTCATCCAGCCTGTCAACCTCAACCAAGCACCCCCAAGAGTATACGCAAAGTTTCCATCCAGCAGCTGCTGCCACGAATAACTGTAGATGGATGTATATCCGAAAAATGGTAGATGAGCATTTTGGATGAAATAGGTATCCGGCGCCAGCATGCTCCCAGCGAGTGGGATGAGCATCTGACCGATGGAGATCACCGTCAGGATGATCACCAATGGAACCAGGCGCCTGGGGACCATCACCAATGGGATGGCTAGAAATAAAAGCATCGGGATGAGGTGACGAGGGCCGAAGGACCATCCACCCCACCACATAAAATAGCCGGAGTTGATCAGGAGCATAGAAAGGAAAGCGATCAGTACAATGATCCCTTCGAGGCGGAAGCGTTTATCGCGCCAAAGGAAGAAAAACCCAACCACTGCCATCAGAAGCACCGGTGACTGCCAGAAGATCCCATGTGCCGGGTGAAACGTCAGGTAGAAGAGCACCTCGAGGCGAGGCCAGCTGATGCCCATGAATCCCTGAGACATGCCTGCTTGATACTGATTCCCCAGGCGTTCGTATCCGATGGTAAAAGGATTACCAAAAGCCACAGTGTTGTAAATCATCAGGATGGCAATGGGGATGGCAGCGCTGAGTGCTGGCGGAAGGATGGTCGAGCGAAACCAACGCCATGAAAGCTTCTCTCGAAGGAGGTAAAAATAATAGATACCCAAGGGTATGATGATCACTGCGGTGGTGTATTCCGTCAAAAAGGCGGCACCCAGCAGCAAACCGATGAGGAATAGATATGCTGGTTTTTGGCGCAGATCGGGCTTGAGTTTCAGGTTGAACATCAGGAAGAAAGCGATGAATAAGAGTGCCGCCGCCAGCTGATGGCCGAAGAAGATAGCACTGAAGGGCAGGGCCATCGTCCCCAACGCCACTGCCAGGGTTGCCAGGTAGGCGCGCAGCCGGCTGCCCGATAGCGTTTCACACAAGACGTAAACGAGGCTTCCGGCAAACGCAGATGGGATGGCGACCACCAAAACGGTCAATATATATTTGATGTGCAAGAGGCTCAGTTGGTGCCCGGTCAACTTCATTAACATATATAGCGGTGCATAAAATATTACGGCAAGGATCGAGGTTCCGATGGCTTTATCCGAATAATAGTGACCATTCACAAAAGCCCTGTCGATGGTAATGGTCCCGGTCGCGTCGTAATATGAATCAATCGTCAGCCGTCCTTGTTGGACGATAGCGAAGGTGAGATCGAGGCGCGAATTACCGTTCGCCTGCGGTTCTTGATAATAATAGCCGTACATAAAGGCGAGAAGTACAAACACTAAGAGTGCTCTGGTTGTATACCTCACAAGGACCCCTTTGTCATTATAACACTGGTGAGCTTTGGAGCTATCCACCCCATCCTTAACTATTGCAGCGACAATAGTCTATAATTAACCTGCACGGATAAAATATACTGAGGAGCAAAGCATGTTACTCCCTGGTCTGACACTGCTGGCAGTCGGGATCGTCGTATGGCTGTTCGGCAACCGCATGTGGCTGCTAGGTGCAGGGGCAGGAGCGCTGCTCGGATTCGGTCTGATAAGTCTGTTCCATGGAACGTATGATAGTTGGCTGAGTTTCATTATCGTCGCCGGCATGGCAGTGGTGTTCGGGGTGCTGGGGTTCATCGGCAAGGCATTCACCAAGATCATCGCCATGGTGCTGGGATTCATCGCCGGGGGGGCGGTGGTGATCGGCTTCATGAACCTGCTCGGAATAAGCGTAAGCTTCTGGAGCTGGATCTTCGCCCTCGTCGGCGGCCTGATCGGGGCGTTTCTGTTCAACCGCTTCGTGGACTGGGGGCTGATCTTCTTCGCCAGCGTGCTCGGGTCGATGCTGGTGGTGCGCGGGGCGATGGAGGCCTTTTTGCCGTCGCTGAACGGAACGTACGGCAGCCTGGTCATCGTGGTACTGACAGTGCTGGGGATCTTCTATCACGCCAGGCAGGTGAAGTAGGGAAAGTCTGATCGGACGAAGAACGTCCTCAAACACAACCTACAAAAACCATCATGGGTAGGTTTGAGACCTGACCCAACAGTAGGCAATATGGCGTATTGACGCGAGAAATGATACGGCATACAATGCAAATCGCATCGAAATAGGCGGTAATCCACGGTTGCAGGGCATTTGTAAGCGCCCTCCTAACATCGACTACCCTCACCAACCACCGGCCTTCAAAACCGGTGGTACTTTTTTATAGGAGGAAAATATGACACAGGCTAATAGCGATATTTTACGTGGTTATTACGAAGAGGTGGAGAACCAGAAACACCTGGATCTCCTGCCCAAGTATATAGGCGAGAAATTCATCGGTCATGGTACACCTTATGTGGGCATGGGTGTAATGTCTGACGATACCAGTGGCAATAAGATAATCATCAAGATTGTATACCCAGGCAGCCCGGCGGAGGGTAAACTAATGGTAGGTGATGAGATCTTGCGTGTGTTCGACGGTGAGCGTACCTGGAAAACTTTTGAGGAGCTGCGTGAGGGTATCTGGGGACAGGGCGTGATAGGCACCCCTATTACGTTATGGGTGCGGCGGGACAATGTAGAACACGAGATCACCATTAATCGCGGTCTTGTGCAGGGTTTCGAATTTCCCTACAAGGACATTGAGCCTGGAATGCGTGAGTACTTTAAAGATTGGCCCGACCTTACTTCCCGCCTGGTGAATGTGATCGAAGCGGACGATTTGGTTGCATACCATGTAGAGCACCAGGGGCATAGTGTACGCTATGGGCGCAGTGCGATGTGGGCTGAATTCGGTTTTATGCGGATCCAAAATGGCAAGATTACCGACCTTTGGTCCACAGACGACGCATTTTCTCGAATCAAGCAGCTCGGCTACACCATCCGCGAGCCGGCGTTGGTAAAGGTATAAATCCGGAATCGCGGATAAACACTAAGGATACGGAGGCTGGTGGTGCGTGGGGTAATGGAGGCACAGCTGCCCTCGCTGAACGGAACGTACGGCAGCTTGGTCATCGTGATGTTGACGGTGCTGGGGATCTTCTACCAGGCCCGGCAGGTGAAGTAAGGTCTCTACCCCCCTTTTAATCCCCCCTTTTCCAAAAGGCGGAAAATGGGGGAGAATAAATAACAACAAAAAAGCCGGGATCAACGATTCCGGCTATTATGGCGGGATTGAATCCCGCCCTAAAATATCTTAAAAACCTTTGCGTCCGTTGTGACCTTTGTGGTTTTCTTGCTCTTTATTCACTCGTCATGATGAAAAGAGGCTTCATTTCGAAGGACTCGTAGTGTGGGCGGAGGCGCTCGCTGTTGTAATAGTTCTTGATGTCCACCACCTTCTTCTTGCCCGTGACCACATCGATCGGCATGTTGTCGTAGCGCCCGTTCTTTAGCACCACGAGCCTTCCGTGCACCTTCTTCATCGCCAGGTTCAGCGCCAGGTTGCCGTAGGCCATGGGCACGATTGAGTCGATCGCATCGGGGTCGCCGCCGCGCACCATGTAACCCAGCTTTTGGTCGATGATGTTGATCGGCTTGCCGTTGTTATACTTGCTGGTCAGCTCGCCCAGGCGGACCGACACCAGGTCACCTATCCCGCCCAGCTTAGCGTGCCCATAGGCGTCAGCGGTTTTATCCTTGAAGACCATTTCGCCGCCCTCGAACATTGCTCCCTCCGAGACCAGCACCACGGCGTATTTGGATGGGTTGCGGTTGCGGTCATACACCAGCAGCTCCGCCAGGCGGTCGATGTTGAACTTGTACTCGGGGATTACGCAGCGGTTGGCGGCACCGGCCATGGTGGGGAGCATGGCGGTGAAGCCGGCGTAACGGCCGAACACCTCCAGCACCATGAGACGCTCGTGCGAGCCGGCAATTGTACGCAAATTGTTGGTCAGTTGGATGGTGCGCGTCACGCAGGTGCTGAAGCCGATGCAGTAATCGGTGCCCGGCACGTCGTTATCCATCGTCTTGGGAATGGCGATGATCTTCACCCCTTCCTGGTACAGCCTGACGCCGTAACTCAGCGTGTCGTCGCCGCCGATAGGGATCAGGTAGTCGATGCCCAGCCAGTCCAGGTTCTTGAGCACCTCGGGGGTCAGGTCGTTCGCCTCGGCGTTGTACTTTTCCTGCAGATGCAGGGGTACGCTGTCCTTCTTCACTGCGGATGGTCGCGTGCGCGAAGTGTGCAGGAACGTGCCACCGGTACGCCCAGCCTTATTGACCACTTCCTCGGTGAGGATCTGAAAATTATCACTGTTATCTACTTGCTCGTCACGCACCACATCAATAATGCCCGCCCAGCCGCGCCTGAGGCCGATCACCTTGTAGCCTTCGCGCAACGCCCGGATGGTCACGGCGCGAATGGCTGGGTTGAGCCCGGGCACGTCGCCGCCGCCGGTCAATATACCGATCACACCTTGAGTCTTTTTAATATTTGCCATGTCATCTCCGTACGAAATATCCCATCAGGGAAAATGATTCCGGCGAACGATCCCGGATTAGATCCAGGTGGGTTCCTGGTAAATTCCAAACTCGGACTTCATCACGCCGATGATCTCGGAGAGGGTGGCATATGAGCGCACCGCCTCCAGGATGAATGGCATGGTATTCTCAGTGCCGCGGCAGGCTAAGCGTAACTGGTCCAGCGCCTGACCCACACGCCCGCTGTCGCGTGTGGTACGCACCCACTTCAAGCGCTCCACCTGGCGGGCATAGCCGGCAGGGTCCATCTCAAGCAAGGGGATGGAGAGCGGCTTGTCTTCGGCGTAGGCATTCACACCCACGATATGCCGGATGCCGTCGTCAATCTCGCACTGGTAGCGGTAGGCTGCGTCGGAGATCTCGCTCTGAAAGAAGCCCTTCTCGATGGCGGGCAGCACGCCGCCCAGCTCATCGATGCGGCGGAAGTAGTCGTAGGCCTCGGCTTCGATGCGCCGGGTGGAGGCTTCGAGGAAGTACGAGCCAGCCAACGGGTCGACGGTATTTGCCACGCCCGATTCCTCGGCGATGACCTGCTGGGTGCGCAAGGCAATAGTAGCGGCATGCTGGGAGGGCAGCGCCAGGGCTTCGTCCATGCTGTTGGTGTGGAGCGACTGTGTGCCCCCAAGCACCGCCGCCAGGGCCTGGATGGCAACGCGCACGATGTTGATCTCAGGCTGCTGGGCGGTGAGAGAGACGCCGGCCGTCTGGGTGTGGAAGCGCATCAGCCAAGAGCGCTCACTTTGCGCATTGAATGTGTGCCTCATCTCGTGAGCCCAGATGCGCCGGGCTGCGCGGTACTTGGCGATCTCTTCGAAGAAGTCGTTATGGGCGTTGAAGAAGAAAGAGAGGCGCGGGGCGAAGCTGTCGATGTCGAGGCCGCGCTTCATGGCCCAGCGAACGTACTCCATCCCGTCTACAAGGGTGAAAGCCAGCTCCTGGGCGGCGGTCGAGCCGGCCTCGCGGATGTGGTAGCCTGAGATACTGATGGTGTTCCACTGCGGGACGGTGCTGGTGCCAAACTCGATGGTATCCACCACCAGGCGCATGGACGGCTCAGGCGGGAAGATATATTCTTTTTGGGCGATGTACTCCTTGAGAATGTCATTCTGGGTGGTGCCGCGGAGCTGGTCGGGGCTCACGCCGTGCTTCTCGGCGGCGGCGATGTACATGGCCCAGATGATGGCGGCGGGCGAGTTGATGGTCATGCTGGTGGAGACCTTGTCAAGCGGGATGCCCTGGAGCAGCACCTCCATGTCTTTAAGGGACGATACAGCCACGCCACACTTACCGAACTCACCCAGGGCTTCAGGGGCGTCGCTGTCATAGCCCATCAGCGTGGGCAGGTCATAGGCAATCGAGAGACCCGTCTGCCCCTGCTCGAGCAGGTACTTGAAGCGGGCATTGGTCTCTTCAGCGGTACCAAAGCCGGCGAACATGCGCATGGTCCACAGGCGCCCGCGATGCAGAGTGGGGTGCACCCCACGCGTGTAGGGGTACTCGCCGGGGAAGCCCAGGTCGGTGAGGTAGTCGAAGTCGGGGAGGTCGAGGGGGGTGTACAACCGCTCGACGGGTTCGGAGGAGGTGGTGATGAATCTCGCCTGGCGCTCAGGCATGGCAGATAGGGCACTCTGCAGGTCGTCCTGCTCCCACTCCTGCAGCGCCCGTCGCAGCTCGTCTAGTTTGGCGGGGTCTATCATGGCGGTGTGTCTCCTACATACTCCTGCACCGAAGTACGGTTCGGGTAATTAGCGACGAGAATTATACCTCGCCCTGTGAGAGCAGGGGCAACAATTTCAACGAGGAGCAGGTGGACAGCGTGTGAGGATGGATATGGTTTAACGGAAAACGCCAGAGCGGTGATAAACTAGTCACAAGGAGAGACCAGTGGGTATACAGTGAGACCACGCAGGCACTACAGGTGAAGAGATTGAAAAATGAACTACATCATCGACGGACACAACCTGATTGCGAAGATCCCCGGGCTCAGCCTGAGCATGCCGGATGATGAGGCGCGCCTGATCGAACTGCTGAACCGCTTCGGGCAGGAGAGCCGGCATAAGCTGGAGGTGTACTTCGATGGCGCCCCACCTGGGCAGGCAGGGGTGCGGAATTACGGCCAAGTGCGGGCTCACTTCGTGGCGACCAGCCAATCGGCAGATGAGGCTATCCGCAGGCGTCTGGCGAGGCTGGGCAGGACAGCAGCGAGCTGGGTGGTGGTCACCTCCGACCGTGACGTGCAGGCGGCAGCGAGGGAGGTCCATTCGAACGTACTGCGGGCGGAGGATTTCTCACGCCTGGTTCAGACCACTATTCATAAACGGCTCGCAAGCGCAACCAACGCCGTGGACCAGCCGCTCAGTGAGGAAGAAGTGAGTGAGTGGTTGGCGATATTTAAAGCGCGGCGCAAGTAGGTAAACTCCCGCCCGACAACCCTAATCATTCTTTAATTCTAAGTGGATAAATTAGGTGTATATTATAAAGGTTGACACTTGCTCAAACTTTTATCGGTATTGCAAGTGTCCACCACCGGACCCGTCTTCCGCTCGTCCCCCCCGGGCCGGAGATACCGGTGGCCCTCCTTAGATTGCCGGACGTGGTTTACACGTCCGGCATCGGTTTAAACACAATGAGGACCTGGCAACGATGTTCAAAGCCATACCCTCATCGAGACTTTTCGATCGACACTACTTCCTGACCTGGGAAGAGCCGGGGTTAGTGCTGCTCATTGATGCGGGGTGGTAGGTCGGATCTGAGCGTGAATAATTGGAATTCGCCATCTGCGGGTCGGCTTTGGGCACCGGTTTGAAGGGGGCAGATTGGGTGGGCACAATGCCTGCAGCTCCGAGTGGCTGAGGTTGGCTCACCCTAGGCGCCTGGCGTGTAGTCTGTGTAGCGTCGGACTGGCTGAACAACCGGTCACCCGCCACTGAGAACGTACCAATAATGAGCACTCGAATCACCCACACCATGATGGCAACGAACACTGGCACTACTTTTATGATCGTCCCCTGCGAGAGCACCGACCCGCCCAGAGAGGTGTGGCTTAAGATGGCGATGGTCACACCCCAATAGGTGAGCATAGCATTCATTGTGGCCGCCAGCAGCCAAGCGCCGAACAAGTACCAGACCTCCTTAGGCTCGCCTGCCCCACGCTCTGGGGTAAAGAGGCGGGCGATGCCAGCAAAATCGATTGCGCAGAAGGCAATTGCCAGGATGGTAGCCCAGCGGATATCCATGAAACGCAGGTTTCCCAGCAAATCAGTCAGAGCGAAGTCAGTGGTACTGTAGTTGAAAATCTCAAATGCAAGCAAGGCCCCCATAATAAGGACGCCGAACAGCAAGCCTCGAGAAGGCTTTACCTTACTGACTACACGGCTATATTCGAGTGCGGAATTCCCTTTTGTGATCATATGAACCTCCTTTGGTTCGTGTTGACCCTAGAACTGATTGCGCCAGCTATAACCAAGATAAACTTGCATATAATATAGAACAATTGTTCTAGTTTGTCAAGAGGGAATATTAAATTCTACAAAGCCTACTGACCAATCAATGAATAGTTTGTAATTGATAAAACCTTTTAAGAGCAGATTGCCACCCCTTATTTCATTCGGGGCAGGCGATCAAGAAGATCACTCGCCTCTTCCCCTAAAAACAAAGGGCTACTCCCCAAAGAGCATGGGGATTCTGCCCGAAAATCAGTGGGCACGTGTATATCACGTAAAAATAATCGCGATACCGGAAGACAACGACCCCCTACCGCCTCCCCTATCCCGAAAAGACCTTTCGGGATGTAAATTTCCAAAAATCGGAAATTAGGGGAGGCGTAATTAGAATTCTTGTTCTATTATCCTTGATTAATTAGAACATCCGTGCTATACTTATGCCATCCTGGCAGATATGGGAGGGCATATGAGAAACGGACCGGCATTAGTCATACGAGGCACACTTATCGGCAGCCTGGTGGTGGCACTCTTGGGCTGGATCCTGGCGAAGAATATCCAAATTATGCCTTCCGCTGAGGTGGCGTACGCGGCCTCCCCCACCCAAGGCAATGAACAATCAGCACCGGTTGAGGACTGTGAGGTGAGCCACCGTTTCCCGCAAGGGGTCATGCAGTGGTGTGGGATGATTACAAAATTGGCCAGGCAAGCTGATCTGCCCCCAAACCTGGTTGCAGCGGTCATCCTGCAAGAGAGTGGGGGTGATGCCACGGCATATTCTTCAAGTGGTGCGGTAGGCTTGATGCAGGTGATGCCGCGGGATGGCATCGCCGCCGCATTCGAATGCATCAACGGCCCATGCTTCGCCAGCCGGCCCACGATTGAAGAGCTGCAAAATCCTGAATTTAACGTTGATTATGGCACCAGCATGCTGGCGAGTTTAATCGCCATGACAGGCAGCCCGCGTGAAGCGCTGAAGGCTTACGGCCCCATGGATGTGGACTACAGCTACGCGGATAAAGTCCTGGCGATCTACGAGAACTATCAATAGAACTCAAACCTATTCCTATGGGAGCCTAGGGTCCTTTGCTTGAGAAAGGCAAGAAGAGTTTGCTCCCGACTCTCGCGCTGACAGGAGCGCCTTGGACAATCGGCGCCTGGTCACTGTAGCCAGCATATTCTGAATTTATGAGGGTGCTAAAAGCTGGTAGATTTACCTGTACGACCAAATCAACGCTATGGCTGCCAATTACATCCAAACTAGTGAAGTCCCAGCGGATGACATCTCCAATTTGTGTAAACGGAGGGGTGGCGGAGACAAAGGTGGTCCCGTTTGGGAGGGTGTCCGTCAGAACCACATTGGTCGTTGGACTATTACCTAAAGTATGGGTGATGGTAAGGGTATAGGTAATGAGGCCTCCGGGTACAACCGTGGTTGTTGAGGCGCTCTTCTCAAGGTCAATCCGGTGGAGACTTTCAACTGCTGCCAATGCATCTATACGGCCCCAACCATAAGCATTATTTGGTACACCGGAGCTGCTACAACCCGTCCAGGAGATGTGTAAAGCTGATTGCTCAATGACCGATTCAATTTGATCCACATGCCCGCGCGTGACTGGATGGGCGGATATTATTAATGCCACTAACCCGGCTACATGTGGAGCTGCCATACTGGTACCGCTAAATGCTGCATATCCACCGCCAGGAATGGATGAACGGATGTCAACACCCGGGGCGGAAATATCCGGTTTGGGTCGATTACTTCCATCTATGGTGATGGGACCGCGACTGCTAAAACTAGCGATCGTATCCGTGGAGTCAGTTGCCCCGACTGTGAAAGACTCATTGTAGATAGCAGCAGGATCGGAGATACTTCCACAGCTACTCCCGGAATTACTACTTGAATGCGCAGTGACAATGCCAGCTGCAACCAGGTTCTGTACAACCGTCAAGAGCACATATGGGTCGGAACAGCCTTCGCTGGGAGGACAACTCCACGAGTTATCGATCACATCCGGCGCCAAGTCGGGACGGGGCAGAGCCATCCAAGCGGGTAGGAGCCACAAACCACTGGTAACAAGCGGAATAGGTTTCAGGCGAACCAACACCACCAGCGTCCATATTCCGGCAACCGATCCAGCGTGCACCAGGCGCCATACCGATTTGGTTACTACCGCCATCATCCCCAACCATGGTACCCATGGTATGAGTGCCATGACCATACGGGTCGATCGGTAGCGGAGAATGTTGAGCTGTAGCGTCAATCCAATTGTAGTTATGGTCAACACTCAAGCCGTTCCAACCACGGTACTGGTTGATCAACGCCGGGTGGTCCCATTGATAACCGGTATCCTGCCCGCCGATGACCACACCTTGCCCGGTGTATCCCAATGCCCACACATCAGGGGCTTTAACCTTGATAATATTCCACTCAATTCCCTGTGGGGCAGAGGTGGATGCAGTTGCAATAACAGGTGCGTCCAATTTCACATGGGGGTTGGCATTCAAATGCGCCACGTCCACGCGTTGTGCCAACAGCTGGACTATATTCAACCCACCGCGCACCCAGATCATATTGGCGATCCAATACGGACGGTATTCGACGCCCAACCTGTCCAGTTCTGCGATGAGCGGGACTTGAGTGTGCTTAGCGAATGAGGACAGAGTCCGATATACGTACCTTCCCTTCTCCAGTTTGCTCGGTAATGCATCTGCCGCGCTGAGATCCGCTTGGCTAGATAGGAATACCAGGAACTCAATCTCACCCTGAGAAGCGTTGTTCAGGACCCAGGGGTCGACTTTGTCTGTCCAGGGAGCGGCACCAGCGGGGGCAGCCGCACCGGCTAACAGGAGGGACAGGATCGAGAATATGGCCAATAATCTATTTATTCTTATAGACAATTATCTTCCCTACATTTTTACCAACAATTTAAGCTCAGGCAAAAGAAATGGTAGCGCCAATAATCCGCCCACCCCCAACGCAACTACCCCCAGGAATACCTCGGAAATTTGCACAGGTAACTGCAAAAGTCCGTAAACCAATAAGCCACATATAATGGCAACTGGAATGATCCGAGCCAGAGTGCTGCGGACATCTACCACACCCGAAAAACGCCGGTTGAGTAAATACCATAATACGGCCGCCTCAATGTCATAAGCCAACCCAAGGGCGAGAGCTATCCCGGCAGGACCCATAGCGGAACCAAAGCCGATCGCCATGATCACAAAGGTTACAACTGTCAAAAAGGATGCACCCAATGGAAGCACGGCATTCTGCTGGGCATAAAAAGCCCGGGCGGCAACTTCGACCAATGACTGACCCATTAGACCGACTAAAAAACCGCGCGTGACCTTGACAACCAACTCAGTGCCGATAGCATCAAAACCAAGGATGCTCACAAGGGGGCGTACACCGACTGCGACCAGAATTGTCGCAGGAATGGTGAGAGCCAGGATAATTCTCATGGACCGGTTCAAGGACTGGCGGAATGCATCCATATTCTCCTGCGCAACTTGCTCGGAAATAGTAGGCAAGAGCACCGTGCCAATAGCGGTACCGATGAGGGTCTCGGGAACCTGCATGAACAGCCATCCGTAGGATAGTGCTGAGACAGACCCTGTGTTTAGGCGGGAAGCAATACTATCCCTGGCTACAAAGACCAATTGGATAAAAAAAACGGTGAGAACGCGGGGTCCCATCAAGCTCAGGACCTTACGCACGCCCGGATGATGCAGGTTTATTGCAGGGGTCCAATGGAACTTATACATGATCAACCCGGGCAGCTGGATCAACAGAAACAACAGGGCCCCGATGATGCCACCATAGACAACACCATAAATCCCCATCCCAAAGGATGGCAGGGTGAGCGGACCGATTTGGTAGCCAGTCTCAGGGGCCAGGATGATGACACCAAACAGCATACCCAGGTCATACATACTGGGCGCCATAGCAGGTAACAGGAAGTGCTGGTTAGACTGCAAGCCAGCCATGACCAACCCACTTAGTGAGAACAATATCGTCGCGATCAGGTCGAGGCGCATGATATTCGTGACCATCCGCTGTTGAACAAGGGAGAAGCCGGGGGAGACAATGTGTTGGACAAGCGGAGTTGCAAAAAGCGCCAGCAGCAGGGCAATTACGGCAGTGACGATAAAGACCAGGTTGGCAATGCGGGAGAACAGGTCCCAGGCTGCCTTGCGATCTTCCTTTTGCAAGGTCTCAGTCATTACCGGGATGAGGGCAATACCAAGCGCTCCACCCGATATGAGGGCGAACAACAAGCCGGGCAAGTTGTTGGCAGCGTTATAGGCGTCCAAGGCGGGCGAAAGTCCGAATTGCCGAGCGACGAAGATGTGGTGTGCAAACCCCAACAACTTCTCAAGGCCGAAGAAAACGGCCACGATCAGGGCTGATTTGGCAAAACGCGACGTTCGCAATCCACTGAAGATTTGACGAACCAAAGTTATGAATTTGTCCAACCCGGAGGAAATTGCCACAATCAGGGTTGACCTGGCAACAGGCGACATTCGCCAAGTATAGCACGAGTTAATCTCATATCTCGGCGGCGGCAGGCTATATTAATTAAAAACTGGCGGGATGCGGAGAGGTTTCAGCTAAGGCATAAAACCAACAGAGGAATCAAAATGTTGCGTCCAGAACGTTGATATGGTAGAATTCCGTGCGCTTGAGAGGGATTTTCCCTCACTCTGGAGGGATGGCCGAGAGGCTTAAGGCGCCTGTCTTGAAAACAGGTATGGAGAAATCCATCGTGGGTTCGAATCCCTCTCCCTCCGCCTACGGGGAGGTGCCAGAGAGGCCGATTGGGCTCGCCTGCTAAGTGAGT
>JBGOXS010000040.1:0-21308 GCA_041479245.1 Anaerolineae bacterium
AACCATCAGGTTCCGGTCGAAACCACGCAGGATAAATGCACCATCATCCATTAATTCGCGGTACCGCACCGGTACAGTTAAGCGGGCTTTGTTGTCAATGCTGTGTCGGTACTCGCCTAAAAACATATGTTCTAGTTATTCCTTATTTACAATGAAGCGCTGGATATCCCAGCGCTCCCACTTTAACCCACTTTATAACACAATTACCCACAGTATAGTATAGTTTATTAAATAAATCAAGGATTTTTAACCCCAATTTAATAACATCTTTACTTATTGACCAGGAAATGACTATGTCCAACCTCACTCAGCACGACTACTCACCACTCTTCGTCGGTCTGGAGGCTCTCATCCCCCTGATCGATGGCAGCTGTCGTCGTTATATCAATCTTGATAACGCGGCTTCGACGCCTCCCCTGAAAGCCGTCCAACAGGCAGTGGACGACTTTTTGGTTTATTACAGCAGTATTCACCGGGGCACCGGCTTCAAGAGCCAGCTATCGACCCAAGTTTATGAACAAGCCCGCAGCATCGTTATGGATTTCGTAGGAGCGAACCCGGCGGACCACACCTGCATATTCGGTAAGAACACCACCGAAGCCATCAATAAGCTTTCCCGGCGCCTGCCCCTGTATGGAAAACGAAATATCGTGCTTGCCAGTGGGATGGAACATCATTCCAATGACCTGCCCTGGCGCGCGACTGCACAAGTCATCCATATCCGCCTGACTCCCGATGGGCACCTCGACCTCGATGATTTTGAAGCCCAACTGGGAAAGCACACCGACCGGATCGCCCTCGTCGCCCTCACCGGCGCCAGCAACGTCACCGGCTACCTCAACCCCATCCACGAGCTGGCTAAAAAAACACATGCTGTTGGAGCTTTTTTTATGGTAGATTGCGCCCAACTGGCCCCGCACCGCAAAATTAACATGCTTCCACTAGATGACCCTGCCCACCTGGACTTTATCACCCTCTCAGCACATAAAATGTACGCCCCCTTTGGTACGGGTGCCCTGATCGGACGAAAGGATGTTTTCGAGCATGGTGACCCTGATATGACTGGCGGTGGGACTGTGGAAATTGTCACGCTGGACAACGTGGTGTGGACTACTCCGCCCGAGCGGGATGAAGCTGGCAGCCCCAACGTCGTAGGCGCTGTGGCACTGGCAGCTGCCATCCGCCAGCTTGAGATGGTAGGAATGCCTGAAGTGGCACGTCATGAAGCCGATCTTACCAGTTATGCCTTGGAAAAATTAAACGCTTCGGATGAAATTGAAGTCTATGGCGATACCGACCCATCTACAGCCTCTGACCGACTCGGAGTGATCCCTATGCAGCTCAAGCGCGTCCCGCATTTCCTGGCCGCGGCTGTGCTAGGGTACGAATTTGGTATCGGACTGCGCAGCGGTTGTTTCTGTGCTCACCCATACATCCTCCATCTGCTTGGATTGAATAGTGAAGAAGCAGCCGAGGTGCGTCAGCGGATGATTGAGGGCGATAAATCGGAGATGCCCGGGTTGATCCGTGCCTCCTTTGGCCTGTACAATACCCGCACCGAAGTGGATAGTTTGGTCGACGCTCTGCACCACATCTCAGCCGGTGAATATAAAGGAAAATATACCCAGGATAAAGCCTCCGGTGAGTATACCCCGGTTGGTTGGCAGCCTGAATTTAACGATTATTTCAAGTTGTAAAATATTCTCTTCACATAAACGATTTAATTAAGCTGGAATAGGGTCACCTGCTCGTCTTTTACGGCTCATATCAGGCATCTTATATCGGTTGTCTTCAACAAACGTGCACCGGGCACAAACCGGTAATCCGTTCACTTATCCGTTGAAGGAGTATATATTTGCGTTTTACGTTTTGTTAATGAACGAATATCTCAAGTTTTTTCGATTACCTGCTCGCCGCATCCATCACCGCCACCGCCGCAATATTGACAATATTCCTGACGTCATCGCCGGTCTGCAGCACGTGCACAGGCGCACCCACCCCTAACAGGATCGGTCCGATCGCCTGGGCATTGCCCAGCCTGGCCAGCAATTTATAGGCGATATTGGCCGCTTCCAGTGATGGGAATACCAGAACATTGGCATCCCGTACCTGGCTGAAGGGGTAGCGCTGGTCGATCAGCTCCGGCACCACGGCGGTATCCGCCTGCATTTCACCGTCCACGGGGAAGTCAGCCCCACGTGCCCGGATGAGCTCTACCGCCTGCCTGACTTTATCAGAGTTGGGATGGGGAGTGCTGCCGAAATTGGAGAATGAGAGTAGAGCGACGCGCGGCTCGAGCTGCAGCTGGCGCGCAAAATCAGCCACTAGGAAGGCGATATCTGCCAGGTCTTCCGCGCTGGGGTCGATGTTGACCGTAGCATCCGTAAAGAGAAACGTCCGCTTCCCCACGATCATAATATATACCCCTGCTGCAATACGCTTCCCAGGCTGGGTGTGGTGAATGCGCAATGCTGGGCGGATCACATCTGGATAATCGAAAGTGAGACCCGAAACCGATGCGTCAGCGTCTCCCATTTTGACCATCATGGAAGTGAACACATTCGGCTCCAAGATCCTCCGCCGGGCATGTGAGATGGTGACACCCTTGCGCTGGCGCAGCTTGCTGTATTCTTCGGCGTAGAGCTCGAAACGGGGGTAATTCTCTGGGTCAACGATGAGCATGTCGTCTTCGAGCCCCAGCGACTGCAGCTTCCCCCGGATGACCCATTCCCGCCCCACCAGGATGGGGATGCCGATGCCCTCATCCAGGATCTGCGCTGCAGCTCGGATGATCTTGGTCTCCTCCCCCTCCGCAAAGACTATGCGTTTCTTTGGAGAAGCCGACCGGGCTGCATTCATAATATAATAGCGCACCTGCTCCCCCAACCCCTGGCGATAAGCCAGCTGCTGGCGATATTCCTCCAGGTCAATCGGCTTGCGCGCCACCCCGGTCTCCATCGCAGTACGCGCGACCGCAGGGCTCTCCCACAGCAACACACGTGGGTCCAGCGGCTTGGGGATGATGTAATCTGGTCCAAACTTGAGCGCCTCCAACCCATACGCCCGTAAAACACTGTCTGGCACATCCTCCTTGGTCAGGGCTGATAGGGCTTTTGATGCCGCAACTTTCATCTCTTCGTTGATTGCTCTGGCGCGCACATCAAGCGCACCGCGAAAGATATAAGGGAAACCCAGCACGTTGTTGATCTGGTTAGGATAATCTGAACGCCCGGTTGCCACGATCGCATCCGGTCGCGCTTCTTTCGCCAACTCATACTTGATCTCTGGGTCTGGATTAGCCATAGCGAATATCAGCGGGCGCTCCGCCATGGTTTTAACCATCTCGGGGGTCAGGATGTCTGCGATCGACAGTCCGAAGAACACATCTGCATCTCTAACTGCTTCAGCCAGGCTGCGCTTACTGGTCTCATTAGCCAGGCGCTCCTTATACTTATTCATCCCTTCCACCCGGCCTTTATACACTACGCCCCGTGTATCTACCAATATGATATTCTCCCGCCTGGCGCCCAGGCGAATCATCAACTCCGCGCACGAAATCGCTGAAGCCCCTGCGCCGGATATGGTGATATGCGCCTCATCCAGCTTCTTGCCCACAACCTCCAACCCATTCACTAAGGCTGCCCCCGAAATAATAGCTGTGCCGTGCTGGTCATCGTGGAAAACGGGGATATCCAGCAAGGCCTTAAGCGTTTCTTCTATATAAAAGCATTCAGGTGCTTTGATATCCTCGAGGTTTATCCCACCAAAGGTGGGTGATATCGCTGCCACTGTTTGAATGATCACGTCGGGGTCGTGTGAGTTGATTTCGATATCAAAAACATCCACATCTGCAAAGCGCTTGAACAACACCCCTTTACCTTCCATCACCGGCTTGGAAGCCAGCGCTCCCCGGTCTCCCAAACCCAAGATGGCGGTGCCGTTGGTAATGACCGCCACCAGGTTCCCCTTGGAGGTGTATTCGTATGCCAGCTCGGCATCCCTCTCGATCTCCAGTACCGGCACCGCCACACCCGGTGTGTACGCCAGGCTGAGGTCGCGCTGGGTCTCCATTGGCTTGGTCGGCACCACCGATACTTTACCTGGTTTGCCATCCAGGTGGTGATATTCGAGTGCTTCTTCGCGGGTGACTTTGGTCATGATCATTCCTCCTGAAACGCTCATTCAGCATAAACTAGAAATCCTCTGATTGACCGACTTCTATTTTACCCCGGCTGACTCTCTTAACGAGGAGAGAAAAGACTAAGAACAGATTAATGCGCTCAGATTTTGATCTACTGCTTAAGGTTGACTCTGCAGCTCGAGCCTGCGCAGCATCGCCAGCAAAACCAATGAGACCGTCACCAGCACCAGCGATAATACCAGCGCGATCCCCAGGCTCTGTTCAAACCCCACATAGATCGCTAATGGCATGGTTTGGGTCACCCCCTCCAGGTTGCCGGCGAACAGTAGGGTCGCCCCGAATTCACCTAGAGCGCGCGTCCAACACAGGATGACCCCAGTCAGGATTGCCCTACCCGCCATGGGCAGCATAATGTGCTGAAACACATGCCAATTACTGGCTCCTTCCACCTTGGCAGCTTCCTCCAGCTGGGGGTCAATCGAAGAAAATCCCACCCTGGCGGACCGTACCAGGAACGGCGCTGACACGAAAACCTGCGCCATCACCACCGCTGCGGTAGTAAAAGGTAGGCTGATACCGAATTTATCCAGATAGGAACCAATCAGTCCTTGCCTACCGAATGCCAGTAATAGGGCAATCCCTGCCACCGCCGGGGGTAAAACCACCGGCAGGTCCACCAGCAAGTCAACCGCAGCCTTGCCGTGGAAATTCGTATGCGTCTGCAAGTATGCAAGTGGCGCGCCTGTCACCAAGGAAATGACTACCGTGATCACGCTGGTGAACAGGCTCAATTTGAGCGCATTTAATGCGTTCTCGGATAAAGCGAATGAAAATATGTTCGAATTAATCGACCTCCAAACCAGGGCAATTATGGGTATGCCGATCAAGCCAATCAACACCACACTTGGCAGGATGAACTCCCACCCCAACGTGTCTCCCTTCCTTCGGCGAAAAATCTTCTTCTCGAGTGGTTCCATGACTACCGGGTTACACCTTTGAAACCCCACTTGTGCAAGACAGACTGCCCTATGGGAGAGAGGATATAACTTACAAACGCATCAGCCAGGTCCCGATCGGGTGCTTTGGTCAAGGTCGCAATGGGATACTCTGCTATTACGTTGTATTCATCGGGGATGGAGATCGTAAGTAGGTCAGGTGCTGCCACCGCATCACTGATGTAGACTATTCCTGCATCTGCTTCACCCAATTCGACTTTGGCGACTACCTGTTTGACGTCAGTTTCATTTGAAACCACATTCGCGAGTATCTTTGTGCTGAAATCTGATCCATATATGGGATCAGTGCTCATTTTTGTAAGTGTCTGGCGGGCATAATTCCCAGCTGGAACAGACGCATCCGCAAGGACAAGTTTCAAATCGGGTTTCGCTATATCGCTTAAAGTCTGGACGTCGCCAGGATTTCCAGCAGGTAAGATAACTATTAGTTTATTGGTGGTGAAATCTTGGTATGTATTTGGAGCGACCAAATTGTCAGTGACTAACATATCCATATTCTTGTGATCAGCAGATGCAAATACATCGGCTATTGCACCTTGTTCAAGCTGGGTCTGTAGGATCTGTGAACCAGCAAAACTAAAGATTACATTCACACCCGGATTAGCAGCTTCAAAGTCATTTCCAATTTCTTGGAATGCTCCAGTTAATGAAGCAGCGGCATACACGGTAAGTGTATGCGGAAACACTGATGTTTCGGAAACTTGTTGGGTTACGGCAGGAGTTATATCTGGCCCTTTAGTTGAACTTATAAAATACGTTGTGGCTGGAGTACCGCAACCAGACAATGCCATGAGAAGAATTAAGCCAACCATTACAAAACTCTTACTCATTATCATCTCTACAAAGCGTGCATTTTTATGCAGCTACTGCCTCACATTCCTTCAACCAGCTGATGAGAGAGTGGAGCAGCTTGATACGCAGCTCCAAAGCCAACCGGTTGAACATTTGGTCATCTGGTAATTCCCGCAGATTTTTTTCCTGCTGAACCAGACCATCCGTGACCACCTCTATTTGGGTACGGATCAACGGAGTAACATTTTGAGGATAATAAAGCTGCATAAAATACAGGCGGGTGATAAATTCCACCCTGATGGCATGTACGCTCGGTTTGGTTGGGGTATCTAACCAATCTTCAAAGCGCTCCCTTCCCGCATCAGTGATGTGTAAAAATTTTCTGGTCGGTAGCTTTTCCTGCTCAATCTGGGTCGCCTGTATATAACCCTGGGATTCCAGTCTGTTGAGAATATTATAGGTTTGGCTTTGGCTGGCATGCCAGATATTCTCGAACTCCGCTTCCATTCGCTTGTGAAGCTCATAGCCATGGCTGGGAATTTGATACAAAAAACCTAATAGCGCATATTCAGGCGAAAGCCGGCTGGTTCCATGATAGATTATACTCACTAAGTGAGTATATACACAATTAGGTAAAAGTTCAAGGCCCAATATAGTAGGTGATGCCCAGTGCTTATGCCATGTTATTTCTCACATAAAGGTTAAGCATGGATGAAAAAGCTTTTACAAACCTCACCTGAAATACTTATATTCATGTATAATAGATACATCGTTATCGAAATTATCTACTTTTTACGCAGGAGTAAAAAGTAATTAACAAACGCTGGGTTACAAGGGTTTTTCGAGCAGCTTAATGGTTCTCGGCGAAAACCGTACTTTTATGCCCAGTAATATGCCTGACGCTGCGCAGATTTTTATCAAACCATCTTCCTGCCGGCTATGGCTTCGATATAAAACTGACTTGAGCAATTTGAAGCGTTCTGTGTCTGGATAACCTGGATTGCGAATAAATATTACGGCAGTACCTGGCAAACAGGTTGGTGCAAAATCGGATAGTATGGATGTAACACGTGAAGGTTGAGATTATTATAACAAACCCTCTTTATATTCTTGTGTTGTTGACAAAGATCAATCTCTATCCGGATTCGCCCTGATCGGGAATTTTGACATTTAATCCCAGACAATGGATTGAGTAACAGTTCAATCCTATATCGACACTGAACTTCAGCGTAACTCATCAGCGTATTATCGTAGCCGTGGCCCGAGGAGGAAGGGCGCGGCTATTTTATTTTGGAGTGTAATATGAACGATAGTGTCGTTGGTGGAAAAGTCACAGCTTTAAAAGTCCAAAAGCATCATCCCAACCGGGTCAACGTCTACCTTAACAACGAGTATTCTTTTGGTTTGTCTCGCATTACCGCTGCCTGGCTACAGGTGGGTCAGGAATTGAGCCCCACGAAGATCGCCAGGTTGCAAGCTGAAGACGAACGTGAAGTGGCGTATATCCAAGCGCTGCGGTTTCTGGACTATCGCCCACGCTCACGTGCGGAAGTACGCCGCAAGCTAGAAAAACACGATGTACCATCAGACGTGATCAATGATGTCTTTAAGCGTTTAGAACGCAGTGGGTTGGTGAACGATGAGCGTTTCGCCCAGGATTGGGTAGAGAATCGCAGTGAGTTCCGACCTCGCAGCCGACGGGCCTTAGCCTATGAGCTGCACCAGAGAGGTCTGAATGATGAGGCAATCCAGAAAGCACTGGAAGGTTTGAACGAAGAAGCTCTTGCCTACCAGGCTGCGCTGAAGCAATCCCGCCGTTATGAGGGTCTGGAGATGCGGGATTTCCGCAATAAGCTGGGCAGCTACCTGGCAAGGAGAGGTTTCTCATATGAGATTATTAAACAAGTGGTCGCACGCGTATGGGATGAGAAGCAGGGTAAAACCGATGATTGACTCGCTTCAGATAACCAATCATTCACAGAAATTATACAATCGTGAGGACATGCCATGAGCCCAGTAATAGTCGTGATCATCGCATCGGTAGCTCTTATAGCCGGTCTCGCCATCGGGTATGGATTATATTATTTTCTGGCAAAACAAGAAAAAGCCAGACTGCAGATCAAAACTGGCAATATTCTCACTGAAGCTGAGGAGAAGGCAAAGGAAATAGAGCTACTGGCTAAGGATAAAACCTTGCAGATTCGCCAACAAGCAGATGCAGAAGTTTCGCGTCGCCGCGCAGAAATCAGCCGCGAAGAAGACCGTTTGACAAAGCGGCGTGAAGAGATTGAAAACCGCTCTGACCGTCAGGAGAAGCGTGAAGCCACATTGAACAAACGTCAGAGTGCCATCGATAAACAATCCAACGAGATCGAGAAAATGTATCAGGATGAGCTGGCGGAGCTCCAACGGATATCTGAGCTGACCAAGGAGGATGCACGCGGGGTCTTGTTGGCTGAAGTGGAAAAGGACGCCCGGGGTGATATGGCGAGAATCATCCGCCAGGTTGAAGCCGAGGCTCAGGAAGATGGTGACCGGCGGGCACGCGAGATCATCACCACTGCCATCCAGCGTGTAGCCTCCGATCACGTCAGTGAGGTTACCACCTCCACGGTATCCATCCCCTCTGATGAGATGAAAGGGCGCATTATCGGGCGCAACGGAAGAAATATCCACGCCTTCGAGCAAGCAGCGGGTGTAGACGTGATCGTCGATGATACACCGGAAGCTGTCACCATCTCATGTTTCGACCCTGTGCGGCGTGAGGTCGCCCGGCGCTCCTTGGCCAAGCTGGTATTGGATGGTCGCATCCACCCGGCACATGTGGAAAAGGTGCTCAAAAACGAGCAAAAGGAAGTCGACCACATTATCGAGGAGGCCGGAGAACAGGCTGCCTTTGAAGCCGGTGTGCCTGGTCTTCACCCCGAGATTACCAAGATGCTTGGCAGGTTGAAATTCCGCACCTCGTATGGGCAGAATCAGCTTGACCATGCGGTCGAAGTTTCCCGCCTAGCTGCGGTGATTGCCTCCGAGCTGGGAGCCGACGTCGATACCGCCAAGGCCGCTGGGTTGCTGCACGATCTGGGTAAAGCCATGGACCATAACATGGAAGGCACACATGCCATGTTGGGGGCTGACTTTGCCAAACGTTATGGGATCAACTCGGTGGTGATTAACGCAATCGCCTCTCACCACCACGAAATCGAGCAGGAATCGGTCGAAGCCGCGATCGCAGAGGCTGCCGACGCCATCTCAGGTGCACGCCCGGGGGCTCGGCGTGAAAGCCTTGAGCAGTATATCCAGCGGGTGCGTGCCCTGGAAGACCTGGCTAACTCCTTCAAAGGAGTTAACCAAAGCTTTGCTCTACAGGCAGGGCGTGAAGTTCGTATCTTTGTTAAGCCAGAGGATATTGACGATTTAGAATCGATCCGGCTGGCGCGTGATATCGCCAAGAATATAGAAGAGACGATGCACTACCCAGGTCAGATCAAGGTGACCGTCATCCGTGAGACCCGTGCCGTCGATTACGCAAAATAAAGATTCCCACTAGGTCACTAAGGACCCTAAGGATTTTATTTATTTACCTTAGTGTCCTTTTGTTAATATTATTTACTTTGTATTTCAATATATATTTGTTTCTTATTCTCATGTCCCCAAGGCGATAGCTCATTTTCCATTTGTTGAAATTTTTTATCTGTCCCCCATAATTTTTATATTTATTAGTGTTTATCTGTGGCTAACTTCTCTTAAATCCAAACAAATCCCGTTTATCGGTGGGTAAATATCTTTTACCTTTGTGCCCGTTGTGTCCATAGAAGTTTTCTTTAAGACAAAAACGGGTTATCCCTACGCTCAACTCCCACGGTCGTCTCACCCCCATGACCAGACAGCAGCCGCGTTTCATTCGGTACACTCAATATCTGTGTGTGAATAGAGTGCATAAGTGAGTCGTAGTCCCCACCGGGCAGGTCGGTCCGTCCGATGCTTCCCCAAAATATAACATCCCCACAAAAAATCACTTTTTCAGCTGCACAGTAAAAAACAACGTGTCCCGGGGTATGACCAGGGCAGTGGCGCACCTCAAAGCTTCGTTCTCCAAGAGTTAATACTTGCCCATGCTTTAGCCGCACTGATGGCTCGGGCGTCGCTCCGATGCGCATCCCAAACAGGGCTGCCCCGCCCTGCGCTGAATACAACGGCAGATCGGAAGGGTGGAGGTAAATCTTCGGTGTGGGAGTAATGGCCTTCACAATCCCCTCGATTCCGCCGATGTGGTCGAAGTGGGCATGGGTCAACCAGATCTGCCGGATTTGCCAGGTACGCCGTCTCGCTTCCTCCACGATGAGCTCTCCATCCCAGGCTGGGTCGACTATCACCGCCTGATGTATCTGAGTGTCTCCCACCAAGTAAGCATTCGTCGCCACCGGTCCAAGCACCATGGTTATGATTTCAAGCATATTCTTTCTTTCCATTTGCTGGATTTTTGAATAATTTTCTTTGCATTGTAGATCGAGTCTGAAATCCTACATACAAAATTGTTTCCATAAAGATCGAATGTTTATTTATTAACTATCCTTTGTGTCCACCGCGTCCTTACGTGTTTTCTTGGTCTTTCTGTTCAGCACCCAAGCGATTAAATTATCAGAAACGATCGCTGCAGCCAGCACAATTCCCACTCCACCCAGCAAGTACGCTTTCGTCTCATTCAAACTGAACAGGCTTGAAGTCTCGAGAGTAACTTGCTGAATATAAATTGGCATCTGACTAGGCGGCCCTCCATCAAGCGGCAGATAGCGCAGGGATAGCCACACCGTGCCACTATACGAACCTTTATTAGCGGCATTCACATTCCAGCTGAACTTAACCAGCTGTCCGGGCGGCATCGACTCACGGGTCGGGTTAGCCGGCGTCACACTGACACCTGACACATCATATCTGGCTTCAGCCATCAGGTTGTAGTGGGAGTAGACATCGGAATTCCCGGCTGAATGATCGGACGAAACGGGTTCAGTCACGACAGGTTCGAAGATTAGCGTGATCACCTCATCCTCGCCTATGCGCATTGAAACAGGCCATTCCAAAACCACCTGCCGGTTAGGTATGCTTAGCGCATCATCAACCTGGCCGGTTGGGGATATTTGCATCTCCGATGATGAAATGGTTTGAATGACAGTTTGTTGTTTATTAGGCATTGATGCCCATATGATTAAAGAGATCGACATCAATAGTAGGATTATTGACAAGGCATTGCGAATTCTGCGGAACATCAAGACCCGATTATACCCGCCAAACTCGCGACTTCAATCATAAGCCATAAACACAATCGACTCTACGCCTCAATCCAGAACAGGCCGCATCCCTTCCCCAATTAGCTTGACGTTTCCCCTAATTACCCTTAATATACGTTTGATAATACCGGCTATCTGATCCCTCGTTTTCTCAGACGTTCTTATTGAGATGCCGCGACCTGATTTCCGATTATCGAGTGCCCTTCTAGAAATGATTACCTGACTGCCTGATTAACTGAGTAACTAATTAGCTATTTACCTGATACCTTACAATCCGGAGTTCCTATGGAAGTCGGTCTCGTCCGTTCAATCGATATTGATCAAACCATGCAGCAGGCGTATCTGGACTACGCAATGAGTGTGATTGTAGCCCGCGCCTTGCCTGATGCCCGCGACGGTCTCAAGCCGGTCCACCGGCGAATACTGTATGCCATGTTTGATATGGGTCTACGCCCTGACACAGCTTATAAGAAATCAGCCCGCATTGTTGGTGAGGTGCTGGGCAAGTACCACCCACATGGCGATATGGCTGTATACGAATCGATGGCTCGCATGGCTCAGGATTTTTCCATGCGCTGTCTGCTGGTGGAAGGCCAGGGCAATTTCGGCAGTGTGGATGGCGACCCACCTGCGGCCATGCGCTACACCGAGGCCCGCCTTACCTCCCCCGCCATGGAGCTGCTGGCAGATATACGCAAGGAAACGGTGGATTTTTCTGATAATTTCGATGGATCACTGCAGGAACCAGACGTGCTCCCAGCCGCCATACCCAACCTGCTGGTAAATGGTGCTACGGGCATCGCCGTGGGTATGTCCACCAATATCCCACCCCACAACCTGGGTGAGGTTGTGGATGCTTTGGTCTATATGCTCAATAATTGGGAGCGTCTCGATGACGTGAACCTCGAGGACTTGATGAAATTCATCCGTGGACCCGACTTCCCCACGGGTGGGCTGATCGTCCAAGATACCCACGAAGACGACCTGAACGCCGCTTATGGACTCGGTAAGGGACGTGTGACCGTCCAGGCGCGCTGCCATATCGAGGAGATCACTCGCGGCCGCAATCGGATTATCGTCACCGAGCTGCCATACATGACTAACAAGTCGTCCCTTATCGAGCACATAGCCGAGCTGGCACGGGGGGGCAGCCTGGAAGGAATCGCTGACTTACGCGATGAATCCGACCGCCACGGTCTGCGCGTCGTCATCGAGCTCACCCGCACCGCTGAGCCCGAGAAGGTGCTGCAAGATTTATACAAGCGAACGGCAATGCGCTCCACTTTCGGCATAATCATGCTTGCCCTGGTGGACGGTGAACCGCGCATGCTCTCCCTCAAGCAGTCATTGCGGGTGTACCTGGACCACCGTCTAGTGGTCATCCGAAGGCGCGGCGAATATGAACTCGCAAAAGCCAAAAGCCGTCTCCATATTCTGGAGGGATTGCGAGTGGCGCTTAAACACCTGGACGAGATCATCGAGCTAATTAAGAAAGCGCCCGATGCTGATATTGCACGCGACCGCCTGATGAAGCGCTACCGACTGTCGGAGATCCAGGCTCAAGCTATCCTGGACTTGCAATTACGCCGGTTGGCTGCCCTGGAACGTAAGAAGATAGAGGATGAATATAAAGAATTGCTAGCGCAGATCAAGATACTCGAAGGATTACTTCACTCACCGATCAAGATGCGCCAGACGGTGGCTGCTGAGCTGCTGCAGGTAAAAGATGCTTATGGTGACAGACGGCGCACTCAGATCACCCGTCTTGGAGCAGACGCTAAATCTGTTCTACCTATCATGACAGCAAACGATCTGCTGCCCGAGCAGATTGTGTGGGTTTCTGCCACCTCTGATGGTGTAGTCTCCCGCACCCTGGATGAAAAGCCACCGCGCATTAGTGGTACTGCTGCCCCACGGTTTCTCCTACAGGTAAACACTCGCGACACCCTGTTCCTGGTTTCCGAACGGGGAGAGGCTGCCGGTATCCCAGTCCAAACCTTGCCTGAAGCCGCCAGTCCCCAGTATGGCGCCCCCCTACACAAAGTATCAGCTCTGTCTGAGATGGATAAACTCGCTGCCTTGTTTACCCTGCCACCGAAGGAAGAACGTTTGGAAGGCTGGTATGTCTTTACAGCCACCCAGCAAGGTATGCTCAAAAAAACCTCGCTGGAGGAGCTCCCAGGTCCTACTGGGCACAGTTTCACACTGGTAAAAGTAAATGAAGACGATAAGCTTGGATGGGTTCGCCTGACGGACGGACAGGCTGAGATCCTGCTGATCACTGCAGACGGTATGGCAATCCGCTTCCATGAAGATGCTGTCCGCTCAATGGGATTGGTTGCTGCCGGAGTGGGAGGGATTAAGCTTGGAGCACGTGACTTGGTCATCGGTATGGAGCTCATTCCCCATCGAGGGGATATTCTGCTGGTCACTTCTGATGGCAAAGCCAAGCGCGTGCCATCTGATCAATTCCCGCGGCAGGGTCGCTACGGTCAGGGTGTGATCGCTTGGAAGCTTCCGCGTACCTCACAATTGGTCGGTGTGGCCGCCGGTAAACCCAACACCCGCCTCACCTTGATGTTGGATAAGCTTTCCCCAAAAGTCATGCGTTTTGATGAAGCCCCCTTACAGACTCGTAATGCCACTGGTAAATCAGTAATTGACCTGAAAACTGGTTATCAGGTGCTTGGGCTGAGTCTTCCTTGGGCAGTTCCACGTGCCGTCGTGGGTGAAAAACCCATCCTGGAAAAGGAGCTTGAAGTTCTCGAGGAGCCTGAAGAAGAAGCCGCTCCTCCGGTCGAGCAGTTAAGCTTCGGTATGGATGGGCAGCCAGCCGAAGCTTCTCCCAAAGCTGAGGATCTTAAAAAAGTTAAAACAGTAACACTGCCAAAAGCAAAAAAGAAACCAATGAGCCGGAAAAGCAAAGCAGCCCTTTCTGGTCAAGCTACATTAATCTCCAAGTCTGCTAGAGCGACGAAAAAATCTCCCGCAATAAAATCCACGGCTTCTGGTACATCAAAAGTCAAACCGGCAGGTGATGGAAAGCTGCCGAGTAAATCTAGCCAACCCAAAGGTACGAGTACTTCACAACAAAGCAAGGGTAATGCGCCTGGAGCGCAACCTGGTAGTTCAAAACAGAGCCCGAAAACGCCCGATAAGAAAGAATTAAAGCCGGTTCAAAAACCAGGCAGTCCACCGAAAACCAAAACCAGCCCAGCCACCGCTGGGAAGGATGTCACGCCTCCGACTAAAAAAGGCCGGGCAAGCTCAGCCAAAACTGTAAAACCGAAAGCTAATAAGGCTGCGAAACCAGCGAGTAAACCAGCTTCGAAATCAGCAGCTAAACCATCTAAGAAACCAGCTGCCAAACCGTCTTCGAAAGCAGCAGCTAAACCAGCTGCAAAAGGTCCAGCTAAACCATTAACCAAAACCGCGTCTAAACCAACTGCAAAAGCATCAATTAACCAACTAGCGAAAGCTGCAGTTAAACCATCAAAGAAAGCAACAGGTAAACCAGTTGCGAAACCCGCAGCTAAACCGGCATCGAAGACTGGGACCAAAAAAAAGACCGGGAGTAAACCCCGTCAAACCAAGATGACATTAAAACCATTAGATATACCCGGAAAAGTCATCCTCCCTCCCAGCTGGAAACCTCCAGCCAAAAAGATCCCTTCGAAACGACGCAGTACTAGATGATAGACAACTTAGCCTCAAACAAGATAATCGAAAGTATATAAATGTAAGAAGATATGGATCATCTTGTTGTCCATATCTTCTTTTTTTATCAATTTTGCTGGATACACGCGTTGAAGGACGTTATCTTTGCCCACTATCTGTGATTATGTGTGCAGCTTTATTTATCCTCTCCTCATCGCATACACAGGTGGTCAATCATTATGTCTGTTTTTTCCAAGCCCATCTGCAGCCGTAGCTTTTAAGGTATTTTAAGCTCTTCGCCACAATAGGTGTGGTACCACGCAGCTTCCACCGGGAAATTAGTCTCGGCATATGCCACCGCCTGCTTGCTCACCTTTATGGCTTCATCCAGATTGACGTTCGCAGCGCTGCTCCAGGCACGTGGCAGCACCATCAGCGGGTCATTGACTGCCCTTTCTTCCACCCCCAAAGGGACCCAATTAAACATCACAGGGCCGCGGGAGTAAGCGCTGAACCCCAGCTCATACCCCCCTTGCCGTGCCACCTGCGCACTCAGGGGCGTAAAATTCCCTCCCGGCCAGATGAATGCGATCGGTCGGATACCAAAATGGTCTTCGAGAACCTGGGTCGAATTCCAAATCTCGTTCTGGATCTTAACTAGGGGCGTCTCAGGCACGATATAAAGCTGCCCCGTATACCCGTGGGATTGGATGTCCAGCCTGCCTGAGGCATACAGTTGTTCCATTAAATCCCAGGCCCACTGCAGGCTGTTGGGGTCGGCGATGTAGGCTGCGGTGGCGGTCCAATCATTTTGCTCCAATACCGGCATCAGCCAATCCCTGATCAATCCCGGGCGGCGGTCATCCACGATGATCATCATCGATAGGGGTGGGATAGGGGCATTGTTAGTCAAAAAGTCTAGCAGCTGAAATGTAGTGATGGTTTTAAACCCGAGTGACTTGGCGTAATCTACAAAATTGATAAACTGCTCGCTGGTGATATCCTTGTTCGGATCAGCCAATGGTTGGTCATCATTCGAAATGCTGTGGAACATAATCGGCACCACCACGGTTCCTGGCTGGCTGCCATCCGCTGACCAGCGCATCTTCAGATAAGAACAGTTATCTTCCAGATAAGTCGCAGGTACCACGTCTTGCCTTAACAACTTTGATTGAAACACAGCCAAAGGCGCAAGGGTGGGCGTGATCGTAGGAGTCTTCGTATTCGTCGCAGTAGCGCTCGGACTTGGTGAAACCGTCCAGGTGGGAGTTGGTGTGTTGGAAGGAGTGACCGTTCTGGTGGCTGTTTCAGTCGGAGCAGCTGTATACGTCATTGTTAGGCGAGCAGGCATGGCGGTAATGCAGCTTACCAGTAGCATGGAGGCAATGGTCTGGCAGATGATTAGCTTGAGTGGAGTTCTACGTTGCAATGGTATTCAAAGGTGTAACGTTAAAAAAGGAATAGTGATACCTGATTTTACCCTTTAATAATCCTAAGGTGTCACTCCCATTACGGATGACCGCTTTGGCGGATGTTGCTGTCCAAGTCATATGACGTGAGCTGCCCTTACCATTATAGCTCCCCAAGACGAATTTCCCTTCAGGAAGAACCTGATTGAACAATTGAGTATACCAACTACGCAGGGCATCGAACCCTGCAGTTGTCCTTGTACCGCTGATATGGATTGCCGGGAGGCTGTATAGGCTCAAGATTGTATCAACATCGTGAGCATTCATCGCTTCCATAAGTCTGACACAGATATCCTTGGGCTCATCTTTCTCCCGCCATTTATATTCTTGTATCGTATCCCAAACCCCCGGCAGGTTCCCTGACCTTGCGTCCGACCATTCCCAGAAATTTACCCCGCTCAGATTTAGCTCCTTAGCTTTTTTGCAAAATTCAAGCACTTCTGCATCTGTTGGTTTCCAACCAAATTCCCGGAAAGCGGCTCCGGTGGGTACGATCGGTCGCGAAGGGACTTTTGCCTGGAGCTCATTGACGCATTGAGTTAATTGATCTTCAGGGTTGTGCGCTTTCATCCAATACACCTGCGGCATACTAAGGTCGCACTGCTCTAAAAACTCTGTCCAAGGCAGCTGAGGGTGGAGGGAAGGATAGCGGTATGAGCTGAGTGCAATCGTAAGGTTTGGGCAGGACGAGCGGAGCTGAGCCATGAACTTTTTAGCCGCAGATTTTTTCATGGTGGCCTCATACTCTCTCTCGGCATCGACTACATACCCATCCAAGTTGTATTGGCGTATGCGGGTACTGGCTACATTCGCCTCACCGATTGGGTCATCCCCATAAACATAATGCCAACCCCACACTTTTATTCCTTGGGCACGTAAAGCATTGACCACCGGTGTGGTGTAATCCTTGGTATCACCCCAATTCCCGTTATAGATCATCGTGCCATCAGCAATTTTGAGAATCAGGTGGGTTAATCCTGCATCCTTGGCGTGCACGGCGATTTGATTAGCATCTCCATGTTCACAATTGGGGATTTTCCAGGTAAAAAAACCTTTTCCCTCCAACGTCATTGAACCATCTCCTCATGCGCAGATCCTTGCCGTCCCCTGCTATGGCTCACTGATCACCTGGCGCATCACATCCAGCACCTGCTCCCTAACAGGTACCAACACCATCGCCCCACTCGTAGTAGTCCAGTTATAAACCTGTCCGGCACCAATTGACCGGTTTTCAATACCATGTGTCTCTGCCATCTTGTAGGCGACTGGGAACAGACCAGATAAGATGTCAAAGTTAAGATTTGTAGTCACATTCTGCTTGTAAATATCGTACAACTCAGGAGCTTGTTGGAGTGAGTCTAGGTTCATTAGTTTATCGAACACAGCATCCAATACTTCCTGCTGACGTCTGCCTCGATCAAGATCGCTGGTGCTGTAACGGGCTCGCACATACCACAAAGCCGATTCACCGTCCATCCAAAATTCGCTTGATGAGACGCAGTACCATCCGAATGCATCCCGATGGTCGCAAAAGTCCCTCTCTATATCCACTCGTATCCCACCGATGGAATCAATCACATCAACAAAGGACCAAAAGTTGATCAATACATAATAGTCTGGCTTGACGCCGAAGTTATACTCCATAGTATCTGCCAGAGCCTCAAACCCACCCCAGCCCATGGCGGTATTAATCCGTTGAATCGTGTATCCAGGGATGTAAACATACAAATCTCTCGGGAATGCAGTCAGTTTGACGGTCTTTTCCGTTGGGTTGATCGTTAACAACTGGATTGTATCCGTGCGGAAACCACTATCATTCGGCCGTTGGTCCGATCCCAATAACAGGATGTTCACCTGATCCTCAGGATGAGAAAGGATGCCCACAGGCGCCGGGATATCAATATCTGGCCATACGCTTGGGCCCGGGTAATCCTGCCAGCTGCGCCCCTGATCTGTAACAAATACGATTTCAGGCACCGGAGTCGGAAGGATAGGGATGGGTGTTGCTGTAGGTTCTGGTGCGATGGAAGTAGGAATATAGGTCGGTGTGGGTGGAACGGGTTGAAAAGGTGTTGGTGTCGGGCTCGACCCCGGCGGAGCTACCAGGACGTAATCATTCCGCCCAGCAAGACTGGCGTGAGGTGAGAGTGCCTGGTTCGCCATACTACAGGCTCCCACCACTAGCGCGATCAACACAAGGATCAGGATGCCGATACTTTTCACATCATTTCCCAAACTGGACGCATTGAAGCAAGAATGTGTTCCAAATTGATTATTTCCTGAGCTTTCATAGATGTTGGATATACCAATATTGATTCCTCTAATAGAAGTGCAATATTTGTGCCGGAGGTTTACGCAGTAATATTATCGGATGGCCGAGGTCTCTTTAGTCGGGCAAAAGACGCATCCGGCTGCGGTGATATTCAATTGTCATTCTTAACCTGTGGAAGCTGATTGGTTTACCTGGTTGGAGTTTTCTTCTGCCAGTGGTAACAGTACACTAAAGGTGGCTCCGGCCCCTTCTCTGCTGTCAACCCATACTCGGCCTTTGTTCAGCTCGACCAGACTTTTTACAATCGACAGACCAACCCCGGTGTCACCGATCCCTTGGATGAGCGGGTTTTCCATTTTATATCGGCGTAGGAAGACCCTCGATATGTCTGTTTTCTCGATCCCACCCCCTTGATCAGTTACTGAGATGTGGATGTAGCCCGGTGCATTTTCTTCTTGTTCTATAATAGCTATTAACCTGATCCACCCATCTGCAGGTGCAACTAAACATGCGTTCTGAAGCAAATTTTCCAGAATTTGGAGCAGGGCATCCTGATTAACTTTGACAGCCATCGGTCGATCAGGAAGCTCAACTCGCATATCAATATTCTTCTCACCGATCTGTCCTTCAAGGTTCCCGAGGGCTTCATCTACTACGGTTTTTAGGTCTACACTCACAGCGGTCTGATCGACTGTTCCGCCATCAATCGATAACACCTGCACCAGCTCGTTCAGCAAGATTCCCATCCGCTCCGTGGACGCTTTGACCCTCTCCACGAATTTGCGCTGCACTGCTCCCAATAGGCCGACTGACTCACCCAGCAGCAGATCGGTATACCCGATGATCGAAGCCAGTGGTTGGCGGAATTCCTGGGCGATTGAATTAACCAGCTCGGTTGACTCCATATCATCCAGACGTTTCACCGCGGAAAGCTGCAGCTCTAGCATCTTCTGATCCGACCTGGAAAGGGTGGTGGGGATTCGGGCCAAGTCCACGAGGGCGGCACGGAGCTCTTGTCTCAGTTGCTCGACTTCTTCCACCGAGGGTTTGCCCATAGCGAGTAGGCGTTCCAGCTCGCGGTTGCGAGTATCTAATTGGGTAATTGTTCCCTGCAGATTCTTTTGGCTTTCCACAAGGGCAGCCATCTCTACTGCCAGGGGTGCAGATACTGCTGGCAGTGAGGAAATGCTATCGTACCTGGCTTTCAGCTGAGCATATTCAAGCCGGGTTTGATCTGCATCTACCTGTGTGCGCTGCAATTTTTCCATAATCTCCGATTGGTCAGCTTGCGGACTCGCACTCTTCGAGTTTTGTCCGGCGACAGAGACCAATAACTGCTCGATATCCACCAGCTGAGTGGCATCTTCATTATTCCAAACTTTCACAGCAGACTTTGAGAGCACCGCCATCGCCATAATCGCATCGGATCCTTTAGGATGGAACGGCACCATCATGAAATTACCGGCTTGCTTCAGACCAAGCGTGTCTGCCAGAGCTCGTACTTCGGCCTGCGTGGCGCTTGATAACAGCAGATTATTACCACTCTTGATCGCTTCCAGGATTGTTGGCATCTTCCGCCCATCAGAAGCGAGTCCATCGATTATCCTATCATCCAGCCGGTTGTAACCAACCGGTATGATCAGCTGCTCCCCACTTTTAGGCGGCATCAATAACAGGCAGAAGTCTGCATTCATGATTTGCGCCACAGCCCGGGTCAATTCCTGGTAATATTTTTGAGGAATGGGTTCTGATAGCAAGTTTACGGTCGATTGGATCAGCTGCTTGCTCGTCTGCGGCGTTCCCGATTGGGTTGTTGCAGACTTATCGGCTAGTACACCAGCCGGCTTGAGATCAACCAGACGCAGAGGCAGTGCCAGTAAAAAGAGGTATCCAAACATCTGTCCCAGGTGTACATACCAATCATAATCTGCATCCGCCTGGCCTCTGAAAATTTGCCCCAGGTAGCCAGCGAGCAGAATGACCAGCATCATCATGCCGTAACCCCAATAACGCGGTCGGCGAACTAATAGCAGGATGACACCAGCTATCACCAAACCTAAGCCGGTATAATTAGCATATCCTTCCAACATCGAAGAATTATAGGAGGTGCCAGAGACCAGTGTTATCCACAAGATAACGCTACCCAAACCAAGCAGCAAGATGACACCGGCGGCAACAGTGGCAATTAAATCTCCTGTAGAGTTCTGTGAGGGAAATGCCCACAGCCAAATGATCACCACCAGGCTGAATAAGGCGAGTGTACGATCGATTGCAGGCAGAAAATTATGACCACCGCTCATCCCCCAGGCAAGGCTGGCTGCCCCAAACAGCACCAGCTGGGCTACAAATAATATGCCCAACCCGAGTTTCATCCTTCTGCTGGCTACTGACTGCTGGCTGCCGCTCGCATATAAACAGGAGACCAGCGCAGACAATACACACAACCCCAGCACCAGAGAATAGATCAAATTTCCGCCTGGTCCTGATAACAAACTGATAGCCTGGTTAAGGAAGAGAGCCATGATTGAGATCCTTAGAAATTATAGCATGCTACTCGAGGTTGACAAAACGAAAAATCCAGGTAAAATTTCGTTCACCCCTGATTGATAAGAAAATGCCGAAGTGGCGGAATTGGCAGACGCGCTAGGTTCAGGGCTTAGTGAGCATTACGCT
>JBGOXS010000041.1:0-20493 GCA_041479245.1 Anaerolineae bacterium
ATTTTTCTCCATCCTCGTACATCTGGATGGCGTCCAATTTGAACTGTTTGCTGTATTTCTTTCGCTTCACACTCATGATTTTCTCCAAGTTGATTATATGTGCTCCTTAACTTGGTGTCCATTCTATGGGGTGAAGTTCAGTCCCAGATATATAGTCCCCCATCCAAGAACTAATAAACCTGTTCGCATACCTGACCGAGGTTGGCGTTGGAAAGAAGAAACCTTTAAGGAAAAACTAGGAGATTTTCTTGTTAAGGAGTTACCAGATGGTTCTTATATTGTCGGTCAAATATGGTTTGACAAGGATGAACGAACACAACCTAGCCTCGTCAGGTATCTTGATGAAGTAGATAGGATTCTATTGCGTTCAATTATTAGTTTAAAAAGCGATGGAGGTATTGAGTTAGAGAATATCTTCGGTGCTAAGGCAAAGTTCGCTTACCCAAAACCAACAAATCTCATCCAAATACTAATAGACTCTCTTGAGATGCAGGATGGTGATATAGTCTTCGATTCATTTGCAGGTAGCGGAACAACTGCCCATGCAGTAATAAAGCAAAATACTCTGGATGGAATTAATCGTCGATTTATTCTTGTTGAAATGGTGCCTGACATAGCACGCGATATCATAACAAAACGTTTGAGCGTGGTGATTCAGAAGGTCAAAATGGACAAGCAGAAAGGTAATGAGAATATAGAAGAAGGTTATAAGAGTGGTTTCCTGTATTGCGAACTTGGTCCAACACTATTCGATGCACAAGGACAAATCCGCAAAGATGTGAATTACCAAGAGTTGGCACAGCATGTTTTCTTCACTGAGACAGGCGAACCATTGCCTGAATCAGTCAAGCAAGGCAACCCATTACTTGGTGTATCAAAAGGAGTAGGTGTTTACCTGCTATACAATGGTGTGCTGAAAGATAAAACTCCGCAAGGTGGGAATGTACTTACTCGTGCAGTATTCAATGCCCTACCCTACCACGATGGCCAGAAAGTAATATACGGCACAGGCTGCTTGCTTTCTAGGTCAACTCTTCAGCGGTTGGGTATCACCTTTCGCCAAATCCCGTATGAAGTGAAAGTGAGCTGACATGCTAATACTAAAAGAATATCAGCAACGAACCCTCGATGCTCTAACCAGCTATTTCCGAGCTTGTTTGCAGTTCAATAGTGCCAGCCAGGCATTTTATGCGATGACCGAAGCAAAGTACGGACAGGGGATACCATATATTCCAGTTAAAGAGTTATCAGGCTTACCATATATCTGTCTACGTCTACCTACTGGTGGAGGAAAAACCCTCGTTGCTACTTATTCAGTCTCAATTGCAGCGAATGAATTATTGCACATTGAATATCCTTTGGTATTGTGGCTGACACCTTCCAATGTGATTCGCGAGCAAACTCTTCAAGCAATCAAAGACGTCCACCATCCCTATCGTCAGGCTTTGGAAGCGAATATTGGACCCATAACGATTTTAGACATTGCTGAGGCATTGCATATACAACCAGCAACTCTCAATACCAGCACGACCATTATTATTTCAACCATGCAGGCATTCCGTGTGGAAGATATTGAAGGTCGAAAGGTGTACGAACCATCCGGAGCATTGATGAGCCATTTTGCCAATCTGGCAAGTGATAAGTTGGTTGGAATAGATTTATTTGATAATGGACAACCAATTACTTCTTTGGCCAATGTTCTTCGATTGCATCGCCCAATCGTAATTGTCGATGAAGCGCATAACGCCCGTACTGGATTATCTTTTGAAACCCTGGCTCGTTTCCGTCCCTCCTGTATTTTGGAGTTTACTGCCACCCCTGATACAGAAATAAATCCGAGCAATATCCTCCATACCGTTTCAGCAGCTGAGCTAAAGGCTGAAGGAATGATAAAGCTGCCCATCTGCTTAGATACTCATCAGGATTGGCGGTCTGTCATTTCGTCAGCAGTCTCCACCAGGAATCAATTGGAAGAAATCAGTCTCCAAGAGCGTGCAACTACGGGAGAATATTTACGGCCTATTGTCTTACTACAAGCACAGCCGCATTTTCAAAATAAATCTTCCTTGACCGTCGATGTGGTTGAAGATTATTTGTTAAAAGAACAACGCATACCAAATAATCAAATATCCCGCGCTACTGGAACCGAAAGAGGTCTGGAAGGTATAGATTTATTCGACCCCACATGTCCAATACGATACATCATTACTGTTCAAGCGTTACGCGAGGGTTGGGATTGCTCTTTTGCTTATGTATTATGCACAGTTGCAGAACTGCATGGTCAGACAGCAGTTGAACAAATCTTAGGTCGGATACTACGTATGCCTCATGCCTACTTGAAAACATCTCCTGAATTAAATAAAGCCTATGCTTTTGCTACCTCCACTCACTTTGCAGAAACTGCCAATGCTCTAGCAGATGCATTGGTCCAGAATGGTTTTGAACACCAGGAAGTGAAAGATTTGATTGTATCGCCTCCGTCTCGGCAGGAGAATCTCCCACTATTTTCTTACTTTCCTGAGGCCCTATCATCGCATATAGCTCCAATCCCTGTTTTGGTCAACCAAGCTCCAAACCTCCAGAATCTTAAGGAAGAAACCGTTGTTAAATTAAATTACGATTCTCAAGATAATGTTCTCATCATTCGTGAAAAGTTGACACCTGATGAAATATACAGTGTAAAGCAGTGCTTTTCTGATGCACAAACGCAAAAAGCGATTGAAAATGCCTGTCTGATATTTACTCAACCAGAAGGTAGGACAATATTGTCTATTCCTGTATTGGCAATCCAACAAGGAGATTTCTTCGTGCAGTTTGAAGAATCTCACTTTTTGGATAGGTTATGGAGTCTGGCAACAAAAAATCCCTATTTATCCGAAGCTGAATACTCATTACAGACCCCCGAAGGTGGACAAGGAGAAATCGACATAGACGGAACTGGTCATGTTCGCACTAGTTTTATCCGCCAACTTCATGACCAGATGGCATCCTTAGCTATCGACCAAGGCTGGACTGATACTGACCTAGCCGTTTGGTTGGACCGGAATATTTCCCATATTGACATTCCGCAAAATCAATCCATTGTATTCTTCACTGCTTTGGTCGAGCGGTTGATGGCAGACCGTGGGTGTTCTCTAGCACAGCTGGTGAAAGACCGCTATCGCTTAAAAATAGCTACCGCTAATAAAATACAGTCTTATCGTCTAGAAATCCGTCAAGAGGCATACCAGCAGTATTTATTGCCTAATTGTTCAACTCCATTGGTAGTAAAAACCGATATATGTTTCTCGTATGATACCGACCCAATGAATTACCCGTATCCACCCAATTCTCTTCATCCTGGGCACCATGCTTTCCAGAAGCATTATTATCCGGTGGTCGGCGATTTTAAGCCCAGTGGTGAAGAATATGAGTGCGCTCAATTCCTTGATAGTCGTCTAGAAGTTGATACTTGGGTACGCAATTTAGAGCGTAGGCCATTACATTCATTTTGGCTACAAACATCAACTGATAAGTTTTACCCCGACTTTGTTTGTAGATTGAACGATGGTCGGTATCTAGTTGTAGAATACAAGGGTGAGGACCGTTGGTCTAACGATGATTCAAAAGAAAAACGAGCAATTGGTCAAGTTTGGGAGGAAAGAAGCGAGGGAAACTGTCTGTTCATTATGCCGCGAGGACCTGATTTTGGTGCTATCCAGGCGAAGTGCAGGTAGGCATAGCGTAAATGACAGCCATTCCTTCAATAACCGAACAACAACTTCAAGCTATCTGTAACGTGCTTGGTGATACTTCCGAAGGATTAACAGGTTCAGAAATCGGGAGATTGTTAACTCAATCTGCAATCGACGACCCTTTGCCTGGATTTACTAAACGAGATAGGCTCTATCAAGCCTTGTATCAAAAGCAAAAGCAAGACCAATGTGCGAATAATGTCATAAATTTCATCCATAGTGCGATGAACCCGATTCGATATACAGAGAATCAGGCTTTATTCGAATTACGTAGAGAAAAGCTCAATAAGGTTCTAGGATTTATTGGATATACATTAGGACAGGATGGAAAACTTAGAGAGACTACTGTAGTTAGAAATTTGAGTGAGGCTGAACAGCGGGCTGGACGATTACGTAGTGAGCTTCAACGTCGTGGTATTCATCCAGACGTGTTGATTTTCTGTAAAGCAGAACTATTGCAGACGAATTATTTTCATGCGGTTCTCGAAGCAACAAAGAGCGTCGCTGAAAAGATACGTCAAAAAACAGGCTTAGTTAGTGATGGCGCAGACCTTGTTGACCAAGCTTTTGGTTTGAAATCTGGTCCAAAACTCGCTTTCAATACTCTTCAATCTGAAAGTGAACAGTCTGAACATACAGGTCTTATGTTATTGATAAAAGGTATGTTTGGGTTATTCCGAAACCCTACCGCTCATTCTCCAAAGATAAGTTGGATTATGAAAGAGCAGGATGCCATAGACTTAATGACAGTTGTTTCGTTTATTCATCGCCGGTTGGATGAAGCAGTTAAAACAGGAAAATGAAGTGTATCCGTTCATTTGTAAATAGAAGATTCGCGCTTGGGGTTATTCGAGTAATTCTCACGAACTTCAGATAGTCTTGATTTTCTAGCTGTGTATGATAAGATTGCATTACTCTTGATGATGTGAGTAATTCCGATGCACTGGGGGAAATTAGCTTCGTTTGCGTTGAGATTTCAAGCAACGCAGTCCATGACGATGTAGCTATTACCATTTCAATTTCCCTGTCAATGTAGCAATTTCCATTTCCATTTCCATTTCTATTTCTATGCCCATGCCTATGTGCTGATTCCAGCTTTAGCTGGACTATCCAATTAACTAGCGCAAATATGTGCGGAGGCATGTATGGAAAAGATATATTCACTTCGTCTCGATAATGAATCGGGGCTGAGACTCCAGCAACTAGCTGACGAAAGTTTTAGGTCACGCGCTGGAGTCATTCGTTATTTGCTAAATCTTGCAATACAAAATCCAAATCTGATAATTCCTTTCATTGGGAACGAGGTATGTGATTCGAGCAATAAAGTGATAAAGCTCACCGGACATAGAGGTGAGGAGGTGCAACCATGAGCACCTTCCGAGATTTCCACGGTTATAAATATAAAATTTCAGGTAGTTCTCCCAAACATACTTCAAGTAATAAAACTAAATGCCCCAATGAGAATGGTAAACAAATCCGAGTTGGGTCCAAAGTCGTTGGTGAAGTGATAGGACATGAGTTTGTCAAATATCTCAGGGGCAACCATTTCTTGTATCGCCCGCCTGCTATTGCCCTCGATTGTGGCAGTTTGAAGGAAGCCGAACTAGCAGGAGCGAATATCGTTAGAATCATCGACCAAGAGAGTGGGAAGGTTTATCGAGCATTGATTTCCACTATCCACAACAAAGGTTTCCCCGTAAACCGCGGTTACGGAGAGCAGATTGGTTTGCTCCTACCCTTATGGAGCGGAGAAGATGAATGTCTCGGTGAACAGCTGTGCTTCTGGAGGGAGAAATGACTACCTTTGATAAGTCTTATTCTCAACAGGCGACAAACAATTGGCGTACAGTTACATTCACCATTCCCTATGAACTCCATCTACAGCTACTAGAAATTGTATCGGGTAATGGCAGGCAGGTTACAGCAGTTCTGCGTGAGCTTCTGGCTGAAGCAGTGCAATCCCGAAATGCATCCTCACCTCAAAAGGCTTTGAAACCCACCGATAAGCTATTTGCAGACCTGCATAGAGTACGTGAGCGACGATTGCTGCTCAATATGCTCGCTGAAATCAAGGGAGATTTGAGCGAGGAGGATTTCAAGTATCGCTGCCAATCGCTTGGATTTGTGCCATCAGATGTGAATGAGATAGCTCCACAGTGTGGAGCAGGGAAGAAGAAGGACCGCCTCAAAGCCTTCCTGAGAATCCTCTTTTACGACCGTGACGGATTACCTATGTCCAAAGTCCTTGCGCTTGGTGAACTCGAAGGCTTTGGGCGAGACATGACCTATGATGTAGCTCATGAATGTGGATACTTCGCTGAGCGATGCATGGTCGATGGGAAGGGCATCTCAATCTTGAAGCCTCCACCTTCAGGATAACTTACTAACTTCCTGAAACAGTCTATATATAGGTCTTTATACTATTATGCGATAAACCAGGAAGTTAGGAAGCAAGGAGAAAAGAGCAGCGGTCATCAAGACTACTGCTCTTTTCATGAAGTAATCATTCGTATACTAATGTTCAGCTATCACCTTGAGGGCAAATATTGACTATGAGGTAAGTTTTGTTATCTCCTTCTTATTGAGGCTTTGTTTGGAATATAATCAGCGCGCACGATTATTACAAATCGAATTAGGGCAACACTATCCTATCCCCTATATATGGCAAACGGGAGTATCTCTACTCCCGTATCTGGCAGGTGTGCCGAAGGAGGGAATCGAACCCTCATTCCTTGCGGAACACGATTTTGAGTCGTGCGCGTCTGCCTATTCCGCCACTTCGGCCGGTATGTGCAGCAAATTATACCCGAAACCAAAACGAATGTTTAGTAAAAGTTTAGGGCTGCCATCATCCTTCACCTAAGCGAAGTATAATCGCATGTGTCGACTCAAGGCGGGAAGATAGCCTATCAGGACGCGGGAGAAACCAGATGCGACTCGGAATTATCGGCTTACCTCAATCGGGTAAAACCACGGTTTTCAATGCCCTTACTCGCGGGCACCAGCCGTTGACCACCAGCGGTGGACGTTTTGACGTGCATACCGGTGTCGTGGATGTGCCGGATGTAAGGGTTGACCATTTGTCTGCCATGTTCAACCCCAAAAAGACCATCTATGCCAAGGTGACGTATGCGGATATCGCCGGTCTTGAAGGCAGTCAGAGTGCGTTATCGGGTCAGCTGCTCAACCAGCTTACCCAGATGGACGGTCTCCTGCACGTGGTGCGCTGCTTTGAGGATGAAAACGTCCCGCACCCTGCTGGGAGTGTAAACCCGGGGCGCGATATCACCACCATGGACGCCGAATTGTTGATCAATGACATGATCGCCGTGGAGCGCAAGCTCGAGCGGCTGGCAGAGGAACGTAAGAAAGGCGCCGGACGTGAAAAAGCGGTCATCGAGCGAGAAGCAGTGCTGTTCGAGCGCTTCAAAGATGCCCTCTCGAGGGAAATCCCGCTACGTGAGATAGACCTGACCGCCGAGGAGGAAAAAACGCTCTCCGGTTTCGGCTTCCTGACGCGAAAGCCGATGCTGGAGCTGCTCAACCTCCAGGAGGGTCAGGAAATGCCTGCGGTGGAGAAGCCCCGCCCGCATAGTGACCTGGTGGCCCTGCAAGGCAAGCTGGAGATGGAAATCGCTCAGCTTGCACCAGAAGATGCAGAAGTCTTCATGGCAGAATACGGCATTACCGAGCTTGGGTTAGCCCGCGTCATCCGCGTGTCCTACGACTTGCTCGGCCTGATCTCATTCTTCACCGTCGGAGAAGATGAGGTGCGCGCCTGGACGCTGCAGCGGGGATTAACCGCCTTCGATGCGGCGGGTGAGATCCATACCGATCTGCAGAAAGGGTTCATCCGCGCCGAGGTCATCCCCTACGACGAGCTGCTCGCCCTGGGTGGACTGGTTGAAGCCAAGGCGAAGGGACGCCTGCGCCTGGAAGGAAAAGAATACATCGTTCACGATGGTGAGATTGTGCACATCCGCTTTAACGTTTAACCGGATGTGTTTAGATTGTAGCTATCATAAAATTACCCCCATATAGAGTATTAAAGAATACGGAGAATATGAAGACATTCACGCAATCTCCATGGAGTTTATCCGACTTGTTTCCAGCCCATGACAGTCCGGAGATGAAAGCGGGTTTTGATGAGCTGGATGGTAAAGTAATTGAGTTCGAAGCACTACGCCCCAGCCTCTCTTCCGAAATGTCTGTAGACGCATTCCTGGATGTGATCCGCTTACTAGAGGCCATCTCCCGCCTGGCTCACCGGATTGGTAGCTTCGCCTCGCTGCGTTTTTCCGCCGATACACAAGACCAGGTTATCCAGGCATTCGAATCGGATGTGGAGAACCGCATGGCGTTGATCAGCAACCGCACGCTGTTCTTCAGTTTGTGGTGGAAAGAGCTTGACGACCGAGCCGCTGAAAGGCTGATGGCAGGTTCCGGTGATTACCGTTACTGGCTGGAAGAGATGCGTCATTTCAAGCCGCATACCCTTTCGGAGCCGGAAGAAAAGATCATCAATATCAAGGACACCACCGGTGCGAGCGCTATTGGTAATTTATATACCACAATTACCAACCGCTACATCTTCCTCTTAACTGTGGATGGTGAACAAAAAGAGCTCACCCGTGGAGAGGTCATGGTCTACGGGCGCAGCTATGATCCCGCGCTGAGGGCGGCCGCCTACCAGGAGCTGCATCGGGTGTACGGTGCGGATGGCGCCATCCTGGGCCAGATGTACCAGAGCTTGGTTAGGGACTGGCATAATGAGAATGTGGACTTGCGCCATTTTGCCAGTCCACTTTCGGTGCGCAACCTGGCAAACGATATCCCCGATGATGTGGTGGACACGCTGCTGGGTGTCTGTCAAGATAATCGGTCAATTTTCCAACGCTTCTTCCAATTAAAAGCTCGTTGGTTAGGCCTTGAGCGCCTGCGGCGTTACGATATCTATGCGCCGGTGGTTAAATCAGATAAGAAATACACTTTCGAACAGGCTGCGGATGCGGTTTTCGATGCTTTCCGCACTTTCGATCCTCGGCTGGAGGAATTGGCGCGCCGGGTGCTCGAACAGAACCACCTGGATAGCGACGTCCGTCGTGGAAAGTCGAGCGGAGCATTCTGCGCTACTGTGGCCCCGGATATCACCCCATGGGTGCTGGTGAATTACCAGGGCAGACCGGATGACGTGGCAACTCTGGCCCACGAGCTGGGTCACGCCATCCACTCACAACTGGCAGCTAACCATAGCCTGTTTACCTTCCATTCATCCCTACCCCTGGCAGAAACTGCCTCCACGTTTGGAGAGATGATGCTGATAGATCGCCTGCTGGCGACAGACAGCGATGCCTCGGTGCGCCAGACGTTGCTCTTCCGCCAGGTCGACGACACCTATGCTACAGTGATGCGCCAGGCACAGTTCGCAATTTTTGAGCGCCAGGCACATGAGATGGTCCAGCACGGTGCAACGGTGGATGAGCTGTCAGCGGTGTATCTTGAAAATCTACACTCGCAATTCGGCGACGCCGTCGAGATTAGCGATGAATTCCGCTGGGAATGGGTCTCCATCCCCCATATTTATTACACGCCGTTCTACGTTTACGCTTACACCTTTGGCCAGTTATTGGTCCTATCCCTTTATCAGCAGTTTAAGGTGGAAGGCGAGGCATTCAAGCCGCGCTACCTGAAGTTATTAGCTTCAGGCGGCTCAAAATCACCCGATAAGATACTGTCTGATGCTGGCGTCAATATGCACAGCCGCGATTTCTGGCAGGGTGGTATTGATGTCATCCGGGGGATGATTGAACAGCTTGAAACCATCCCGGTGGTGAAATAAAACCAGGGATTTGGAGCATCATGTAAAACCTCCAAATCCCTGGTTCCAATTAATCCCAATCGATATGGGTCAATCGTCTTCTGTTGGTTCTTCCGCTTCAATGGCCGGTAATTCTTCTGCCTTGCGGTCGAGCATCTGCATTTGTGAGGCGATCACCTTGGTGAAATAGCGCGTTTCGCCTTCATGGTCGTAGCGGTCTGTACGCAGGTGTCCTTCCAAAAAGACCAGGCGACCTTTATGCAGGTATTGCTTGCATACTTCACCCAGGCGACCCCATGCTTCCACGTTGAACCAATCCGTCGATTCTTTATCCTCACCTGCACTGTTCTTCCATCGCCGACTAACCGCGACGCTGAACGAAGTCACCTTCTTGCCGGTGGGTGTCGAACGCACTTCAGGGTCTTTACCCAGGTGTCCGATCAACTGGATTCGATTTAGAGACGGCATGCTACCTCCATATAACCAGATGGGGTTGTGATCAGCAGTGAGTAATCTATTGGTCGTGCCGGCTTAATAGGTGATGACTCTCGGCAGTTTCTTCGCTTGCTCGATCCAATTGGCGATCTGCGATTCAACGGGGAGTTTGCGCACCAGCTTTTTAGCCATATTCACTTCGACAACCTTCTGGACCAAGTTGGCAGCTTTTCTTTGTGCCAATTCAGGTATGGTATCCACTCCGGTGGCTTCTAGGAGCTCCGAATATTCCGACCCGACTCCCTTGATGCGGTACAAATCCACATGGTTGACCCATTTGAGGATCAATGCATCACCGATGCCGGTTTTTTCTGCCAGCTCTTTTCGTCCTTTAGGTGTAGCACCAGCTTTCAGCAATGCATCTGTAGATTTCACCCCCGCCTTAATCAGCGTATTTGCATATTTTTTTCCAATCCCTTCCACATCCATTATCTTTGCCATAGTTTTCTCCTTTTTATGGTTATGACTTTTTTCCACCTAACAAGCCTCCCAGACCTTGGGTGAGGTCATCCGGGAGGCTTCCACCCGCCAATAGTGCATCAATTTGTCCAGCTATGCTGGGTGGCAGCTTCTGCTTTAGAAAATTAACTACCGTATCAACAGCGACTTTAGCTTTGTCTGATTACAACCCGGTTTTTTGAGATACCAACTTTATCAGCTCATCCATTCTGTACGCTCCTTTTTATCAACCGATAATCTTGTTCGATTCCCTAAGGGTAATTATATATCTTGTATGAAATTAAGCATACAAACTTTGGATGGATTTTCTATTGATTAATATGAGGGTATTCGTTCAATCCGCGAGTTTACTGGTGAAAATCAGCCAAGGTCATTTATTCCCATTCGATGGTCGCCGGTGGCTTGCTGGTGATGTCATACACCACGCGGTTGATCCCATCGACTTCATTCACGATCCGGTTGGCGGTTCGGGCGAGCAGTTCATGCGGCAGGCGAGCCCAATCTGCGGTCATGAAATCGTCAGTGGTGACCGCCCGCAGTGCGACCACTTCCTGGTAGGTGCGGTTATCTCCCATTACTCCCACCGAGCGCACAGGCAGCAGCACCGCAAAAGACTGGGCAGTCCCCTCGTCTTCATCCATGCTCAATAATCCTGCCGCGTCCAGCTCGCCGGTGAAAATTGCATCCGCCCTGCGCAAACGATCCAGGCGCTCAGGCGTAATTTCACCCAGGCAACGCACGGCTAAACCCGGGCCCGGGAAAGGCTGCCTCCATATAATGTCATGTGGAAGACCCAGGGCTTCGCCTACCCGCCGCACTTCATCCTTAAAGAGATAACGCAAGGGCTCCACCAGCTTAAAGTGCATATCCTCCGGCAGCCCGCCGACGTTGTGATGGCTCTTGATCCTGGCAGCTTGGGCCCTGTCGGGACCGCTTGACTCGACTACGTCTGGGTAGATCGTCCCTTGCACCAGGAAACGTGGTTTGTTGGTATGCCCTGCCTGGGTTTCAAAAATTCGGATGAATTTATCTCCGATGATACGCCTTTTCTGCTCCGGGTCCGAGACGCCTTTCAATGCACTCATGAACTCAGCCACTGCATCCACTGCAACCAGCTCGGCACCCATCGTGGCTTGAAAAACCTTCACCACCTGGGTTGCTTCTCCCATGCGCAGCAATCCATTATCAACGAACACAGCTGTCAGTTGGTCACTTACCGCCCGATGGACCAATGTCGTCGCCACGCTGGAATCAACCCCTCCACTCACCGCCGAGAGAACGCGTTCTCCGCCCACCTGGGCTTGGATGCGCTTGATTGATCCACTGATGATGGATTCGGGGGTCCATTCAGTCCGGGCAGCACAAACCCCGACCACGAAACGGCGTAGGATTTCACTACCACCCTGAGTGTGTCGCACCTCGGGATGGAACTGCACACCGAAGTAGCCGCGACCTAAATCTCCAATCGCTGCATTAGGGCTGTTGGCGCTATGCGCCAGGGTAATAAATCCTGCCGGGAGCCGCTCGATGCGGTCGCCGTGAGACATCCACACCGGCCGAGTGCCCTCGGGCAGAAGTGGGTTGGCAAGCAGGGTATCCATCTCTGCCAGGCCATATTCCCGCCTGGATGACGGAGCTACCACTCCACCCAGCGCATAGGTCAGTGCCTGCATCCCATAACAAATGCCCAACACCGGCAGCTGGCTTTCGATGACATATCTCGGGATTTTTGGCGCCCCCAGCTCATACACGGATGCAGGACCACCGGAAAGGATGAATCCCCTGGGCTTTAGCGCCATGACCTTCGTATGGGTTTCATTCCACGGGAAGAGCTCACAGTATACATTTGCCTCTCGCACCCTGCGGGCGATCAGCTGGGCATACTGGGAGCCAAAATCAAGCACCGCGATCGAATCCATTAGCCCTCTTCTGAGGCGAATATGATCTGGCCGCCTGACATCGAGACGATCTGTACCAGCGATTCGATCGGTACGCCCAACGAAGATAATGCTTTCCGCCCACCTTCGAAAGTCTTTTCGATCAGCGCCCCAATACCCACAATTTCCGACCCGGCAGTCTGCGCCAAACGCACCAAGCCCAGGATGGTGGCGCCAGTCGCCAGGAAGTCATCTACGATGAGCACCCGTTCCCCTTCTCCCAGGTATTCCGGTGAAATGATCAGCTCAACCAGGCGCCCTTTGGTGTGGGATGGGCTTAGGGTGAGAAAGACCTGATCGGGCATTGTGATGGGTTTCTGTTTCCGCGCATATACCACCGGCAGTTTCAAGTTTAGGGCGGTCAGCACGGCGGGAGCGATGCCCGAGATTTCAGCCGTCAGCACCTTGGTCGCACCGATATCCTTGAAGCGCTGCGCCAGCTCTCTCCCACACACATCCATCAGCTGTGGATCTACCTGATGATTGATGAACCCATCTACTTTCAAGATGCCATTCCCCAGGTTTTTTCCTTCACTCAGTATTCTGTCGTGTAGCTCACCCATAAGTGCCTCCATATGATTGGGTTTATTATTCGCCTGCTTTCATTTTACAACCGCTTCATGGAAAGAACCAGAGTGAAGGTGTGTTAGAATCGCCGGATATGTTTCCCGCAGAACAGGCCAAGTTACGGCTTTACCTGGCCTCCAATTCCCCTCGCCGAAAAGAACTGCTCTCATTGATTAAATTGGAGTATAATCTGCTGCCTGCTCAGGTGGATGAAACACCGCTACCCGATGAAGATGGAATCAAATATGTGCAGCGTATCGCTAAGAGTAAAGTGTTCAGCGCGGCTACTCAAGTCGGTGGCCAGGGTGTGATTGTTGCTGCCGATACGGCGGTCATCGACCACCGGACGGACGGGAAATCTCAGATTTTAGGGAAACCCGAAGACGCTTTCGACGCAGCTGAAATGCTGTACAGGCTACGTGGGCACGTCCATCAGGTGCTTACGGCGGTTTCAATCCTGCGCAAAGATGATGGTGCATTGCGGTTTGAGCTATGCACGACCGATGTACCCATGCGGAATTATACTGAGCAAGAGATTGAAGCATACGTCTCAACGGGAGACCCGTTGGATAAGGCTGGAGCGTATGCTATACAACATGCCGGCTTTCATCCGGTTGAGAATCTAACCGGTTGTTACGCGAATGTGATGGGTCTGCCATTATGCCACCTGACCCGCAGCATTTCCCGCCTGGGCATTGACCCAAAAGTCGATGTCCCGCAAACCTGCCAGGCTGCACTTGGCTATGATTGTTGTGTCTATCGTGATATTTTGAGTGAAAAGACCCTAGGGAATGCTCTCCCTTAATATGTATGTTAGATAAAGTAATGAAAATTCGACTCCTGATCCTCGTTCTATCTGCCTTCATTCTTTTTGGATGCAGCCAATCCACACCCCTTGCGCAGGCCCCAGCAGTGACGGCATCGCCCACAGCCTCCCTGCCTGGGCCGCAGGTAGAAACTACCTCCGTTCCTGATCCACGCCAGGTTGCCCAAACCTACCTCGACCATTGGAAAGCGGAAGAATATCCTGCCATGTACTCCATGCTGACCACGGTCAGCAAGGATGCCATCAGCGAGGCCGATTTCACTTCACGCTACCAGGCTGTGGCGAACGAAGCCGCCCTGAGCAGCTGGGATTATGAGATCCTGTCTTCATTGAAAAATCCCGAGAGCGGGCAGGTGGGTTATAAAGTGATCCTGCACAGCGTGCTTGTTGGCGATATTGACCGCAATACGGTAATGAACCTGATCCTGGAAAATGGCGAGTGGCGCATCCAGTGGGACGACTCGCTCATCCTGCCTGAGCTGCTTGGGGGCAATACCCTGATGATGGATTATCGTATCCCATCAAGGGGCAATATCTATTCCAGTGATGGTCGTGCATTGGTGGCTCAAGCGGATGCGGTCGCCATCGGCCTTGACACGGCTGCCGTGGACCCAGCGCAGGAAGATGCATTGCTGGGTGAAATTTACCGGCTAACCGGAGTTCATCCGGATACCTTATCAGGTATGATAGAAGCCTGGCGACCCTTCGGATATTACCTGCCGGTTGCAGATGTATCGGTGGATGCCCTGGCTCCGCGTGAAGCGGTGTTGGGGGGTTACTCAGGTGTCATCCTGCAGCCTTTCCGTACACGCTATTATTTCGAAGATGGGATTTCATCTCATGTATTGGGTTATATGAGCTTGATCCAGCCGGATGAAGTGGATTATTATAAACGCCTTGGCTACCGGGTGGATGAGCGCGTGGGACGCGATGGGCTAGAATATTACGCTGAGAAGTCACTTGCAGGAGTGCGTGGCGGGGTGTTATACGTAGTCGATCCGAATAAAAAAATCGTCACCCAGCTCGCCGCAAAGGACGCTCAGCCTGCTGAAGCCGTCTATACCACCCTCGATTACGACTTGCAGCTGGGTCTACAGCGCAACAATGCACTGAGCAACGGCATGGAAGGTGCCATCGTCGTCCTGGAGCGCGATACTGGCAGGGTGCTGGCGATGCTCTCTTCGCCTGGGTTTAACCCCAATTTATTCGAGCCTCAAAATTACAATTACAGTTATCAGATCAACGATATATATAATGTTGATACCACACCACTGCTCAACCGTGCCACGCAGGGGCTGTACCCACTCGGGTCGGTATTTAAAATCGTGACCATGTCGACCGCTTTGCAAAGTGGGTTGTATACTAAAGATACAACATACGATTGTGGATACTTTTTTGATGAGGTGCAGGGCATGCAGTCTCACGATTGGACCTATGACCATTACCTCAAAGATGGTAAAACCCAGCCCAGTGGCACGCTTACCCTGCCGGAGGGATTAATGCGTTCGTGCAACCCCTTCTTCTGGCATATCGGGTTGGATTTTTATAATCGAGGCATGTATACTGCTGTTTCGGATATGGCCCGCGGGTTTGGATTGGGAAACTCCACAGGAATTGAAATCGGTGATGCCGCCGGGCAAATCCCAGACCCGGCAAGCCCGGTGGACGCGGTTAACCTGGCTATTGCCCAGGGTAATACATTGGTAACTCCCTTGCAGGTGGCAGATTTTATTGCCGCAGTGGGAAACGGTGGCACGCTCTACACACCCCACGTGATCGACCATATCTTGCCGGTGGTTGGCGATCCAACCAATGTATTCACCCCCACCGTACGCGGTACATTGCCAGTCTCGCCGGAGAACCTGTCGATTGTTCAGGATGCGATGGTGAGCGTGGTCATGAACCCGCGCGGTACTGCCTACCGCACCAGTGGATATGGCATCAACAGTTTTGTCTCCTCATCAGGTATCCCGGTGGCGGCAAAGACCGGTACAGCCGAATCAGGTGCTGGTGATCCACATGCCTGGTTTGCCGGTTATACTTTCGCCGGGCTTGAAAATCGTCCTGACATCGCCGTAGCTGTGTTGGTGGAGCATGGAGGCGAAGGCTCGGTGGTGGCAGAGCCAATCTTCCGGCGCGTCCTTGAAATTTATTTCCTCGGCAGCCCTCAAATGCGTTACCCATGGGAAGCCCAGGTCGGTGTAGTTGCCACTCCTACGCCTGAAGTAACTGAGACAGCTACCCCTGAAGTGACGGAAACCCCGAACCCATAGAGTTGTGTAATTAGCTTGCGCGGTCTGATCATTCGCTCCCAGTCTGGTTTTTATACCGTTATGGCTGAAACGGGCAGCCTCACCTGCCGTCTGCGCGGCAGACTGAAGCGGGGCAGGCGCCTGGAAGACATCGTGGCGGTGGGTGATTGGGTTCAGGTCACCCAGCAGGACGAAACCGGGATGATCGAAGCCGTCGAGCCGCGCCAACACGTGCTCTCCCGCATGGCACCTACCCCGCACGGGGAATATCACCAGATCATTATTGCCAATCCAGACCAGGCTGTCTTTGTGTTCGCCTGCACCAAACCAGAACCTCATCCTGGGATGCTCGATCGCTTCCTGGTTGTGGCTGAGAAACAAGGACTCCCTGCAGTGATTGTGATCAACAAAGTGGACCTGGTGGGCATTGTTCAGGCGGAAGCATTATTTTCTCATTACGCTGCCCTGGGATATCTGCTCATCTATACATCCGCTCAGAGCGGATACGGGATCAAGGAATTGGCCAGGCAGCTGGCAGGGAAGGTGTCGGTCTTTGCCGGGCCATCCGGGGCTGGTAAATCCAGCCTGATGAATTGCATCCAGCCCGGGCTTGGGTTGGCTATCCGCTCAGTGAGCCAGATAACGGAAAAAGGTCGGCATACCACCGTAGTGCGCCAGTTGTTTCCCCTGGCGGGAGGAGGGTATGTGGCCGATACACCGGGTCTTAAAGCCATGGCGCTTTGGGACATCCATACAGAGGAGCTGGATGGTTATTTCCCCGAACTGCGCCGATTGGTGGGTGCTTGCCAGTTTAGCAACTGCACCCATACCCATGAGCCTGGTTGTGCAGTGCTTGAAGCCGTGGAGAGTGGACAGGTGCATCCTGATCGTTATGCTTCCTATCTACGGATGCGACAGAGTCAGGATGAGCGTGATTCATGATTAATGTAAAGTGGTGCTGGTTACAAAAGGCAGGTAAATCTTGTTAGAAAGATGTATAATCTATTCAATAACCTGTTTTTTAAGGTGAATACCTTGGTCTACTTTTTATCCTCACAGGGTTTGGTATTTCCTGTGTGGTTTTTATTCATACAAATAGACCATTTTTGAACCATTTATGGCTCAAAAGAGTAATCTTTTAATAGGAAATCGCCATGTTATTTGCTGAAGAGGAGAAGAAACCGAATCCCGATTCTCAATTGATGCACAACTTGCAGAGTGGTAACCTCGAAGCGCTGGGCGTGTTGTACGACCGCCACAGGGGGCTGGTTTTTCGTACCGCCCTAGCCATCACAGGCGATGCAGAGGCTGCGGCTGATTTACTGCAAGAAGTGTTTTTACGCCTGTTTCGTTTTGCAAGTCATGTTGATTGTGATCGCCCTCTGGAACCCTGGCTGTATCGCATGACCACAAACCTTTCATATACATGGGTGAAGCGGCACAATCGCTTGCTGCGCCCACTGGAAGATGTAGCAGAATGGATCACCGGCAGCCGGAGAGACATCCCCGCGGTACGCTCTGAAATCAACGAATCGTGGCGCCAGGTTCAGCAAGCCCTGTCTTCTCTGCCCTTATCCCATCGCGGCGTGGTCGTTTTGTACTATATTGACGATCTATCGATCCAGGAGATTGCTGAAATCCTCGATATCCCGGTTGGTACCGTGAAATCACGACTGCATTATAGTCGTCAGGCATTGAGGAAGTCACTGGATATATTGGAAAAAAGAGTCTTCCCGGATATAAGCTACGAGTTTACATAGGTAAAATAGCATGAGCATGTATTCTGATAATGCGTTTGGAAAACTGCTTAAAAATTGGGTTGCTGAACACAAGCTTCCCGAGAATGGGCGGGCACGCTTATTGTCTCAAGCAAGCATCGCTCAACAAAAAAAGGCTGACCGTTCCATAATCACCAAGCCTCAATTTGGATATTATCGTTATAACGGGCCCAATGAATGGTCCCAAACTTTATATACCTGGTTCTTTTCGCAGTCAATTCACGCGGGCATATATGCCCGTGCGTGACCGTATGCATTTTACCAACTTAATGGCAATCATCCTGTTAGTGGGGTTGGTAGCCTGCAGTCAAAAACCAGCCTCTTCTACCCTAATTGAACCCACAAAGCAGACTTCTCCCACCGGACAGCCAACCAATGCTGTTATTGGATCAACACCAGCACCTACATTGTTACCAGCTCCCGCACGGTTATTAACTATTTGCCTCGGGCGAGAGCCAGCCTCCTTGTTTTATTACGATGCCGCCTCGACCGCTGCCCGCGCTATCCTTGCCGCAGTCTATGATGGACCGGTGGATATTCAAAACTACACTGAAATGGCAGTAATTTTGGAGAAAATGCCTTCTTTGTCCGATGGCGATGCCCGCCTGCAGCCTGTGCAGGTAAATTCCGGGGACTTGATTGTTGATAGTTCCGGGAACCCTGTTAATCTGGAAACAGGTGTGACCTACCGCCCGAGTGGATGCACTGAGATTTCCTGTACACAAAGCTATTCGGGTGATCAACCCGTCACAATGGATCAATTAGTATTGACTTTTAAGTTATTGCCCGGCATCGAGTGGTCTGATGGCACCCCATTAACCTCCGCCGACTCAGTCTACTCCTATGAGATAGCGCACAGTCTCTATCCATCGGCGCAAGCCGAGCTGGTTATCCGCACCCAGTCTTATCAAGCGACGGATGATTATACAGTGGAGTGGATGGGCATACCAGGTTACCAGGATGGAATTTATCGAAATAAATTCTACACACCGCTTCCCCAGCATGCCTGGCATACCTTTACGATTGAACAACTGCGTACATCCGAGCTATCAACACGCAAGCCCCTTGGCTGGGGCGCGTATGTCATCGATCAATGGGTTCCAGATGACCACATATCCCTGCATAAAAATCCTCTATACTTCCGAACCGGAGAAAATTTACCCCGCTTTGATAATCTGGTTTACCGGTTCGTAGGTTCCACTAATGAAGCACTGGATGCCCTCCAGGCCGGTGAGTGCGATTTGATCGACCAGACGGCGATCTTTGAGCTCCAAACCCCTCGCATGTCTGAATTACTCAATTCCAACCAGGCTCAGGCGTTCTATCAGAACGATGCCGGTTGGGAGCAGATCACGTTTGGCATTAAGTCCATCGACAGCCAGCGGGTCAGTTTTTTTGATATTACGGAGGTGCGCCAGGCTGTTGCCATGTGCATCGACCGGAAGGCATTAGTGGCTGACCAGACCATGGATACCCAGCTGCTGCTGGATTCCTATGTGCCGCCATCCCATCCTCTATATAACTCGCAAGTCGTGCACTACGATTTTGACCAGCAAAAAGCAGCCGCCCTGCTCGAATCAGTGGGATGGCAGGATGCAGATAATGACCCCACAACGCCGCGTACCGCCCTGGGCGTAGCAGGAGTGCCGGATGGCACTGCTTTCGAGGTCGAGTATCTCGTTTCCTCAGATGCCAGACCACAGGCAGATGCCCTTGCCATCCAGAAATTGCTGAGTGAATGTGGAATAGGTACCAGGATTATCACCACGCCGCCGCAGGACTTCCTGGCTCCCGGACCGGACGGTCCTGTCTTTGGGCGTTCATTCGACCTGGCGCAGTTCGCCTGGGCGAGTTCATTTGAGCCAGCCTGCAATTTATATCTGACCAGTGAGATCACCGGCCCCTATCCCGGTTACCCCAAGGGTTGGGGTGGCATGAACGCCAGCGGGTATTCCAATCCACAGTTTGATGCCGCCTGTGATAATGCTCTCTTCTCGTTGTCTGATGCTCCTCAGCACCGAGCCGAGCATCTACAGGCGCAGGAGTTATTTTCAGCTGACCTGCCGGCGCTGCCATTGTATCTTCACTACAATGTGGCAGTTGCCCGGCCAGACTTATGCAATTACACCTCAGCGTCAGCGGTCGACACTCCCTTATGGTTCCTGGAGCTGATGGATTATGGGAGTGGCTGTTCTTAATGATACTTGACCGAATAGCTTTTTACAGGTATATTTCGGAGACGTCTGAAGTGTTTATTATGGTAGCTAAATATATGAAAGGAGGTGAGTACCCGGTACTCAACGCATTTAATTATCTGTACCTTGTGAAAATCATTAAAAACCAATCAAACTATTTGTTCGGAGGAGAACTATGTTAAAGAAATTGTTTACGGTTGTAAGCCTGCTGATAGCCTTCAGCATGGTCCTGGCAGCCTGCACACCAGCCACAACTGTTGTGACTCAGGTCGTTCAACAGACGTCGGTTGTCAAGGAAACGCAGGTCGTTCAACAAACGTCGGTGGTCAAGGAGACTCAGATTGTTGAGGTCACACCGACTCCCGCACCAACGACTCGTCATGGCGGCTGGCTGGATCAGATGGTCTGGTCGGTGGTGAGCAGCGATTCTGC
>JBGOXS010000042.1:0-18086 GCA_041479245.1 Anaerolineae bacterium
CACTGCCCTGACCGGCGCAATAATGATTGCTGGGGTAGGTTTATTTGCGCCGGGAATATGGGATTCTGCCAGTGTGGTCAGCACCATCAAGCGGTCACGCCTTGTATTCAGACCCCAGGGGGCATTTTCATAGAATAGTGGTGTAGGCTCCGGGAAGAATAAGCGTGATAACTTTGGCGCCCACAATGCCAGCTCATCTGCCAGCATCAAAGCGTGATCATTGCGATCGGTGATCAGCAACAGCGGGCGTTGAATGGCCTGCTCTAAGGCAGCCAGCCATGGTAGCCGCGCCGTGCGTCGCAATCCCAATGGTGGAATTGTAAGCCCTTGCTCAATGACCTTGAATAGCTCATCTGAGGCAGAGACAATATGGTCTATGATGCGTTCGAGTTCCATATATGTATGTGTATGAATAATCAGGTCACTGATCGATTGAACTTGACAACCCGTTATAGCTGTTCATAGCACGTTCCAGACCATCCTGAATAAAGGTCAGGGCTGCCTCAGCTGCACGGTCCAGGGTTTCGGAGAGCAGGTCAGCCTCATCGGCTGGGAAATCCTGCAGCACATAATCGGCGGCTTCCATCCTGCCGGGTGGTCGCCCTGTGCCGATTCGCAAGCGTGGGAAGGATTCAGTGCCCAGGTGTGCAATGATGGAGAGCATCCCCTTCTGCCCTGCAGAACCGCCCACCGGTCGCAGACGCAATATCCCTACCGGCAGGTCAACATCATCGTATACCACCAGCAAGTTTTCCAGTGGCACCTTATAGAAGCGCACCAGCGAGCTTACCGCCGAACCGGAGTTATTCATGTATGTCTGCGGCTTGATCAGGACGACCCTCTCTCCAAGGTATGTGGATTTGGCAACCAGGGCTTTTGATTCGACCTGGCTGAAGCTTTCACCTAGTTTCACTGCCAGGCGGTTGAGCAGCATAAACCCAACGTTATGGCGGTTGTGCTCGAACTTCCTACCCGGGTTACCCAGCCCTGCAATCAAATATGGTCCCTGGCGCCGATAAGGTTGGATCTGTGTTTCGAGATTTGGCTCAATCATATCTCCCCTTCTTTACTTCCGTCCGTTCTGGAATGCTCGCAGGCCTACATATGCGCCTAACAACGCCAGCAACGCAACAGATAGAGCCACGCCTGTGCCGAAGGTCGACATCACTTGCGAGGCGGTGACTTCGGACGGATTCACCGGCAGAGGCGTAGGTGTGGATGGCAATGGAGTGATTGATGGTGACAGCGTATCAGATGGGGTTGGGGTGGATGTAGGCGTGCCCGGTCCCAACGTGACGTACATCACAGTGGGGGTAAGTGTGCTGCGATCTAACGACGTGTAATTTCTTACTCGCAAGCCCACAACCGAGATCTCCGACCGGCTGCCATCTATCTTGAATATCACTAGCCGTAAGTTGTAATCTCCATCGGTGATGCTATTCGTCTCCCAGATTGCCAGGGTACCATCCTGGATAGGAATACTGCTTTGTTGGATCATTGACCAGGACTGAGTGGAATTAGCAGTGGGCATGGTATCAATCTCATAGTATTGAAACTGTTCTACCGCCGTGCTACCGCGGATGACGACTGCTCCCTGCACAGCCTGGCCTGCCACCGGTGAGTCGATCGCGGCGGTGACCACGCCACCTGTTTGAATTCTCCCATACGGTCCCCAGGTTGTACCCGCTGGGTGAGGTAGAAATGTGACGAATAAACTCAGGATTATAAAATAATATCGCATGGCAACCTCTTAATATAACATAAAGTGAGAAGAGGAGCAATTTCATAGAGTGGTTAAAATGATCATTGCCTGGAATGATTAATTATGCAATTTACCAATTCATTCTTCCTAAATCTCCCCGGCAACCGATATCATTCTTTATAAAAATTATGGTAAACTCATTGATTGTGGTTTAATTTTTATCGACTCAAGATAAGGGAACCATGACACTCACACGTACTGAACAGATGGTCACAAGGTTACGCCAGATGCAGGCGGTCTCACCGGATATCGAAGCCTCAGCGGTGGTTTCGGTGGACGGCCTCATCATCGCCTCGGCACTTCCGAATGAGGTCGAGGAGGACCGGGTATCTGCCATGTCTGCTGCAATGCTCAGCCTGGGTGAGCGCATTTCCACCGAGCTGGGTCGCGGCAGCCTTGAACAAGTGTACATCAAAGGAGTCAATGGATACGTCATCCTGACATCGATTGGTTCAGATGCTGTCCTGACTGCTTTGGCAGGCCCACAGGCGAAGCTTGGACTGATCTTCCTGGAAATGCGCCGCGCCGCAGAAGATTTGGAACGGGTGGTGGCGTGAGCCAGCAAGACAAACCATTGGTTGTGCAGAATTCGGTGGGGAGGTCGCCGCAAAACGGCCCTCCCCACTGCCTTTTTTATCAGGCTTGTTCCATTCACCAGGGTTATTTAGGCAGAGAAAATGAATTGAGATGGAGGCATGCATGACGACAAAGTACATCTTTTTCACCGGCGGTGTAGTCAGCTCGGTTGGGAAGGGAGTTACTGCAGCCGCGATCGGGCGTTTGCTGAAAGAACGCGGGTTCAATGTAACCGCCCAAAAGCTGGACCCATATATTAATGTGGACCCAGGCACGATGAGCCCCTACCAGCATGGCGAGGTATACGTCTTGGACGATGGAGCTGAGACTGACCTGGACCTGGGACATTACGAGCGCTTCATCGACTCAAGCCTGAGCAAAGTGTGCAATTTCACCAGTGGTCAGGTGTATGCCGAAGTGATCACAAAAGAAAGGCGGGGTGATTACCTGGGTGGCACGATCCAGGTGATCCCGCATATCACCAATGAGATCAAACGGCGCATCTTGCAGGTCTCCAAAGCCACCGGGGCCGAGATTGTGCTGGTCGAGATTGGCGGCACGGTCGGCGATATCGAATCCCTGCCGTTCCTCGAAGCCCTGCGCCAGATGCGCTCAGATATTGGCCGGGAAGACACCATTTACATCCATGTCACCTGGCTGCCACATATCGGTGCCACTGATGAGCTGAAGACCAAGCCCACCCAACACTCGGTGGCTGAGCTTCGTTCGATCGGCATTTCTCCGGATATGATCGTCGCCCGGTCGGATTATCCGGTCGGAGATGAATTGTGCGATAAGATCGCCCTGTTCTGCGATGTGGAAAAGAAGGCAGTAGTCCCGATGGTCACCACGCCTGTGCTTTACGAAGTGCCCCTGATCCTTGAAAAATTTGGGGTGGGTGATTACCTTCTCAAGCGGGCAGGGTTAGACTCCCGCCGTCAACCTGATTGGTCTGGTTGGGAGGCGCTGGTAAAAAAGGTAAACCTTTCCAAGCCGAAAGTCAAGGTGGCTTTGGTGGGGAAATATGTCGAACTGCACGACGCCTATATGAGTGTGCGGGAGGCACTCAAACACGCCGGGCTGGAATTGGATGTGGAAGTTGAGATTCTATGGGTGCATTCGTCAGACCTCGAAAAAGGGCGTGGTTGGGAGGAGGTCAAACAGGCTGATGGAATCCTCGTCCCTGGTGGGTTCGGTTCCCGCGGCATCGAAGGCAAGCTGCAGGCAGCACGCTACGCGCGTGAGAATAAAATACCCTACCTTGGGTTGTGTCTTGGTATGCAGCTCATGGTGGTCGATTTTGCCCGTATGATCTATAACAGTGAAGCGCCCAATTCAACCGAATTCGACCGCGCCACCCCCTACCCGGTAATTGACCTGATGCCTGATCAGCGCGGGGTGGTCGATCTTGGAGGTACGATGCGCCTGGGTTTGTACCCATGTGAGTTACAGCCCGGTTCCATTTCTGCAGAAGCTTACCAGCTGCCTTTGGTGCAGGAACGCCACCGTCATCGCTTCGAGCTGAACAACAACTACCGGGACGTTTTACAGCAGAACGGCATGCGCTTTTCCGGCATCTCACCGGATGGACGCCTGGTGGAGATCGCTGAGCTGGTAGACCATCCGTTCATGGTGGGCACGCAGTTTCACCCTGAATTCCTGTCCCGCCCCAACCGCCCACACCCATTGTTTGTTGCCTTCATAAAGGCGGTAAAACAAAAAGCAGGGGTTAGCTAATCTACTCTTGCCCGAATAGTTATCAATTTCTCGACTTTCTGTGGTGCGTTGAGAAAATGCGGATGGTAAACCTGCCTTATTGCGGTAAAATAGTGGCTGTTTTCACAATAACATCATCCACCAATATCTGGTGATGGAATCTAACCAAAGAATAGAGGCATAACATGGATACATTAATTGAAACTGTGTTGGGGCGTGAGATCCTTGATTCGAGGGGTAATCCAACCGTGGAAGTTGAAGTGGTCTTATTGGATGGTTCTTCCGGTCGGGCAGCAGTCCCCTCAGGAGCTTCCACCGGCGTGCATGAAGCGCTCGAGCTGCGTGATGGTGACAAGGCGCGCTATTTGGGTAAAGGAGTCTTGAAAGCGGTCGATAATGTGAACGGTCCCATTTCCGAAGAGCTGAGCGGCTGGGATGCCACCGAGCAAAAACTAATCGACACGATAATGATCGAGCTGGACGGCACGCTTAATAAGTCAAAATTGGGCGCCAACGCCATGCTGGGCACCAGCCTGGCGGTTGCAAAGGCTGCTGCAGCTTCACGGGCGCTGCCGTTATACCGCTACATTGGCGGGGTGTACGCCCATGTACTGCCTGTTCCGATGATGAATATCCTTAATGGTGGAGCCCACACCAGCTGGCAGTCGACTGATGCTCAGGAATTCATGGTCATGCCCCTCGGCGCGCCCAGCTTCGCAGAAGGCTTGCGCTGGAGTGCTGAAATCTATCATAACTTAAAGAGCGTGCTTAAAGAACGTGGTTACACCGCCCTGGTGGGTGATGAAGGTGGTTATGCCCCGGCACTTAAGGCTAACAACGAAGCTGTGGAAATCATTCTGACCGCCATCGAAAAAGCAGGCTACAAGCCTGGCGAGCAAATCGGGATCGCCCTTGACCCGGCTGCGTCTGAGCTATTTGATGAAGAATCGCGCACTTATAACCTGCGTAAAGAGGGCAAGAAGCTCACCGGAGAACAGATGGTGGCATTCTGGAAATCGTGGGTCGACCAGTACCCCATCGTCTCCATTGAAGATGGATTGGCCCAGGATGACTGGGAAAGCTGGATACTGATGACCAAGGAGCTGGGCAGTCGCATACAGATTGTGGGCGATGACCTGTTGGTCACCAACCCGGAACGCGTCCGTCGAGCCATCAAGGATAAAGCTGCCAATGCCCTATTGGTAAAGCTGAATCAGATCGGCACACTCACCGAAACGATCGAAGCGGTGGAGACCTGCCACAGAGCTGGCTGGCGTGCAGTCACATCCCACCGCTCAGGTGAGACAGAAGACACCACCATCGCCGACCTGGCGGTAGCGCTCAACATGGGCCAGATCAAGACAGGCGCACCTGCCCGCTCTGACCGGGTAGCCAAGTATAACCAGCTGCTGCGGATTGAAGAGGAATTAGGCGAGACGGCTAAATACGCCGGCTGGGAAGCCTTAAGACGTTGAGATAAAAAACGGCGCACTCTAGGGTGCGCCGTTATGGTTTAATTTATCCTGATGGAGGGTATCTCCTTCTGAAATCTCTTATTATTGCTAAGTTTCATCATGAGGAGGCTCTTCATCCAACATGGTGGGTCTGGTAACGTCTTCCATGGTCATTTTTTCCCGCCGCATGCCCGGAGCCGGCGTTCCGCAGTAAGGGCATAAATTCCATGATAAATCCATTAACTTACGACAGTTATGGCAGGTTTTCTTGAGTCGGGTGTGGCAAGCAGGGCACACCATCCAGGTATCTTGGATCTTCCGCCCGCAGCCCGGGCATACCGGTACATCTTCAATCGACTGCAAGAGTGCTTCTTCCTCCAGGGTGTGTTGATATTCCTCTTCTATCGTGTTTGCCGGCCGTAAAATGAGGTAGATCACGATCCCCGGCAAGAACAATAGGGCTACGATGATGATCGACAGGATGCGGATGACAGTGTCACATGACCGGATGCGGATATCCCGATAGGTCCAAAAGATTAGGCTGACCCACAATGCCACCAGGAAAGCTGCACCCCAGGCAGCCAGCAGCATGATAAGATTACTTAATGTCCGTGGATCAACGGTCATAACTTTCTCCTCGGGTTGATTATAGCATTGTGCATTGAAATCATTGATCAGCATTCCCTGACTGTCTGAATGTAAGGAGCGATTGAACATGCTCGTATCCCAAACCAATTTTTACACGATTAAAGATATGAACGAGGAGGAACGCCCGAGGGAGCGGTTGGCGAAACTGGGACCTCAATCCTTGAGCACTGCGGAGTTACTCGCAATCCTGCTCAGGGTGGGCGTGGTGGGTGAAACGTCTGTTCAGGTGGGCCAAAGGCTGCTTCAGACTTTCGGCGGAATTTCCGGTCTCCATCGGGCTTCCTTTGATGAGCTGAGCAGCCAGAAAGGGATCAAGCTGGCCAAGGCGGCGCAGATTAAAGCTGCGATTGAGCTTGGCAGACGGCTTGTGCTTGAATCGCCTGAGGATAAGCCTGCCATTCATAGCCCGGCGGATGCCGCCGCGATGGTCCAATATGAGATGAGTGCCTTGCTGCAGGAGGAGTTGCGGGTGATGCTGTTGGATACCCGCAACCGAGTGCAGTTTATTGAGACGGTCTACCGCGGTTCTGTTAACTCATCGCAGGTGCGCATAGCCGAAGTGTTCAAAGCTGCTATCCGACGTAATGCCACCAACCTGATCGTTATCCACAACCACCCCTCGGGTGACCCTACTCCCAGCCCGGATGACGTTGCTATCACCCGCGCCATCTTGCAGGCGGGGGAGCTCTTGGACGTGAAACTGCTCGACCATATCATCATCGGCAGTGGTCGGTTTGTATCCTTGAAAGAGAGGGGATTAGGGTTTACCCAAGGATGAAGACCGGTCAGGCAGTGTTCGTCAGGTTAAATCCAGATAACTCGCCGGTATAAGGGTGCCATTGAAAATCCACATCGCTAACCACAGCCATAGGTGGACCAGCTTTTAATGCATCGAGCAGCTGCTCGAGGTTTTGGCGTGAACCTTCAGCAGTCACTTCAACTCCACCATTCCACAAGTTGCGCACCCAACCTTTTAGGTCGAGCCGGTCTGCTTCCTCCATCACAAAATAGCGGAAGCTTACCCCTTGGACGTGTCCGGTGACGATAGCGTGTAAACGAGAGTTGGTTTCTAAATCCATGGTATTTATCCGGGTGCGAGCTTTCGCATTTACTTGATAATCCACACCATTGCTTCAGCCTAAGCCCCTAAAAATGCCAGCAATGGCGTTAACGTGAACGGGCTCAGAAGGGTGGTGACGAGAACAGCCGCGGTCACGAAAGAGGGTTCAGCGTCGAACTCCGTTGCTAGGATGGTGGTCAGCACAGCGACCGGCATAGCAGCTTCAAGGACCACCGCCTGGTAGGAAGGGCCACTCATATGAAACAGCCGGGTCAACCCAAAGGCAAGCAATGGGGCGATTAGGAGGCGCATGCTACCGGTGAGCACCAGCGGCGTGGCCCGACCGTTGAGACGGATGTTGACCAGCTGCATTCCGAGTAAAACCAGCATGCAGGGTATAGCAGCGTCACTGAGCAGTGTCACTGAGCGGTCCAATCCAGAGGGTAGCTTCCAACCGAATTGGAGGAAGATGACACCCAAGACGAGGGCGTAGATGGCCGGGAATTTTATCAACCCCTTGACTGCGTTCAACACGCTCTGCGAGCCTGAGGAAGCAATCACAATGCCGACCGTGTTGGTGAACATGGCGTTGATCACAAAAAAGACGCTGGCAAATGCCAGTGCGGCTTCGCCGAAGGCAAATTTGGTGAGTGGCAACCCGTAATTCCCCGCATTCATGAACATGGAGGTGATTAGCACGGCTGCCAATGTCTTCCGGTCCAATTTGAGCATGCCGCCGATCGCCCAGGTGATCGCCCCGACGAAAACCATTAATATGATGGCAAAAAGAAGTGTGCGCAGGATATCGGAGTTGCTCAGCTGGCTGCCGGAGATCAGCTTGAATACTAGGATGGGACTGAAAACGTAAAATATGACTTGAGATAGTGGACGGGGATTGATCTTTAAAAATTTTGCCAGGGCAAATCCAATGCCAGCTGACAGTAGTATGGGAAAAAGATTGTTAAAGAAAAGGGTAAACAACCCGCTCAATCTTCGTCATCCTCAGAATTGAGCTCGTCCATTTCATCTTCAAAGTCATCCTCGATAAAGTCGTCAGCCCCATTACCATCTTCAGGGATTTCCAATAGTGCCAGATCCTTCATCTCCTCGGTGAAATCGAGATTATCGAGTGCATTATCGATCTGATTGGCCTCATCTTCATCTTCGGTGATCTCAAGCAAATTTTCGAGGGCCTGGCGCACCCCATTTCCGCCTATCTGGGATAACGACCAAACGGAGGCCATCCGCACGTCCAAGTCGCTGTCATCCAATAATTCTAATAGCGTGGGTACAGCTGCATTAATCTCAAGCTCTCCAGCTGAGCTGGCAGCTTCAGCCTGGACAAGTGGATGCGTACTAGTCAGCATTTTCAGCACCTGAGGGTTCCAGCGCGAATTAGCGGAACGCCCCATGGCGAACAATGCTGTTATCAGCCAGTCGGTATTGGCTGAGGCATAAGCTTCTTCGATCAACCCGACCACTTCCTTGCGGGAGGAGAATCCCAACGCTTCCAATGCTCTACGGCGCACCAGGGTGGTATCTGAGCTGGAATGCAACCGGAGCAGGCACTCTTCGACCTGACGCAATTTTTTAGGAGCAATATCCTCCACTTCACCCATATATACGTATGTAGCGAGTGCTGCTGCAGAAGCTGCCCGCACGTCTGCATCAGGGTCATTCTCAGCGATGTGGATGAATGACGACAGCAAGTCAACCAGCTCATACTCACGCAAGATTTGGATTGCGCGCATGCGCACACCCGGATCACCATCTTTTAAACCGATGCGTCCTACTTCTTCGAATGAAAGCAGGTCATCCGCCAGATGGATCTCTTCCAAATCTTCCAGCAGTGCTTGGCGACGCCGTAACGAGACTTTAGGCCACGAAGCAGCTAATAATTGCGCATCCGCAGACTCAAGGTCTGATAAGCGGTTCAGATAACGAGGTGAAAACGGAGTGTTTTCATCGAGCAAAGCATCGATTAGTGTATTTATTGGAATTGGTTTAGAAATCGCCATAAAAAGAATCTTAAGGTGTCGGTAACGCAATCGGATGAATGAAGTCCTGGGCGTTGATATAGATCATCAAAATGATCAATAACAAGAATGCGATTGAAGACACCCATACTTCATATTTAACCGGTATTCTCCGACGGATGATGAGCTCCGGCAGGGCAAAAACAATTTTGCCTCCATCGAGTGGTGGGATGGGAAGCAAGTTCATTATACCTAGCGAAAAGCTGATGATGGCGAAGAAACTCATCACGCTGGCAATTTTTGGGATGCCTGGAATGCTGGGTGATTGAACAACATAAGAAAACATGTCATACATCCCTTTAAACCCCGTCAGACGAGTATCGGTTGAATTCCCTTGACCGCGTACAATCTGCCCGATAGTGGTGAATAATTGAACTGCATAGTCACGTAAGGATAAAAAGCTTTCGGGGATGGCACTCAGGAAGTTAAATGCTTTCTGTGCATAATTCAATCCAATACCCACTGCACCTGTAGCTGGGTCGGGGTTAGTCACCGGAGTGACGATCACTCGATGAGATACTCCGTTGTGTTCGTAAACGAAAACCAGGGGTTCACCCAGGTTTGAATAGATTTTATTGCGGACCGCATCGGGAGAGCGATAGTTTATACCGTCGATGCTCACCAGGATATCCCCGGCTTGCATTCCAGCTGCTGCTGCAGGTGTTTCAGGTCTGACTTCAGACACCACAACCCGACTCCTGTCTGGCATTGATCCAATAATGGCAAAGATAGCAAAGAACAATGCTACTGCGGTCAGGATGTTCATCGTAGGACCTGCTATGAACATTGCAATGCGTTTCAATGGGCTGGCGGCTGCCATGCCACCTTTAATATCCGGATCGGTTTCACCTTTTGGGCGCACGAACCCCCCTAACGGCAGCGCGTTAATAGTAAACTTGGTACCCTTCGCCTCAAAAAGGGTCGCCACCCGCGGCGGGAATCCAAACCCAAACTCCTCAACCTCAATTCCTAGTAATCTGCAGGCGATGAAATGCCCAAACTCGTGCAGAAAGATCAGAGATACTATGCCAACGGCAAATTCAATAATTATTTCAAAGTTCATTTTTCCCTTGTATCTTTAATCGTATTATCCGACCTTATTATTTTAATTTAACCACGTGATTATATCTCGTCCTGGATTGATTATCTAGTGACAGGATGAGAATATCGCTGAATTCTAACAGAATTCTAAGGGTAATCCAGTTTGCCAAAAAATATTGAACTATGCTTTATCCGTTTAATTCTTGTCGATCATCGCAGGACCACCTGGATGAGATGGCAGCACATCAATAACGCATTCTAACTGGCGTAACCGCTCCACAATTTTTTCCTCCCAATACCCCGGACAGAGCACGTGCACATTCGGCCCAGCATCGATCGAATAACACACTGGAAGGCCAGCTTTTTTCCAGGTTTGAACAGCCTGAATGATTTCTACAGTGCCTGGCTGCCAGTAGAAAAGAGGCGGAGTGGAGGTGTTCATCACCGAGTGCATCAAGTTGCTATCCAGCTCAACGATTTCAGCCAGGGCTGGGAAACTACGCCGTCTGATTGCATCCCTGCACAAACTCAAGCGGTGAGGCGCATCTGCGACACGCACTGGCTGAAGGATGCTTGTAGCCGCCAGGGAATGGCCAACGCTTGAGCTAGTTGATTTCTCTTCCCGGCTTACGATTGCGATACAGTCTGCCACATCCCAATAATCAGGTGGGGCGATGGAATAAGCGAAGCAATCGGCATCATCATGACCGGGCTCCCACTCAACGAACCCACCGGGGATGGACCGGCAGGCAGAGCCAGAGCCGATTCGTGCCAAGCGGGATAAATCTTTTTCATTAAATAACAGACCTACAGAGCGCGAGGCTGCCAGGCTCAATGCAGCGAACCCTGAGGCGGAAGAGGCAATCCCGGCTGCGACCGGGAAATTGTTTCTGCTGTCCACCATGGCATGATAGGATATGCCGGCCAGCTGCCGCACACGGTTGAGGATCTTACTTACCCGCTCTAAGGCCGTCCTTGGTGTTGACTCGCCATTAAAAATAAACTCATCCTGCTGGAGGGATGGGAGATAACTCACCGTTGTCCGGGTGGTCAAGTCCGAAAGATTCATGGATATGGATCCATTGGCTGGAACGTGTGTCTCAGGATCGATATCCCCCCAGTATTTTATTAGCGCGATGTTTGGATGAGCTATGGCGGTGGCGGAGAGAATGGGCATCTAACTATCCTCCTCCTGTATAGTGTATCACTTTGCGTTAATTTTATACTTGATTTATCTATCTATTCTCCATGTTTTTTTAAACCCATTTTGGAAAATTAATATAATATTGAAGCCAGATTCTGTTGAAATCCAGACAACATCACAGTATACCAAAATTACACCTTGGTTTTTTGTTTCATCATATTTATTTTTTCGGGGTTAGCCGTTTAATTACTTGTAGCAGGTATTAAATTATTAATACTCTCGGAAGTATTTTTTAGTAAACCCAATAGATCTACCATTAGCAGACATAATTTGATGCTAATTTCCCAGAGATCAGCGAGGGAGGTATACCTATGATAAAGCGAGTTTTGATATATATAGCGCTATTCCTGCTGTGTATCATTTTTTCTGCCCGTACAGGAGCTCAGACTGATTTGGATTCTGTGCTCGTCCAACCTTCTGTAGCAAGCAGGATTAGGTTTCTCTCGTTATTTGCCGCTCAAATAAGCTGTCTTCCAGTCGCAGGTATCCCCGGATTACCTGGCTCGCCAGCATTCGCAAAGGTTCAGGTGGCCACGGGATAACGCTGCGGTTGACAAACCACACATCGGTCAAATCCGTCTTGCGCTCCAACGCTAGGTCTGCCAGGGTACGGCCATTAAGATGGGTCATCGATACACCGTGTCCTACGCAGCCCAGGCTGTAGATGGCGCGTTCATCTCCCAAAAAACCTATTGCGGGTGCCATCTGCAGTGGCACTGACACCGGCCCACCCCAACGATGGGTGATCTTAATCCCTTTCAGATGGGGGAATAGCCATATGGTATCCCGCTCCAGGTCACCAAAGGTATGGGTGTTCAAGTCATGATCCATATCTCCCCCGTATGCCAGGCTGACGTCGCTGCCTCCCATGGCGATGCGATTGTCAATCGTCAGTCGGAAATAATGCACCAGGTTGCGCGCATCTTCAATCCCCTGGCGGTTGGCCCAGCCCATAGGATCAAGCTGTTCCTTGGTGAGAGGTTCAGTGACCACCATGTGCGTGAATGCGGGCACCTGCTTGCGTTTTAGTTGGGGAATCAGGTGGGAATAGGCATTTGTGGCAAAGATTATTTTTTTAGCCGTGACCTTCCCGTTCGGGGTGACCAGCACGAAATCTGCCTTCCGATCAATCTCAAGCACGGGAGTCTCCTCGTATATCTGAGCACCGAACTGTTGGGCTATCCTCTTCAGCTCACGTGCCTGTTTGGCCGGATTGAGCAGACCGGATCTGGGCTCCCACCAGCCACCCAAAAAGCGGGGAGAATTAACCTCTTGTTTGATTTGGTCAGCTTCGATCCACTCAATACCAGTAATCCCCATCGAGGTCAGGATCTCCAGGTCATGTTGGATGCGCTTGACATAGCCCGGGGTGGTGGCAGCTCGTAAGAAGCCCGGGAACCAGTAATCTGATTGGAAATTGTACTGCCTGACTAGCTCATCTACATAATCGACCGAGCGCTCCATGTAGTGGTGGGCGTCAACCGTCCTTTGGTGACCGAAGATGGTTTTGGTCACCGCCGGTTCGAGCCCGAATAGGGTCATGGAGAAACCGCCATTCCGACCGCTGGCGCCGAATCCGACTACCTCCCCTTCCAAGACAGCCACATTCAGCCCCTGGTCGTCCTTGCGCAAGTTGTAAGCTGTGGAAAGCCCGGTATATCCCCCTCCAATGATAGCAATATCCACTTTCAAATCTCCATGTAGAGCCTGGTTGGGAGCATACTCTCCATAAGTGGCTAACCAGAACGACTTATCGCTGTAATCCTTCATATATATTCTCCATATTGGCTATGCTGTGACGGCAAAAGACTGAGTATGGTGTTTATTATTGCACAATATTGGTTTCTTGTCATCAAATTAGCACTCCATCCTTAGGTCAGATGAGGAGATAAAAGGAACTCGCTGATACTGAAATATTCCATCAAATCAATATAAAAAGTTGCCCGTTCTTGATATTGACTTTTCACTCAGCTGAGATACTATATAAGCAGCACAACTGCACGGAATAGGAGGAAATCTGAGTGAACACGCTGCTGTTGAACCCCAAAAAGCTTAATCGATATTATCCAGACCAGCGCTCAAGGGAGATAATGTTCAAGACCATCCAGTTTTTTGAGACGAAGGGTAAGCGCAAGCTCAAAGCGGATGACCGTGCTTGTGTGTGGTATGCCGACTTCCTTGAGTTTCAAAAACAGGAGAAAATATTTTCAACCTTGTTGACCCCTGCTAATTATGGGGGAGGAGATTGCCGTTGGGATAGCTGGCGTAATAGCGAATTCAATGAAATCCTGGCATTTTATGGGCTGGGTTATTGGTACACCTGGCAGGTATCCATCCTTGGTCTAGGACCCATCTGGATGAGTGAAAATGAAGTATTAAAGTGCAAAGCCGCGCGCTTTTTGGACGAGGGCGAAGTATTTGCCTTCGGCCTTTCAGAACGCCAACACGGGGCTGACATATATTCCACTGAGATGAGTGTCACACCCCAGGAGGATGGTAATTATCTCGCCAATGGTGAAAAATATTATATTGGAAATGCCAATGTTGCACCGATGGTTTCGACGTTCGGAAAGCTCACACCTTCCGGTGACTATGTCTTCTTTGTTGCGGATTTCCGTCGGAAAGAGTATGTCTTGATCGAGAACCTGACTAATAGCCAATCGTACGTGGCGAACTTTAGCCTACGTAATTACCCCATCATTGAGCAGGATATTCTGTCCAAGGGTCAAGCCGCCTGGGATACTGCCCTCAACACGGTTAACATTGGCAAGTTCAACCTGGGCTGGGGTTCGATCGGCATCTGCACCCATGCTTTCTATGAAGCCATTCACCACGCGGCCAACCGCATGTTATATGGCATGGCGGTGACTGATTTCCCTCACGTCAGGATGATGTTTACCGAGGCATATGCCCGCCTGGTGGCGATGAAGCTGTTCACATTACGGGCAGCAGATTACATGCGAACGGCATCTTCTGAAGACAGGCGTTACCTTTTATATAACCCGGTGGTAAAGATGAAGGTGACCACTCAGGGCGAGCAGGTGATCAACCTGTTGTGGGATATTATCGCTGCTAAAGGTTTTGAAAAGGATATGTACTTTGAAATGGCTGCCAGGGATATCCGAGCTTTACCCAAGCTGGAAGGGACGGTGCATGTTAATATCGCTTTGATCGTCAAATTTATGCAAAATTACTTCTTTTTTCAAAAAGATTATCCTCAGGTTCCTCGCCAGGATCAGGCACGCAATGATGATTTCCTTTTCCACCAGGGTCCTGCCAGAGGACTGAGCAAGATCCAATTCCACGATTACACTTCGATATTTGAGAGTCATGCTGTTCAAAACGTCAGGATATTTAAAGACCAGCTTGATACTTTCAGGCTGATGTTGATGCAAGCCACCCCAAGTGAAGAGCAGGTGAAAGATACGGATTTCCTCTTGACCCTTGGTGAAGCCTTTACCCAGGTGGTTTATGGCCAGCTGATCCTGGAAAATTCTGACGTATATTCCATTGACGATTGCCTGTTGGACCAGATTTTCGATTTTATGGTACGAGATCTATCCACGTTTGCACTCAGGCTATACAGTCAGCCACACACAACCAGCGAACAGATGAACTTTTGTCAGAAGATGATCCAACGACCGGCGGTTGACCCTGCACGGTTTAACCGGGTTTGGCAGGATCAGGTATTTTCACTTAAGAACGCATATGAGATGAATCCGTAACTCAGACGTGAGGGTGGCTTTGTAGCAAGCTACGCGCCTGTTCGATCAGGTTGGCTAATAATGCCCCTTCCGGCGCATCTTCTCCCCCCAGCTCAGTTATGTTCAAGGGCATCGAAAAACTGACCATTGGCTTCACGTTTGGTTTTTTACTGGTCAGTAACTGGTATGATATCTGGAATATTTCGGCTACTTTTTGACGCTGCTCATACTTTTTCCACAGGCCGATCACGGGATTATGATACCATCTCTGCGATAACATTCCACTGGCGATGGCGACCACCGAGATGGTCCGTGGCACCCTGCGTAGAAATAGTTCAGTGCTTGCAGACCAGCCTGCCAGGCTCTGCTCTGCGCCCGGTGATATTGCCGGGTCGGGCTCGACGTCACCACGTGGAAACACCAGTACCGCTCCGCCATTTTGTAAGTGTCGGATGGTGCTTCTCACCGTCTGCAGGCGAGCGGGGATGGAATAAGGCACCGGGATCATATGTTCTCGAATGTTTGGAAACATTTGGATGAGGGCGATATCAGAAGCCATCATTTTGAGGTCATCCCGCTTGATACAGGCTCCAATGATGGCGGCGTCATAGGCTGCCGGATGGTTGCACACTACCATGAGAGGTCCCTGAGGCGGAATCCTGTCAGCCCCAACCAGATTGACCTCGTCTATGAAATGTTCCAGTAAGTGTTTAACAGCTGAATTCCAGCCGTTATTGGCTGTATTTCTATCAAGCTCAACCAGCAGTGTGGACATGTGTTTAACAGGCGAATTGAATAAGGAGAAAATAGCTCGCGTGAACCAATTGGGTCGTTTGATTCCCATCACATCCAGTAGCTGTTCGAAGAGGGTATCCGTGACTTCTTCGACCTCCGGTGTACGAGGAGCCAATCGGTCGACCATCAGGCTAGTATATCATCAGATTTTTCTTGCATGTCCTGGTGTAGGCTATTGAGGCGTTCCTCCAGTAGCTCCCAGAAGTGGTTGATCTTGTGAAGATGCCGACCGGCCGGACAATAAAACTCAGGCGTACCGATGGTTACCGGCTCGCTGCCAGCGTGGATAGCTATTGGGTAGACCGGCAATAATGATTATTGGCTTACTACGGAGCATTACGAAATTTATCCAAGCCTGATAGAATCGCATGATTTGTAACGTATTAGATCAAATGAATTTGGAGAGAGTAATTGTCAACCGGTAGTGCCCTCAGGTATGGCCAATCGATTCTCGGGTTTTTTAGCGACCGAGAGTACTACCCGCGCCTGTATAAGATTGCCATTCCAATAGCACTTCAGTCATTCATCATGTCCTCGCTCAACATGGTTGGAGTGGTGATGATCGGTCAGCTGGGGGCTGTGCCGGTGGCGGCAGTAGGCTTGGCGAACCAGATATTCTTCCTGCTGACCCTGATGTTGTTCGGGATTTACACTGGCTCGGCCATGTTCACTGCTCAATTGTGGGGGATGAAAGATATCCCCAATATCCGCAAGGTGCTCGGTCTGGCACTCACATTGGGTTTGGGTGCAGGCACATTGTTTCTCATCGTTGCCGAATTCTTTCCTGCGGCCGTATTGAGCGTTTATTCGCAAGACCCAGCGGTCATTTCGTTGGGGAGCGTCTACTTACGCATCCTCGGGTTTTCTTTCATCCCGTATGCGATATCATTTTGCTACGCTATCGTCCTGCGCAGTACCGGTGATGTCCAGACGCCCCTGCTTGTCACCCTGACATCGTTATCACTGAACACTCTGCTGAGTTATGGCCTCATCTTCGGCAAATTGGGGATGCCTGCCTTGGGAGTTTACGGGGCGGGGCTTGCAGTGCTGATATCACGCATCGTCGAGCTGCTTCTGATTATCTTGCTAACTTATCGAAAAGACAGCCCATCAGCGGCGAAAATCAGTGAACTGTTTAGCTACAACTTGGACTTTGCCAAAAAAGTGTTGAAGCCCGTGCTGCCGGTGGTTGCCAACGAGATTCTTTGGTCATTGGGTATTACCGCCTACAGTGTCGTGTATGCCCGCATCAGCACCGATTCAATCGCTGCCATGAATATCGTCGCTTCGATCGATCAGATGGCATTAGTGTTGTTCAACGGCATCGGACACGCCTGTGCCATCATGGTCGGCAATCGCATCGGAGAAGGTGATGAGGAACAGGCTTTTCGCTATGCGGCCCGCTCGGAAGCCCTGGGCATGCTGGGGGGAGTGGGCATTGGTGCGCTCGTCCTGGTGAGCTCAAACATGATTCTTTCGTTATATAAGGTTCCGGCAGATGTAATCGCCTATGCACATAACGCCTTGATCATTCTGGGTTTGCTGCTATGGCTCAGAGCCTCCAATATGATCATGTTCATTGGCATTTTCCGCAGCGGAGGTGACACTCGCTTTGCACTGGTGCTGGATGGCTTGATCATCTGGGTGGTGGGAGTGCCCCTGGCGTTTTTGGGAGCCTTCGTTTTCCACCTGCCGGTATACTGGGTCTACCTGCTGGTCATGTCAGAGGAGATCACCAAGTGGTGTCTGGGTGCATACCGGTTTTTCACGCGCAAGTGGATCCACAACCTGGCGAAGACTGTGCCTTCCTAAACCGCCCTGTTCAAAATGCTCGCTCTCTGATAATATTATATCCCGAATATACCGGCCTCGACCGATTTGGTCGGGGTTTTTGTATGTCAGAATTGGATGAGCAGTGTGATTATTGAACGAGTAGATTTACGTAATATTGCCCTTATCGCCCACGTTGACCACGGTAAGACCACCCTGGTGGATGGTCTGCTCAAACAAGCGCATGTTTTCCGCGAGAACCAACAGGTGATGGAAAGGGTGATGGATTCCAACGACCTCGAACGCGAGCGCGGCATCAC
>JBGOXS010000043.1:0-16735 GCA_041479245.1 Anaerolineae bacterium
AGCGTCAGCGGTGACTAAATCCTGGTACCCAGGAGATATCTTCCTGTGGTGGTGGCACGCCTCGCGCGTCCTGGCGGATAAGGGTTTTCTGGGTCAGAAACTCACCCAACCCATAGACGAATTCCCATTCTTTAGTTTTTTACTTGGTGACAACCACCCGCACGTGCTGGCATTGCCATTTGTGCTGCTAGCCATTGGGTTGGCCTTCAATATTCTCGTGCGGCAGATGAACAAGAACCATTTGGAGCAGCTGAAAATTGCCAACAATCTGCCTGAGAGCGGTTCGAGCAGCAACCCGGCATCCCATGAAACAGGCATAGAGCAACACCACCAGGCGCATTGGTGGAACCCGGTCGCTTATGCCCTTGATAATGATTGGCTGTTGTTCGTTTTTTCTGCCCTCATCCTTGGTTCCCTTGGTTTCCTGAATACCTGGGACCTGCCCATCTACCTGGGGTTGACCATGCTGGCATATGGCGTGGGACTGGTAATGGTAAATGGGCACCTGGATTTGGATGCAGTGTTCCGGACCGTCATCCTGGGGGTTGGGCTGGGCATCCTTTCGGTAGTCTTATATATCTTTTTCTATCTGAGCTTTAGCTCGCAAGCTGCGGGCATCCTGCCTTACGTCTTTCCACCTACCCGCCTGCCCCAATACCTGGTCATGTTCGGCACTTTTATCTTTCTGGTAGTGTGCTTCCTGGTCGGTTACTTGCGCCACCAAGAAGAAGACCGGAATCAGTTATTAAAATCCGCCCTTAACTGGTGGTGGCGCATCCTGGCGATCTGTGTAGGGATATACATTCTGCTCATGCTGCTGATCGCGCTGGTGTTCTTCCTACTGAAGCCAGCACCAGACAGTTCATTGATGGCGACCCTCCAAATTGTATTGGGAGGAATGAGCCTGACCGACGCCTACCTTGCCAGTATAAAGGCTCGTTTGACCGATCCCTGGCTCCTGCTCATGCTTTCAGCCCTTTTGGCGCTGGTTATTGCCAATGTCGGTGGCTTATTGAAGAAACGAGCGGTGTCTGATGATGGAGCCTCAGAAGAATTAATTACTCCGTTGCCGAAAGTGACCAGCGACCTCTTTGTATTCATCCTCATCTTCACCGGGCTGGCGCTGACCCTGGTGGTTGAGTTTCTCTATTTGCGGGATAGCTTTGGCGTTCGCATGAATACCGTGTTCAAGTTCTATTACCAGGCCTGGGTCATGTTGGGCTGTGCCGGTGCCTATGGAACCTGGTGGCTCTTAGACCGGGTCATAAAGCCTGTCATTCGCGCTGCCTTTTCGGCCGGCGCCATTTTATTCATTGGCTTGGGTTTGATTTATACCGTGATGGCCATTCCCAGCCGCGCCGGCGATTTTCAGGGATCTGCTAACCTGAATGGGGCGAGTTCGATCGCCAGCAACAACCCAGATGATTGGGCCGCGATCGAATGGTTGAATGCGAATGCCGAACAAGGTCTGCCCGCCGAGACTGTGCCGGTGATCCTGGAAGCACCCAGCGTTCCTCCATGGGGTGGCTCGTATCACTATGAAGGGCGGATCAGTGCTTTTTCCGGATTTCCGACCGTTCTAGGCTGGGCATTACATGAGAGCCAGTGGCGTGGGAACTACGTTCAGCAGGCGGTCCGTGAGCCGGATATTGCTACAATCTACACCACATCAAATGGTCAAACCATGGTGGATTTGCTCCATAAATGGAATGTAAACTATGTTGTCCTTGGTCAACCCGAGTTGACTTATATTCAGCAAGTTTGCAGCCAATCCGGAACCGGCTGTACCACCAGCTCTGCGCTGCGCAAGTTTGATCAGGTACTTCAACCGGTCTTCAGCCAGGGGCAGACGACAATATATAAAGTGCCATAAGCTCTTACTAGTTATACTTGGAAGCGTTTTTTCTTTTATAGCCATCCATTCTGGGTAATATCGAAAGCTATGTCCTATTTATCTGGCTACTCCAGCGGAGGCGGTATAATACGGTCGAGAAATCCATGAAAGATAATAAACCCACTGCTGAAGTTGCACTATATAGCCTGGCATTCCTTCTTGCGTTGGTGATGCGGTTATATCAGCTGGGCGCGGCTGCCTTGAGCGAGGTTGAAGCCGGCTGGGCGGTTCAAGCCCTTGGCCTGGCACGAGGTGGTGCCGTGACGTTGGGTCCTCAGCCTTTGTACGTGCTGCTCACCAGTCTGCTTTTTTCCATCGTCAAAGATACCAATTACATTGCCCGCTTTTTCCCCGCCCTGGTGGGCAGTCTGCTCATCTGGCTGCCGTTCAGTTTTCGACGCCTGATGGGAGATTCTACCTGGCTGCGCCGGGCAGGGGTGGTGATGGCATTTGGATTGGCGCTGGACCCAGGGTTGGTGAGCCTTTCCAGGCAGGCGGGCAGCCTGATGCCTGCACTTGTCTTCACTCTCTTTGCACTTGACGGCCTCTACAACCGGCGCATGGTTTGGGCTGGAGTTTGTACGGCTTTGGCGCTGCTTTCAGGGGTGGCATTTCTCCAGGGTATGCTCATCCTGGGAATAAGCTGGGGCTTGTTCAGCTTGATACGGAGAAGGCCGGTTGAATCTGAACTTGAGGAAAATAGCGGTGAGACCACTTCAGACGCCATCCCTGCTACTTCGATCCGTGTTGGTGTCATTGCTTTATTGCTCACCGTAATTTTCATTGGCTCGATGTTTTTTCTCCACCCGCAGGGTTTGGGAGCCCTCGCAGATACATTACAGGCCTACCTAAAATCTTGGGTGACCTCAAGCGGCGTCCTGGCTCTCCGTTTGCCTGCCAGCCTGCTGGTATACCAGCTGATTGTGGTCATCTTTGCGATCCTCGGAGCGATGCGGGCATGGTTGGGTCACTGGGAAGACCAGCAAGTCCGTCTGCTGCTGGTGGGCTTAAGCATTTGGGCCATCATCGCTTTGCTGTTACCCTTACTCTATGCCGGCCGCCAGGTGGGTGACCTGGTATGGGCGTTCATCCCCCTTTGGGCGCTGGCCTCCACTGAGATCAGCCGTGCATTTCTCTCAGATGAAGATGTGGTCACACGCCTGGTTGCGGCTGGATTTGGTTTATTCATCTTTATAATGGTCGTTATCGGATGGATGAATTTGCTACCTATGGGTACTGGCCAGGAAACCGTAATGGTTTTACCCATCTTCGGTTTACAGGTGAACGTGATTGTCAATTGGGTGATTATCCTCGGAGCTTTTGTCTTGTCATTGGTCGCAATTCTGCTGGTTATCGCTGGATGGTCTGCGGAGTCTGCTGGTTTAGGTTTAATTTGGTCACTTTGTGCAGTGTTGGGTCTGTTCCTCATCTCGAATGCGTGGGGAATGTCGATCGTGCGTCAAAATGGAGCCGAAGAGCTGTGGAGCGTTGCGCCAACCCCGGGTCAAGCGGACCAATTCATGACGACCCTGTCCGATCTTTCCAACTGGAATACGGGCTTGCGTGACCAGCTCGCTGTGGTGTATTTGACAGATTCGGCTGCCCTGCGATGGGCCCTCCGAGACTATCCCAACGCCCGCTTTGAAGCATCGCTATCCACTACCGAATCTCCTCCTGTGGTGATCACGCTGAAAGGGTCTGAGGAACCGAAGCTGGCGCAGACCTACCGCGGTCAGGATTTTATTTGGCAACTCTCTCCTGGGTGGCAAGGAGTTTTTCCGCCCGACTTCATCAATTGGCTGGCTTTCCGGAAGGCACCGTTGAGCCAAGACCAGATCATACTATGGGCCCGGACCGATATCTTTCCTGGCGGAGCTTCGAATCCAAACGGAAGTTCGGTTCCATAATTCCAGTTCCACTCGACGAGACTTGTAATGGCGATTCCTGAAATAATCACCATCGATGGTCCAGCTGCCTCAGGAAAATCCACCCTGGGGCATAAGCTCGCCCAGGCGTTGGGATATCTCTACTTCGATACTGGTGTGATGTACCGCGCGGTCACTTGGATGGCGTTGCAGCAGGGTTTGGATATCGACGATGAAGCTGCCATCACCGCCCTGGCACAGCAAACCCAGATTGACGTTCTGCCCCCCTCCATCGACGATGGACGTGCCTATACCGTTATGGTCGATCGGCAGGATATTACCTGGGATATCCGCCGGCCGGAAGTGGAGGGACACGTCTCACCTGTGTCCGCATATCCGGGCGTACGCCAGGCTTTATCAGTTCAGCAACGCCGTATAGGCAAGCGCGGTAGGGTGGTCATGGTCGGGAGGGATATCGGCACGGTGATTTTACCCAATGCTGATTTGAAAATCTACCTGGATGCTTCAGTTGAAGAACGAGCCCGCCGTCGCTATGAAGAGCTGCGAGGACGTGGCGAGCCGGCTGATTACGATATTATTCTGCACTCCATGCGACGGCGCGACCAGATTGATTCTCAGCGCAAGGTTGCCCCACTGCGCCCCGCGGAGGATGCAGTTATCTTGTGTTCGGATGGACTGGATGCAGAACAGGTCCTCGAGCGGGCCAAATCACTGGTCTACAGAAGATGAAGAGATATACGGTTCCTCTCGTTTTTTGTATACCGGCAATGCTGCCTCCAGAGGTACTGGGAATATCTCGATTCTCCCGGGTGTCTGATTGATGGAAAAAAGTGTCGGGACATCGATATGGTCACCAGAGGGATATGACCATTCCCGATATGAGACACGCCGTCGGGTGATGCGGTTCCTGCTACGCATCATCGGTTTCACTTTATTTGCCCGAATCGATCATGCTGAAGGGGTTGAGCACGTACCTGCCCAGGGTCCGGCAATCATGATGATCAATCACATCGACTTTGTCGATCCTTTTGTTGTGATGAACTTGTTGCCGCGCAATATCATCCCGATGGCAAAGATTGAAGTATACAGCTACCCTATCGTGGGCATTTTCCCACGCATCTATGGGGTCATCCCGGTCCAGCGGGAAGAATTCGACCGGCGGGCAGTCCAGGGAGCGCTGGAGGTCTTGAGGGCTGGTGAAATCATTTTGGTCGCACCCGAGGCTCATCGCGGTCCCGAGCTCCGTCAGGGGAAGGAAGGAATCGCCTACCTGGCGACACGCGCCAATGCGCCTATCGTGCCGGTGGCCATCGATGGAACCATTGGCTATCCTACACTGCCATTCTCACGACGTTGGAGAGAACCTGGTGCCAGGGTAAAATTTGGAGCTCCCTTCCGATTTAAGACCCAACAGCGCGCTGGGCGGGAAACACTGCGGCTCATGACTAATGAAGCCATGTATATTTTGGCGGGTATACTTCCGGAATACCGGCGAGGTTTTTATTCGGACCTTTCACTTGCGACGCAAGAGACGATCGAGTGGGTATAAACTAACAGTTAAGTAAAGCCATTAAAGGAGTATTCTTACAGCCACAATAGGTAGACTGCATACATGCTATAATCATTTCAGTCTAAACTCTATGTCAAACCACCGATATGGTTATTGATTTCACCCTGCTTGGCACTCCTTTTTACATCGATCAACCACAAGAATTAGTCGGGTGGGTTGGCTGGTTTATTTTCTTTAGCACTCTAATCCTGCTCATTTTCAGTTGGAAGCGGCTGAACAAGCAATGGACACGTCTTCAAGGGGGTATTTTTGTTGGTTTACTCGTTCTATTGCTGTTAACCAATTTATTCCTGATTGCTCGCCTTCCCGCCCTGGAGTCGTTCACCATCCAGGGTCAAAAGGTGAACCTGGGCGAATTAGCCGTCCCGATATTGGCTGCCGTGCCATGGGTTCTGGCTGCCGGGCTGTTGGGTGTGTTCCCAGCGGTAGGCCTGGGATTATTATCAGGGACTCTGATTGCGCTGCTGAGGACTCACAACCTGTTCACCGTGCTCGAATATGGGTTGCTGGCGGTATTCCTGGCCGCGGCTTTCCACCAGAGATATCGCACCTGGGTTTTCCGAGCCTTTCGGCACCCGTTATTCGCCACCGCCATATTTGCCCTGGTCTACCCGCTGATATTCCTGCTGGATTCGACCCTCGCCGCCTCGGGCAGTTTAGCTACTCGCTTGGATTACGCTCTATCTCAAGTGGGGATTATATCCATCACTGTCGCCGTCCAGCTGTTGGCAGCCGGTCTTATCTCAGAGGTAGTAGCTCTCGTTTTTCCCCGCTTGTGGGGGTTCTCTGGTCCATTGGAGCCATCACCGGTTGAGCAGCGGTTGCAAAGCAGGTTCCTTTCCAGCCTGGGGCTTCTGGCTATCGTGGTCATCGTTGGGTTAATGGCTGGCGATTGGATCGTGGCTGGCAGGGCTGCCACCGGAATGTTGAACGACCGCCTCGAAAGCACAGCTAAGATCGCATCCAATAATGTTCCCACTTTCCTGGAAGCAGGACAAAACTTTATCCAGATACTCGCTAAAGATCCAACCTGGACTCAGGGGACTCTATCTGAGAAGAATGTCCTTCTTGGCGATACACTACGCACTATTCCATATTTCAGCGAGATTTATCTACTGGATGCCAATGGCCAGCCGGTAACTGGCTATCCGGTGGAAGATTTTTATGATGCCGACCCGTCATCGGAAGAGTACATGGGAATCATGCTCGCTCTAAAGGGCCTGCCGATCCAGATGTACACCCTTCCGCCGACCCTGGGTGGGGTATCGGCGCGCTTATCATTTCTGGCAGCCGTCTACGACGAGACCGGCTTGCGAGACGGTGTGTTAGTGGGTCGGACCGACCTGGCAACTAATCCCTTCTTTGAGTCGATCAGCATCTCGCTTAACAGCCTTTCGGATATTAACGGCGAAGGGATGCTCCTTGATGAGGAAGAGATCATCCTTTACAGCTCATCCAGCGAGTGGGTGATGCAAACCTACGGCGGTGAACGCTCCCTGCAGGGCAATTTCTACGAAGGCACAACCCCTGATGGCACGCGCAGCATGATGTACTCTACACCGGTATACGGTCGCCTCTGGGCGGTGATCGCGTCCGTACCCAAGCAGGAGGCTCAGCAGCTGGCATTGCAGATTGCTGCCCCGCTCATGGTCATCATCGTGATCCTCTTCCTGATCGCTGCCCTGGTGCTGCGCTTCTCCCTGCGGACAGTGACTTCCTCTCTGCAAAACCTGGCATTGGAGACCAAGCGTATCTCCAACGGTGAATTAGACAGCCCGCTCGATACGGGTGGTAATGATGAGGTTGGGCAGCTGCGCCAGGCTTTCGAAAACATGCGCTCGAGCCTTAAAGCCCGCCTGGATGAATTGAACCGACTGTTGTTGGTCAGCCGGGGCGTCGCCTCCAGCCTGGAATTCCAAGAATCGGTCAGGCCGGTCATGGAGGCCGCCATGAGCACAGGTGCCAGTGCTGTGCGCGTGGTCCTCTCTCCGGAGGCATTGCCCGAAATGAAGGGCGGTTCACCCGCCCCCAGCCGTTTTGGCTACGGCAAGGAGAACGAGCAATACAGCTACTTGGACGACCAAATCTTGCCGATGGTCAGGCAAAAAGAAGTGGTGGCGCTGAACAACCTCAGCCGCGTGCGGCTGCTCACCTTCCCGGCCAACGCCCCAAGACCTCAAGCAATCCTGGCCTTACCGCTGCAGCACGAGAATATGTTTTATGGTGCGCTCTGGCTGGCATATGACACCCCACACCAATTTGGCAACGATGAAATCCGTTTCCTCACCACCATCGCCGGGCAAGCCGCCCTAGCTTCTGCCAACTCACAGCTATTCGCCAATGCTGAGATTGGGCGCCAACGCCTGGCAGCAACCCTCAACTCAACCCCTGATCCGGTGCTGGTGACTGATTATCAAGGGCGGCTGCTTTTAGCCAACCCGGCTGCCTGGCAGGTGCTCGGACTGCCCGGTGAATCGGTCAATGGCAAGGCGATCGAGTCGATCATCCAGCAGCCGGCACTATTGGAGTTACTGCAGGTCGTCTCGGAAGAGAAGCAATCCGCCGAAGTGGAGCTGGCGGATGGCAAAATCTACCTGGCAACAGCCTCATCGGTCATTGTGGAGGGTCAGCCCGTAGGACGGGTGTGCATCCTGCGTGACGTCACCCGCTTCAAGGAGCTGGACACGCTCAAATCTGAGTTCGTTGCCACCGTCAGCCATGACCTGCGCTATCCGCTCACCACGATGCGCGGCTACGCCACCATGCTAGAAATGGTTTGGGAGCTGAACGAGCAGCAGACGGGCTACGTGAAGAAGATCCTCACCAGCGTGGACGGGATGAATCAGCTCGTCACCAGCCTGCTTGACCTGGGAAGGATCGATGCCGGGGTCGACCTGCAGCTGGAGATGGTGCCGGTGCAGGAAGTGGTGGACCGTGTGGTGGGTGCATTACAGCTCCAGGCGTCTCAAAAGCAGGTGGTGATCTCCAGCGATATCTCCCAGCACGCCATCCCGCTCATCGAAGCTGATTATGCCCTGCTGCAACAGGCCTTGCACAACCTGGTAGAGAATGCCGTGATTTATACTGAACCGCGCGGCAAAGTCTCTGTGCGCGTGGAGCCCGATAAAGACCAGATGGTCTTCAACGTCGTCGATACGGGGATTGGCATCGCCCCGGTGGACCTGCCCCGCATATTCGAGAAGTTCTACCGCGGCGGCCAAAAAGAGGCCAAGAAGCGCCAGGGCACCGGGCTGGGTCTGGCGATAGTTAAGTCGATTGCCGACCGCCATAAGGGACGTGTGTGGGTGGAGAGCCAGCTGGGTAAGGGCAGCGCCTTCCACCTGGCGATCCCGTTTAGGCAGAACAAAGGGGGAAACCGTAATGAGGACTGAAAAACCCTAATCTTCCTCTTAGAAATACCTCTTGACCAAATCCTATCATTTTAGGTATAATCATTGTTTGCATGTATCCAAGATATGACTATTGACCGCCTGGCGCTTGAGTGAAGATATCTCAAGCGCGGGCTTTTCTTCGTCTATTTTCCAGGAGGCATTGAGTGGAAACCAAAGGACTGACAGCGTTACGTATCAGCCTGGCTTCTCCAGAAACCATCCGCAGCTGGTCTTACGGTGAAGTACTTAAACCCGAGACCATTAACTACCGGCGCTTGCGCCCTGAGAAGGATGGTCTTTTCTGCGAAGCTATTTTCGGACCAACCCGCGATTGGCAGTGCTATTGCGGAAAGTACAAGAATATCCGTTACAAAGGGATCATATGCGATAAATGCGGGGTGGAAGTCACCCGCTCCTCCGTGCGCCGCGAGCGCATGGGACATATTGAGCTCTCCGCCCCGGTTGCCCACGTCTGGTACACCCGCCGCATCCCCTCCTACCTGGGTCTGCTGCTCGACATTTCCCGCCGAAATCTAGACCGTGTGCTCTACTTCGCTCAGTACGTCGTCACCTACGTGGATGAAGATGCACGCCAGAAAGCATTGAAGCGCCTGGATGATAATATCATCGCCGCCGAGCGCGAGTATGCCGCCCAGATCAACTCCAAGATTGCCGAGACCAAAGCCGGGCGTGACCGCTCCCTGGCCGAACAGGAAGGTCTGCGCCAGCAGATCAACAAGCGTTTCGACGAATCGATCGAGCTCGACCCGATCATCAAGGAAGGTCAGCGCTTGGAAGGGGTGATCGCCGATAAGCAGGGCAAGGTGATCAAAACCGCTATCACATTCCAGACTGACACGGTGGTAGTGGAGGCCGGTGAGAAAGTATCCAACCAGCACCTGGTTAAACTCCAGAAGATTGTAAAAGAGCAGCTAGAAGACCTCGAAACCCAGCTGAAAGACCAGAAAGCGCGCGAGCTCGAGCACCTGAAAATGGACGTCGAGCGCATCCGCGCTGAAGCCGACATGACCATGGAAGGCTTGCGCAATCAGCTGGAAGAGCAGTCGGGCAGGGTGCGCGACGAGAACGAGAGCCTGCGCGACGAGCTGGTCGATCTGCGACCACTCACCTTCATGGGTGAGACCCGCTACCGTGAGCTCAAGACTCGCTGGGGGCAGGTGTTCCGCGCCGATATGGGTGCAGAAGCCTTCTACGATATACTGCGCCGGCTTGACCTGAATAAGCTAGCGGAAGAGTTATGGAAAGAGGTGCGCACCTCCAAAAGCAAGCAGAAGCGCAAGAAAGCCACCAAGCGCCTGAAGGTGGTGGAGGCTTTCCGCCGCAGCGGCAACCGCCCCGAGTGGATGGTGCTTACCGTCCTACCGGTCATCCCGCCCGACCTGCGACCTATGGTCCAGCTGGATGGCGGCCGCTTTGCCACCTCAGACCTGAACGACCTGTACCGCCGTGTGATTAACCGCAACAACCGCCTGAAGAGACTGCTAGAGCTCGGCGCGCCGGACGTGATCGTGCGCAACGAGAAGCGTATGCTCCAGGAAGCGGTCGACTCACTCATCGATAATTCGCAGCGCGGCAAGGCCCTTTCACGCCGTGGGCGTCGCGAGTTGAAATCGCTCAGCGACATGCTCAAGGGAAAGAAAGGCCGCTTCCGCCGTAACCTGCTGGGCAAGCGCGTCGACTATTCTGGGCGTTCCGTGATTGTCGTCGGACCCCAGCTCAAGCTCTACCAATGCGGTTTGCCCAAGGGCATGGCCCTCGAGCTGTACCGCCCGTTCGTCATTTCACGCCTGGTGTCGCATAACTATGCTGCCAATGTCAAAGGCGCCAAGCGCTTCATCGAGCGCAACCGCCCCGAGGTTTGGGAGGTGCTTGAAGAGGTGATCAAGGAGCGTCCTGTGATGCTTAACCGGGCGCCCACTTTGCACCGCCTGGGGATCCAGGCCTTTGAGCCCATCCTCATTGAAGGTTCCGCCATCCAGCTGCACCCGCTGGTGACCACAGCTTTCAACGCCGACTTCGATGGCGACCAGATGGCTGTGCACGTGCCGCTTTCACAGAAGGCAGTTACCGAAGCGCGTGAGCTCATGCTTTCGTCCCGCAACTTATTGAAGCCCGCCGATGGCGAGCCCATTATCAGCCCGTCCAAAGACATGGTGCTGGGCGTCTATTACCTGACGATCGGCGATGACTCGGTGAAGCACAAGGGCGATGGGCGCAATTTTGCCGATGCTGACGAAGTAGAGCTTGCTTATCACCTCGGTCAGCTTGAAGTCCACACCGAGATCAACGTGTTGGTAACCACCTGGTACGACGACAACCGCGACCGTATGCCGCAAGCTGAAGAGCGCCTGATCAAGACCACCGTCGGGCGGGTGATCTTCAACCGCATCCTGCCTCCCGAGATCCAGTTCATCAACTGGAAGCTGGATAAGGGTGAGCTCAAAGACCTGATCGCTGAGCTGTACGAGGTGGGCGGTGAAGACCAGACCCCTGACGTGGCTGACCGCATCAAAGAGATTGGCTTTACCTACGCCACCCGCTCGGGCTACAGCATTGCCGTATCCGATATCACCGTCCCGCCTGAAAAGACGGACATTATCAACGAATCGCTCAAGGAAGTTGAGCTCGTCCAGCGTGACTTCCGCCGCGGCCTGCTTACCGACCAGGAGCAGAACGAGAAAGTGATCACCATCTGGCAGCGCACCACCAACGACGTTGCCAATGCCGTCAAGCGCTACATGGACCCACACGGCAACCTGGCGACCATGGCTGAATCTGGAGCCACCAAGGGTGGTTTCGGACCTATTTCGCAGCTGGCTGGTATGCGTGGTCTGATGGCTGACCCATCCGGGCGCATCATCTCGCACCCCATCCGCTCGAACTTTCGTGAAGGCCTGAACGCCCTTGAGTACTTCATCTCCACCCACGGCGCCAGAAAGGGTCTGGCCGATACCGCCCTGCGAACTGCAGACGCTGGTTACCTCACCCGCCGCCTGGTGGATGTGGCCCAGGACGTGATCATCAACGAGTTGGACTGCAACACCCTGGATGGCATTCCCATCCGCAAGTCCGATAACGTCGCCGACCAGGCAATGGGCATACGCCTGTTTGGGCGTGTCATCGCCCAGAACGTGATCGACCCCAAGACCGGTGAAGTGCTGGCTGAACGCGGCGATCTGCTGGACCACGACCTGGTGCGCAAGGTCACCAACGCCGACGTCCCCGAAGTCATCGTTCGCTCCCCACTCACCTGTGAGCTTGAACACGGCATCTGTGCCCAATGCTATGGCATGGACCTAGGCCGCGGCAAGATGGTTGAAATGGGTTCAGCGGTAGGCATCGTTGCAGCCCAGTCCATCGGTGAGCCTGGCACGCAGCTTACCCTGCGCACCTTCCATACCGGTGGTGTGGCCGCCGGTGGAGATATCACCACAGGTCTGCCACGTGTGGAAGAGCTGTTCGAAGCCCGCCGCATGCCTAAAGGTGAAGCCAAGGTGGCAGAGATTGCCGGTACGGCTCACATCATGCAGTCGGATCGCTATTCTGAGCTGCGCCTGGTACGCATTGAGCACTCCGAAATGGTGAGCGACGAATATAGCATCCCCGAAAGCTGGACGGTGGCGGTTGAAGATGCCACCGAAGTAGCTCAGGGTGATGTGGTGGCTTTCTTAGATACCGCTACGATCGTTGCCCAGCATACCGGCCGCGCCCGCCTCGAGAAGGCTGATGATGGCACCAAGGTCATGGTATCCTACGAGGTGCACCAGGAAGCCGAGCATGAGCTCCCCACCAATGCGAGACTACTGATCAAGGACGGCGACCACGTTGAACCAGGTCAGGCGATCACCGAGGGTTCTCTGAACCCGCACCGCATCCTGCGCATCCAAGGAAGATACACCTCCCAGATGTACTTGCTAACCGAAGTGCAGAAGGTGTACCGCTCACAAGGGCAGAACATCAACGACAAGCACTTCGAGGTGATCATCCGCAAGATGACCTCCAGAGTGCAGATCACCCGCCCCGGAGATACGAACTACCTCCCCGGCGACTTGGTGGACCTGCTCGAGCTCAAAGGTGTCAACGAGGACTTACTCTCACAAGGCAAACGCCCGGCGCGCTTCATCGAGACCCTGCTAGGCATCACCAAAGCCAGCTTGAGCACCGATTCGTTCCTATCGGCATCGTCCTTCCAGCACACCATCAAGGTACTGGCGGGTGCAGCCATCGCCGCATCGGAAGACCCACTGTACGGTTTAAAGGAGAACGTGATCATCGGCAAGCTCATCCCGGCAGGCACGGGGTTCGTCCACGGAAGGTTTATCACCAAGGAAGGCGAGGAAGTTCCCTCGCACGACCGCACCGAGGGTGAGTTCGAGGATGATTACACCACTGAAGACTTCGCCCTGGCGGATGACATCGCTGCAGACGACAACTTCTCGGTGGATTGAGGGAAAAAGATTACCACAAAGTAACTAAGGGTCGCTAAGGATTTTTTAAAATAAAACATCAAGAATAAGTGCGGGGCTGGGAAACCAGCCCCGTTTTTATTTGGGCAAGAAAGCCACAGCGCGCAGTGTTCGCGACAGGTCGAGGAACTCATCATAAGAGGAATCCCATTTCCAGCTGGGAATTCGGCAGACCATACGGCTGAATATCGGGTGCTGCCGGCAGAAGTCCACAAACAAATGAGCCAGCTCTTCGGGAGCTAAGTCGCGCTGCACGGGAGCATAACGGGTGAACCCCGTTTCCACCTGCAACGCCGGAGTGGCCTGGATATTCTTATACCACTCGCTGGCATTCCAGGCGGAAACAACCTTGATCTCCCTGGTGTGTTGGTCATAGTGCAAAACAACGAGTACGGTTCGACGCAGCTTACCGCTGCGCCGTCCCACATGCGTCAGCTGCATGAAGAGGTGGTCGAGCAACCAGCCCAGGTGCAAGCGGTAGAGTACAAGCGGCAGCTTGAATATTGGCACCAGGTAAGCCGGCGCATGAGTCTTACCAACGTGGAGTGGTGCCGGGGTAAGCTCGGGCACAGGTGGGTTGTGGATGGTCATACTTGGCTCATTCCGATCTTCAAAAAATGTGGAGGGGATTCTCCCCCCAAGATCAGGGGGAATTCCCCAATGAAGATTCAAATGAGACACCCCACTGGGACGTCTCTACCTACTGCAGGGTAGGGATGCGGCGCACCAGCTCAGCCCAACCATCGCCCACGGCCTTGTGGATGAGCTGGCTGATCTGGGCGAAGACCGGGGGTGGCATTACCGACTGCAAGATGCGGGTCATATTTTCACGGTCGTTGTCACCGATCAAGGGGAACTCCCAGGCAATCACTTCAGGGAAACGGTCCTGCGGCACGGTGCTCGACATGATACCAGCCGCCTTAACCTGCTCAGGCATGGGAACGCGCTCCCGCACCAGACGGTACAGGTGGGCGTCTTCCTTGGCGAGGTGGATATCCAGGTGGAACTTGAAGGCTGCCGAGGCACGCGCAGTCTCCAACACATCACCTGCAGAATACGCCTTGTCCATTGCCTCGAATGCAGCATCCAGACCGTGGTGATCTCTTAAATATGCCTCGGCGACCAAAGGCGCGACGGCTTCTAGCGCGGGGAATATGGCTAATTCCTCCCCATGTGCGTGCCATACCAGGATTTCGTTGAAGAAGCGGAAGCGCTCGAGGGTTGGCTCGAGCCCCGGTTTGCCGCGCGCCATGCCGAGGGCGGCGGTGTCGATGATACTCATATCCTTGCGGAAAGCGTTATGGATTGCCATGATTGCATCCAGTGGTACTGCCATAGTTCTCCTCCTCTTAATAATTATGAATATTGACGATAGGTGGATTATATCCCATGGAAGTGGCAGGTGAAATTGGAGGGGCAAAGTAAGCTCGCGATCGCTCACAAAAACCAGCGGGAGCATGAAGACGCTGCAGGCTGTTCGCTACTTCACCGCTCGATAATACACTCGGGTGTTCCGGGCAAAGATCGCCTTTGATTGTTTTTAAAAAAAATAAATCAATTCAATTCGGGGATAAGCATGCCGCTGCCATTACTCTTTAATAGTTAGTGAATACCTGAAGAATTTATATTCGAACCATAAATAATACGAATAGAAACGAATGCATTAGGGTGACTAAAAGGCACCATGGTGGTTTCATGTAATTACTCACCACATTCCTAAGTATTATCCTATTAATCAAAAATCATGTGAGGAAGTCGTCATACACACATGTTTGTATATCCAATCTGGAAAATTCGAATGATTTATATTGTCTATTTTGTAAACCTTGTAGCAGCGCAGGGGAGGTATTTGAAATGAGGCATTTGGGATTCCTCCCCTGCGCATCTACAAATGTTAATCTTCAGCTGGTGAGTAATTACGGTTTCATTATAGCACGTTTGTTCTAATCCACAAGAGGTTTAAGAAGATTTAAGATTACTAATCTGTAAGGACGAAAACTTGACTCTCCATCAAACTGATGTATAGTTTAAATCGCTAGAAATGTTCTCCACAGATTTCCGCACAAGATAAGGGAGGGATTCTTATTACTGGTAAATGTAGTTAATCCTTCCTATTGCCATATATGAGGATAATGATATTTGTAATGCTTGCTCTCATTGCAGAATGCAATTTATCACCGGTCGCTCCTGCTAATGCGTAATTTATAAAAGAGGGAAAATTGAAAAATCCAGCTCTCTTGCTTATGATCCTTCTGCTCACGTCTTGCAGTGTTGCTCCATCTGAAGTGGCATTTCAGAACACAGCGGCCCAAACCCAGATCCCTAAAATTGATGAGACACTTCCGCCTGTTCCGACAAACACGCTGACACAAACTCCTGCCACCACCCCTACCCCTACGCCGATATCAACGACAACCCCAACTGCCACCATACTTCCAACTACAACCACATTCCCAACTGCGACGATAACCCCGACGCAGGACCTGGCTTTTTACAATGTTGCTGACTGTATACCCAAAAACACATCATTTCAAGCTGGTACAGTGACCCAGGTGATTGACGGTGACACTATTACTGTTCTATTGGACGACGGAAAAACTGTAAGCGTCAGATATATTGGAATCAATGCACCCGAAGAAGGTCGAGCTTTCAGCCTGGATGCGTACAAGGCCAATTCCGGCATGGTTGACCAGAAAGAAGTGATCCTGATCACGGATGTTTCCGAGACGGATCAATACGAGCGATTACTGAGATTTGTGGTGGTAGGGGATGATTTTGTAAATCTTGAGATGATGAGAAACGGATTTGCAGCTGCGATGGCCTACCCACCGGATATCGCCTGTGCGGAGGCTTTTGCTTCCGCGGAGGCTGAAGCGCGTGCCGCTCAATTGGGGATATGGGTGGCCACACCAACCCCAATCGCCTCTGATCCACAAATCATCATCGTGACGGTGAATAAGCGGGAAGAGTGGGTGGATATTCAGAATATGGGTAATTCAGATGTGGATTTAGCTGGATGGAACCTGGTGTCGGAAAGGGGAAATCAGGATTGCCCACTTTCAGGAACGATCGAGGCAGGTGAAACTTTACGAATTTGGGCAATGACCGCTCAAGGACCTGGATACAGCTGTGGATATACGACTAATATCTGGAATAACTCAGAATCTGATCCTGCTGTTCTATATAATTCGCAAAGAGTAGAGGTGAGCAGGAAATGACCTTAAAAGAGTGATTAATTTCCAAATTTCTAACCGATCAAATCTATTAGAATTTCTCATTACATCATCTCATTATTGAGAAAGGAACATTATGGCTGAACAAACACCAAAGCAGCAAGCCTATAATCTATTTATCTTACTAATTAGTATCTAGTCACCTGACAGTTTCAATTTAGAAAGGATTGATCGGCACGATAAATGTACTCCTTATCTTGACTAAAGAAGAGGAGGACACCATGCCGATCAACGCTCTCTATCATACTTGGATTATGGAAATTCAGCAATTGC
>JBGOXS010000044.1:0-16541 GCA_041479245.1 Anaerolineae bacterium
ACAGGTATCAGGGGCCATCATTCACAGACTCAATGGGCAGGCAGGCCTGTCGATGGTCCAATTCTTATCTGGAAAGACGGAAGCAATTGGCGATCTCGAACAGATCGTGAGTGAGATGCACAGTTACATGAATGAGGTGGGCGCGGCAAATGCTAACTATCTGCTTGGGGTTTGCATGTTACAGATTAAAAACTACCAGCGAGCCGAGACTTTATTGAATGAGGCGATAAATTACTACCGCCAGGCGAATATGCGGCCTTATCTGGCGAGAACATTATTATCATTAGCATCTTTGTTAGAAAATACTGGTCGACATAACGAAGCCCAGCTGCGTCTTGGTGAAGCAGATGAAGTTATGCGTACGATTCAGCTAAATGCTAAAACAGACTAGAGTCTGACCAAATCTATAATAACGTATAATTTTCACCTGACTCGAGAGTTGACTTTGAAAGCCTGTTCCTTTGGTGGAGCATAACTCCTGTGGTTGCCTCGAGTAGATGGTTTTTCCTCCTCAATTTTCGTTCATCAATGTGGGGAAGGGTGGAGGGATACTGCTGAATGACTGGATTCGAGTCCTGGTCTCCTTGTGATATACATACCGTTGCAGCTGTTTATGATGGTCCGCTTTCACTCATCTATATCTAGTCCTTCAAAATGAGCGAAGCAGAAGGGCGTCAGCTAAGGGGAGCCAGTCCTCGAAGCGGTCACCTACTCGATCTTAGCACGGAAGCGAGGGGATCAGTTTCGAATTATTTACCATGTTAGGATCAGACCCTCAATGGTTTAGAATTATGGAAAATGATGTACTTGTGGGATGCTTGCAGTTGACCTCTTCTATATCTATGAGGCGAATGCCCATTCTAGAAATGATCAGGCAGGCCTGGTAAAGTCGATCCTGGTCAATGAAATTCCACTCTCATTGGTGTTTATGATCTTAATCAGTTCTATGAAGATAGAAGACTAAATTATATATATCTACGGGACATTTGTCCCTACTGGCACGGGACATCTGCCCATCGACTTTCGTTAAAAGATAATATACAATTACTTTAAACATCTAAAGATGGAATAATAAGAAAAACCCCTCTCCAATCGGTGAAGGGTCAATCGTGTATACGATCAGGCGGAGAGGGTGGGATTCGAACCCACGGTGGGGACGAGCCCCACAACGGTTTTCGAGACCGTCCCATTCAACCACTCTGGCACCTCTCCCGTGGAATATTCATTATACCAAACGATCAGATCTCCGCGCTCTCCTTCCACAGCGGGTAAGCCGGTCGATCCATGCCGGCCCCGACGAGCTTCTCCGATAACGCAGCCGCAGGTCCTGCCTCTCCATGTACCAGGAATACTTTCTTCACCCTGCCCTTTACCCGCAACGCATATTCCGTTAGAAAATCCTGCCCCGCATGCGCTGATAAGCCCCCGATCGTTGCCACCTCGGCTTTCACCTCAAATTCCTCGCCAAAAATCCTCACCCGCTTCTCCCTGTCCGCCAGCCTTCTGCCGAGGGTATTCGGTGCCTGCCATGAAACAATCAATATAGTATTTTTTACATTCTCGATGTTGTTGCGCAGGTGGTGCAGGATCCGTCCGGTCTCAGCCATCCCTGATGCGGATATGATGATCATCGGGTCCTTGCGGGTGTTTAAAGCCTTCGATTCTTCCACCGAGCGGGTGTAAATCAGCCGGTCAAATCCCAGGGCAGAATGATGTTTATCGGCTCTGATGAAAGCCTTGGTTTGCTCATCAAAGCACTCCGGGTGCAATTTGAATATATCCGAAGCATTCACCGCCAGTGGGCTGTCCACGTACACCGGCACACCGGGTAATTGATGGCTCTCGAACATCTGGTGCAGTGTATATACGATTTCCTGCGTCCGGCCTACGGCAAAGGCGGGGATGATCACCTTGCCTCCTCGGTTCAAGGTCCTCCCTACCACCTGGCGCAGCTCATCATAAGCCAGCCCTGGGTCTTCATGTGGTTTATCGCCATAAGTACACTCCATGATCAGCACATCCGCCGAATCCGGCAACACCGGGTCATTGATCAGGGGTAAATTCCGCCTGCCGATATCCCCGCTGAACCATACCCGCACTTTATGACCCTTTTCTTCGATATCCAGCACTACTGCCCCCGAACCCAAAATGTGTCCAGCATCCACGATCCGTGCACTCACCCCGGGAAGGGGTGTAAACGACTGGTCATAATTTGCCGGGTTGAAATACTGCGCCACCATAGCTGCTTCAACCTGCGTGTACAGCGGCATCACCGGTGGTTCGCCTGTCTTCATGTGCCGCCGGTTAACGAACTCAACGTCCGCTTCTTGGATGTGCCCTGCGTCCATCAGCATGATGTTTGTCAGGTGCGCCGTGGCAGGCGTGGTGTAGATTGGGCCATGATAGCCCTGCTTAACCAGATTTGGCAAGTTGCCGCTGTGGTCTATATGAGCATGGGAAAGGATAACCGCATCAATTTTTGCCGGATCAAATGGGAAGTTACAGTTGCGTTCGTACGATTCCTGCCTCTTCCCCTGGTAGAAGCCGCAGTCTAAAAGCAGGTTGTTTCCATTGATATTCAACAGGTGCTGCGAGCCGGTGACGGTTTGGGCCGCTCCGTCGAAATTGATCCTCATACTGCCTCCTTATTCCGACCTTATTTTATTATAGTCCAGGTTTTTCCCCATGTACTAACCATAATATCAGTCAATATCCTGCAGCAATCTGCCTTTTAATAAAAGTAGTTTTATTTAATCCCCTTCATTCTAAACCTGGTCGAATTAAAAAAAGAAACCGGCTTTCACCGGTTTCGTAAATGGTTCTGCGATGTTCTTCCTGTCGTATTTTTTACTAAAATTGCATCGCTCAATTTCCACCCTAACCAATTACTATGATACCTGATTAGATTATATTTGTCTGTAAGGAATCTGGGTGATTTCTTGCGAGGAATCCCTGACTCTTTCATGGTGCGAAGACGGACAGAACTAAGCGCTATTCCTCACTTGATCACCATGGCGGTAACACTTTCCCCAGGCCACCTTTTACTATGTGCGGTGGGAGCTCAAGCCAGGCTTGTTGTCATCCTTAATTGATGTGCATAACACTCAACCCCCTGCTGCTGGCCGGTCTCATCTGGCTACGTCACTTTATATTCACTCTACTGCAGTTTCTCCGGTATTTACCCCACATCGAATTACGCCATTTTTACGGTTTTAAATAGCTATGACCTTACTGGAGCAGAAGCCATTATTGGAGCATGCTTGGGTCATCCGTATATAGGCAATTTTAATTTAAATGAAACCGGCTTTTCAGCCGGTTTCGTAAATGGTTCTGCGATGTATTTCCCGTCATCTGTCGGTTCAATAAAATTGCATCGCTCTATTTCCACCCTAACCAATGCTAATGATACATGATCTGATACACTTTGTCTGCAAGGAAGCTGGGTAATTTTGTGCGAGGAATTATGGATTCATTTCATGGTAGGATCGTAATAACCGGATGTGGTAGTTCCAAAAATAATGGCTCAGGTGAAATACTCCACACGCTTCACCGAATCTTTATCTTTGGACTCACAATAGGTTTGATACATCCTTGATTTGTTCACTAAAATCCTCATCCACTATACCTGGATAGAATTTCCTTACCTCACCGGGTTCCATCCATTGAACTGATCATCCCTCAACGAATTAACATCCACCTTCCCATCATATCTCAGGCCACAGTTCTCCATAGTATATGATAGTTTTCACTCTAGCTCAGCATATCTGGCTTTCGATAACTTGATCCCACATTCGCATTTACCTGATGTACATTAAAATGAAACCGGCTTTTCAGCCGGTTTCGTAAATGGTTCTGCGATGTTCACCCTGATTTCTGTCGCTTCAATAAAATTTCATCGCTCAATTTCCACCCTAACCAATGCTAATGATACATGAACTTATACACTTTGTCTGCAAGGAAGATGGGTGAATTGTTGCGAGGATTCATGGATACTTTTTATCGAGTGAATTCGATTTATGGTTTTAATATTTCCCTATAGATTATCCGGGTTGATATGCTTCGCAAACATCGCCTGACCTTTAATCCAGGGAGATCAAGCCGTGTTTGATGGCAAATTTAATCAACTCAGGTAAATCCGAAATGCCCAGCTTTTGCATCATCCGGCTGCGGTAAGACTCAACCGTCTTTGGTGAAAGGCTCAGCCGTTTGCCGATCTCTGCACTGGTTCTCCCCTCCACCACCAGACACAAGATTTCATTCTCACGCGCACTGAGGCTTTCAAGTGAATCGTCCTGCGTCTCAGCTCGCGCCTGGACGTAATCATCGATCATTACGTGCGTGATGGGTCGTGAGAAATACATCTCCCCTGCATACACCGACAGAACTGCTTCCATCACTTCTCTCCCGGCTGATTCTTTAAGCAAATATCCGCGCGCCCCTGCCTGCAGTGCGTGGAAAACGTGATCAGCTGTGCCCAACATCGATAATATGATGACGCGCACTTCGGGGTTCGCCGCCAGAATCTGGCGCGTCGCATCAATCCCATTCAGTCCAGGCATGGAAATATCCATGATCACCACATCCGGCTGCAGCTCATTCACCTGCTCCAATACCTGCGTTCCATTGGATGCATCGCCCACCACCTTTATCTCCTGGTTAGCTTCCAATAATGCGCGCAAACCATCCCGAACTATCGTATGGTCATCTGCCAGAACAACATTAATCGCCATGATGATTTCTCCTTATTGTTACAGACACTTCAGTTCCAGCTCCGATGGATGAGTTTACCACCAGCTCAGCACCGATGGAAGCTGCTCGCTGCTGCATGGACAATAACCCCCAGTGCGGTTCTGACGCAAAACCGTCGGTATGATGGGTATCAAAACCTTGCCCGTTATCTTTCACCGTCAAACGTACCATCTCGCTGTTGATTTTAACCCCAATCTCTGCCCGGCTTGCCTGGGCATGTTTGGCAACGTTGTTAAGCGATTCTTGCACCAGGCGGAACAGGATCTTCTCAACACTCGGTTCCAGGTCAAAATCTGCCTTATCTCCGCTTACCTGTGTGGCGATACCTGTCCGGTTGCTGAAGTCTCCGCTGTACCACTTTATAGCTGCCAGCAGACCGTATTCATCTAATACAGGTGGGTTCAAATCTGCCATCACGTCACGGATCTGGTGGGTTGTTTCTTCCACGATCATCAACGAATCATTCAACCGTTTTTGTATCTCCGACTTACTGTCCGGCTGCAGGTGGTTCTGCAGGATTTTTAAGTTCAGGTTCAGCCCGGTCAGGTTTTGTCCAACACGATCATGCAATACTGTGGCGAGCTCGCGCCTTTCCAGCTCCTGGACCTCCTGTAGCCTGAATGCCAGATCACGCATCTGTTCATTCGACTTCCTAATTTCCTCCAGCAGCCTCTGTTGGGCCTGTTCAGCCTTGATGCGTTCAGTGATATCCCGCGAAATGTTCTGGAAAAATATCGGTTTTCCATCAGCATCGGTCACCAGCACCGTATTATTTTCAGTGGTCAGCACTTCGCCGGATTTTTTCAAGTAATGCCTGACGTATGGCATCAGGCGGGAACCATTTTTCATGCGGTCCATATTCAGCATCATATCTATTAATTCTTCTTGCACTGTAATGTCCAGGATGGATAGCGCCTTTAGCTCTGCCCGGGTGAATCCCAGTAGCTCAGCCGATTTTTGATTGACCTGTATTATCCTTCCTTCCAGGTTGGTCAGGAAGATGGCGTCGCCTGCGTTCTCAAACAATGCCCTATAAGTCTGCTCGCTTTCACGTAATGCTGTTTCCACCCGCATACGTTCGCTGATATCACGGATATTTATCGCCACCCAATAGCCTTTGGTGGTGTCCAAACGGCTTAAATCAACCTCCATGGGGAACTCGCTGCCATCCTTCCGCATCGCATACAGGTCCACCCCAAAGCTGGATTGGTTGATCGCGGGGTTTTCCAAAAACCCCTGGAAATATAATCGCTCCTGTTCACGATATCTCACTGGGATCAGATTGGAGGCGATATTCATACCGATCAACTCTTCCCGCGGATATCCGAACAAGCGCTCAGCCATGGCATTGATCAACAAGATCTCGCCCGATTGGTCCAGCACGAACATCGCATCCGGCGCCGATTCGATCACATCCTCAAATCTTTTTTCCGCCAGGGTTCGTTGGACCAATTCCTCCCGCAGCTGTTCAATCGCCCGCCTCAGTTCATCCGTCCGTTCTGACACGACGAATTCCAATTGGTCGCGCGCCCTCTCCAGCTCTGCTTGGTCCTGCTTGAGTTTTGTGATCAGGTGTAAGACCACCACGTGCCCGATGGGATAAGTGTATGGATCAGACAGCAGGGAGATGTGAAGATCATAGTACTGCAGGTCTTCACCCTCCCCCAGGGTAAACTCGGCGTTATATTCACTGGCATATCCCGCCTTCTTGACATGTTCATCGAGCTCAGGCATCACCACAGAAAGATTATTACCCAGCGATTTGTCTCCCAGGCAGCTGATCATCTTTTTGGCCGATGGATTACTCTCGACGATGTTGTCTTTCAGGTCTAAAACGATGACGCAGTCTGTCAGTCCATCAAATACCGTCTCCTGAGCTATTGGCAGGATATTAACCAACTGGAAACGGAATAAGCTGATCGAAAATAATACGCCCGAGGCAAGGAATAAGAAGGCCGTCCAGTCCAGAAAATGTTCGGGGCTGATACCTGTGATGTAAAGGATATTTCCTATCCATGGGAGTAAGATTGCTATTAGCGCCAGTAATACCTGCCAGCGCTGCAGCCGGACGATACTGAATAAGCTTGTCACCAGCGCGACCGATCCCAGTAATAAGAGTGTATAGCTGAAAATCATTAAGATCCAGAACCATGGCCCCCGCGTAAAGTCCAGCATGATGAACGGGCCTACCGCCTCCAATTCAACTCGCTGCCACACCAGGTTGTGCAGATCATTGGTCCACACGAGCAGCAAGGTCACGACAGGGATAATCCCCAAGAAGACGCGCTGATCGAGGATGCGTTTCATCCACTGGGGATATCCAAGGTATTGAGCCACAAAGGTGAACCATGCCAGGGGAATGACCACGATCCCAAAAAACTCAAACCTCTCCCAAAATAATTTGAGGGTTAAGCTGGACGCAAGCAGCTCGACGGCATATGCCAATGACCAAACGGAAGCTCCCAAAATTAACAGGCTTAGTGCCTGTGAACCAGGTGCTCTGCGGTTGCGGACAATAAATATAGATAGGAAAAGCCCGAGCGAAGCGCTCAGGATTAAAAGTGCTATGTCAACAAAGCGCAATTTTCCTCACTCCCCAACAACCAATATGGTCCTTTCTTCCCCCGAAAAATTATATTCATCCATTAACATTAAAAAATCATAACACCTCGGCACAGGAAATCAAGTGATAAGATAATTAAATATTTCTAATAATCTACTGAATTCGGTCTTAAATAGTTGGTTCTGATGCAGACCGGGTTAATTATCATTTTATCAGCCATCCCTGTGGGGCGGCAATTGTGTCCTCACCCTGGGGTTGAACTTTCCAATAATTTCATTCCAACGATACTGTAAAGCAGTATATACTCTATATATGCTACAATTACTGCCGCCATATGCCCCTTGCATTATGTATTTTATGGTTATGACGTTGGTACACAGGATGGAAGGTGCTAAATAGATGGATTCTACCGATACACCAATTATGAATGGTAATTCTGACGTAAAAAACCAGCTGGCTGACGCTAAAGCCGCGTTAGAAACTCTCCGTGTCCTTCAAACCGGTCGTGGCAAATCGAATGCCAAATCAACTGCCGATTTCGACCAGGTGAAAGCCGCTCTCGAGCGGGTATGCCTGGCGTTGACACAGGAACAAGACCGGCGCGTCCAGGCAGAGCGCGGCCAGACCGAATGGGAACAACGCTTTCAAGCCATCACCCAGGATATAACCGGGCTCAAGCAGCAAGAACAGGAAATTCGCCAGCTCAATCGTACACTGAAGGCGATCAGCAACAGCAATCAAGCCATGTTGCACGCTGAAAATGAACCCGATTTTCTAGCGGAGGCCTGCCGGATCATCGTCCAGGACTGTGGTTTTGCCATGGTGTGGATTGGTTATGCAGAGAACAATAAGCAAAAGTCTGTCCGACCTGTGGCTTCCTTTGGGTTTGAACAGGGTTATCTCGATAATTTGAACATTACCTGGGCTGACTCTGAACGCGGCCGCGGTCCCACCGGCACTGCAATTCGCACCAAAAAGCCCAGCCGGTGCAATAACATGCTTATCGATCCCAGGTTTGCCCCCTGGCGTGAGGCGGCAGTAAAACGCGGCTATGCCTCCTCCCTCGTGCTTCCCCTCCTGTCAGGTAAACGCGCTTTCGGTGCCTTGAATATTTATTCCAGGGAACCAAATGGCTTTTCCGATGAAGAAGAAAAGCTGCTCCTTGAGCTGGCAGGTGACCTGGCATATGGGATTATGACTCTCCGGCTGAAATCTGATCAGGCCCATTCCGCTGAGGCAATCCGTTTGAGTGAGCTGCGCTACCGAACCCTGTTCGAGCATATGACGGAAGGATTTGCCTTACACGAGATAATCTGTGATGAGCAGGGCGTTCCACGTGACACGCGCTTCCTCGAGGTTAATCCTGCCTTCGAGCCGCTGACCGGGCTCAAGCGTAAAAAAATCATTGGCAAGCCTATGAGCCAGGTTCTGCCAGGGCTTGAGCCGTTTTGGATCGAGACGTTCGGTAAGGTTGCCCTGACGGGGCAGCCGGTTCAGTTCGAGAATTACACCGATACACTCAGGCGGTACTACAGGGTGTACGCGTTCTGCCCGACCCCAGGTCAGTGTGCGGTGATATTCATGGATATCACCGCTCAAAAGAAGGTTGAAGACGCTCTTCGCCTCAGCGAAGAGAAATACCGCACCATGGTCGAGACGGCCGCGGAGGGCATCGTTTTGACGAGCCCCGATGGGGTATTCTTCTACGCCAACTAGCAGATGGCAGATATGCTGGGTTACCCGGTGGAAGAAATCCTTGGGAAATCAAGCGGAAATTTCATGGCTGACGACCAGCAGCCCCAGGCTCAGCAGCTGCGCACGGAGCTTAAATCCGGGAATGTGCTGCACGGCGAGTTCAAGTTCAGGCGGTCGGATGGCTCTGTGCTGTGGTCGCTGTATAATGCCTCACCGATTTTCAACGAACGTGGCGAGCATGTCGGCAATCTTGCCATGCACACCGACATTACCGGACGCAAGCAGGTCGAGACCCAACTGGGCGTAGTGGCCGAAAAATATGCCACGCTGTTCAACCACACCTCGGATGGTGTTTTGATCCATGACCTCGACGGGCAGATCCTGGAAGTCAATGAAGCCTATTGCCAGATGTCCGGCTATCCATGTGACGAGCTCACCCACATGCAGGTTACCGCTCTCGACGCCTTTGAGACCCCCGAAGAGGTGTCCAGTCGCATTCAGAAACTATTGGACAAGAAAGGTCATGACAGGTTCGAGTCGCAACACCGGCGTAAGGATGGATCGATTTTCGATGTCGATGTCACCGTCCTGTACTTCGAGCAGAATGGGGGCCGTATTGCCATCTTCGTGCGCGATATCACCGATCGCAAGCGCGCTGAGCAGCGACTGGCTTATCTGGCTTCCTTCCCCGAAGTCAATCCGAGGCCGATCACAGAAGTAGACCTTCAGGGGTCGATCCAGTATGCCAACCCCGCTGCCATGAAGCTGTTCCCAGACCTGAAAGAAAGGGGAATAAGCCATCCATGGCTGGTCGATTGGGATTCCTTCACACGTCCGATTCAGGATGGTCAAATGGAGGTTACCTTCCGCGATGTAGCCATAGGCGATCGCTATTATCAGCAATCATTGAACTATTTTCCCCCGCAAGGTCTGGTCCGTATTTATGGGTTGGATATCACCGAGCGCAAGCTGGCAGAGCAGGCATTACGCCAGGCGCATGACCAGCTGGAACATAAGGTGCTGGAGCGCACTCAGGAGCTCAATATTGCCAATGAGCAGCTGCGTGCCAATATTATCGAGCACCAAAAAGCGCAGAATGAGCTTGAATCCAGCCTGCAAGAGCTGCAGGTCGTCGAAGAAGAGCTGCGTAACAATAACGAGATTATGATCGAGGCTCAAAAGGTGCTGGATACAGAACGCCAGCGCTACCGGGATTTGTTCGATTTCGCTCCTGACGGTTACCTGGTGACAGATGGCAATGGTCTCATCCTCGAAGCGAACCAGTTCGCAACCCAGCTGCTCGGGATCCCTTACCACAGCCTGATCGGAAAACCGTTATTGGTGTTTATCTCACCAGCCGATCACACCAGCTTCCACCTCTTATTGTCCAAATTAGGTCGCCAACATGGGGTCCAGTCTCAGGAATTAAAACTTATCCCCCGCACAGGCCAGGAGATTTCAGTTGCCGTCACCACTGCGGCGGCCAAAGATCCATCTGAAAAAGACACCCTGCGTTGGACTTTGCGCGATATCACCGAGCGCAAGCGCGCTGAAGAGATCATCCAACAAAACTCCCGCCGTAATGCCGTCATGTCCGAAGTATCCCAATTGCTGGCAGACGCCAGTCTGGATGAACATGCCATTCTCGATATCGTGGCGAAAAGCGCTGCCAGGTCGATCGGTGATGGTTGTGTGATCAATTTGGGCGGGGAAGACGGGAAGCAGCTGAATTCGGTTGCCTGGCACCACAACAATCCTGAGACGCTTAAGCTGATGAACTCCATATTTACCTCCATCGAGAATCGGACTGCCGACGGACTGGCCGGACGAGTATATGAAAGTGAAATGCCAATACTGATCCAAAATATGGACGCTGTGGTGCTGGAACTTATCCGAGAGGAGTTCCGCAACTACATCAAACAGGTGGACATCACCAGCCTGCTCATCGTGCCGCTCCAGATCACAAATAAAACCGTCGGTACCATCAGCCTGGTGCGTAGTCGCGGCAGTCAAGCATTTACCGACGATGATCAAGCCTTGGTTGAAATTCTCGCCAACCGCACAGCCCAAACAATCCATAATGCTCGCCTGTACCAGGAGCTGCAAAACGCTTTAAAGAAAGAATTAGAGACGCACGATCAGCTGGTGCAGTCTGAAAAGTTCGCCGCTGTTGGGCGCTTGCTGGCCTCCATTACCCATGAGATCAACAACCCACTGCAGACAATTAAAAACTGCCTGTACTTGAGCCAGATGGATACCACCCCAGGCACCCCGGCGTACGATACGCTCGCCATGGCGGCGACCGAGACGAACCGACTATCCAATCTCGTCGCCCAGCTGCGCGAGATCTATCGCCCACCCACCCATGGTCAAAGTCGCCCAGTCCAGTTACCTGCCTTGCTGAGTGAAGTTCAGACGCTGCTGGCAGGTTACCTGCAGGAAAAGCACGTTGCCTGGGAGCTGGTCGCTCCTCCTGCAGATCTATTCGAGGGTGTGGTCATCGAAGGTGTCGCTGACCAGCTGAAACAGGTATTTTTAAACATCTGCATCAATGCCATTGACGCCATGGAACCGGATGGCGGGACGATTACGATCAGCTTCGATCGGCCTGCGGAAGAAGACAAATTGGGCATCTGCATCCGCGATAGCGGCCCGGGCCTGACCCAGGAAGTGAAGGATAAGCTGTACGAACCCTTCACCACCACCAAGGAAAAGGGTTTGGGTCTGGGGCTGGTGATCTGCTACGATATAATGAAAAAACATAATGGAAGCATCGAGGTGGAGAGCCAACCCGGTGAGGGTTCAGCATTTACCTTGTGGCTACCGGCGAGGAGGCAGGAAGCTTGAAAAAGCAAAAGGATGAATCACCTTTAACCACCCTTTCATCCTATGACGTGGTCGCCATAGCCGCCTCAGCGGGAGGGCTGAACGCAATTAATATCGTGCTCTCCAACCTGCCTGCGTCTTTCTCGGCTTCGATCGTCGTCGTTCAGCATCTCGACCCGCGCCACCGCAGCTTGATGGCTGAGATTCTAGCCCGTAATACTGCGTTAAGGGTCAAGCAAGCCGAAGAAGCTGAAACCATGCATCCTGGTATGGTCTATATCGCCCCACCCGACCGTCATCTGCTGGTCAACTCCGATGGGACTCTGACTCTATCCCAATCTGAGCTGGTGCATTTCGTGCGCCCTTCGGCTGACCTGCTCTTTGAGTCGGTCGCCGCCAGCCATAAGGAGCGCGCCATTGCGGTGGTGCTCACGGGCACTGGCAGCGACGGTTCGATGGGCGTCCAGGCGATCAAAAAAATGGGCGGCACGGTGATCTGCCAGGAAGTGGAAACCGCGGAATTTAGCGGGATGCCACTGGCGGCAATGCAAACTAAATGCGTCGATTTCTCTCTTTCTCTGGACGAAATCGCCCCGGCATTGGTGACCCTGGTGATGAAAGGTGAATCGTCATGAGCTCTCAAGAACCTCCCGATCCACAGTTTGAGGCCCTGCTCGATTACTTGCGTTTCAGCCGCGGTTTTGATTTCACCGGCTACAAGCGTGCCAGCCTGATGCGCCGTATGCTTAAGCGCCGCTACGCACTTTCGCTGATCGACTATGGCGACTATCTCGATTACCTACAGGTCCATCCCGAAGAATTCGAGCTGCTCTTTAACACCATTTTGATCAACGTCACTTCCTTTTTCCGCGATAAACCTGCCTGGGATTTCTTGGGATCCGAGATCCTGCCGCGCATCATCCTGAATAAGGATTCCAACGAACCGGTGCGTGTGTGGAGCGCTGGCTGCGCCTCAGGGGAGGAGGCTTACACCCTTGCCATGATCCTGGCTGAGTACCTGGGGATGGAACGTTTCCATCAGCGGGTGAAAATCTACGCCACCGACATGGATACCGATGCCCTGGCTCAGGCACGTTTGGCGACTTACACATCTGAGGATATCAAAGCTGTGCCGGAAGAGCTGTGCAGCAAGTATTTTACACGTGCGAACAACGGAGAGTGCGTCTTCAATAGCGACCTGCGCCGGGCAGTCATATTCGGTCTACATGATCTGGTGCAGGATGCCCCCATTTCTCGCCTCAATTTGCTGGTAAGCCGTAATACCCTGATGTATTTCAACGCTGAAACTCAGGGACGTATCTTATCGCGCTTCCACTTTGCCCTCAATGACAGCGGTATCCTGTTCCTTGGCAAAGCTGAGATGCTCCTCACCCATGCCAACCTGTTCTCGGCCCTGGATATGAAGTATCGTTTCTTCAGCAAAGTGTCCAGACCCGATATTCGAGATCAATTGCTGGCGTTCGGGCAAACCAATGACGAGCAGATCGCCAGCCGCCTGGGTCGTTTAATGCGCATGAGAGACCTCAGCTTCGATACTTCACCGGAAGCACAGCTGATCGCGGACACGAACGGAACCCTGCTGGCTGCTAATGCGAGAGCCAAGAACATATTCAACTTGGCTCCAAAAGATGTGGGTAACATGCTCCACGATTTGGAAGTTTATTACCAACCGGTGGGGTTGCAACCATTGATCGACCGCGTGATTTCCGAGAACCGCTCGATGATGATGCCTGCGATCGAGCTGCGTACCAGCGATGGGAGCCGTTTCTATCTTGATGTTCATGTTATCCCCTTGAATGATAACGGCAGCCATATCACTGGCATCAGTATTATCTACGCCGATATCAGTCGGAGTAAATTCCTGGAAGAGCAGTTAAAAAATTCCACAACCGAGTTGGAGACAACCAATGAGGAGCTGCAATCCACTAACGAAGAGCTGGAAACCACGAACGAAGAGCTGCAATCCACGGTCGAAGAGCTGGAAACCACCAACGAAGAACTCCAGTCTACTAATGAAGAGCTGGAGACGATGAACGAGGAGCTGCAGTCCACCAACGAGGAGCTGGAGACGATCAATGATGAACTGACCCAACGCACTTCACAGCTAAAGGAATCCAAGAGTTTTTTGGAGACGATCCTGGGCAACCTGAGGGTGGGCGTGGTGGTGGTGGACCGGGAGTTCCGTATCTTGGACTGGAATTTCCAGGCAGAAGATTTGTGGGGCTTACGCTCAGATGAGATTATGGGGATGTCATTATTAGCTCTGGATATTGGCCTTCCAGTTGAGAATTTAAAGCGTCCGATCCGCTCCGTGCTGGATGATAAATCCAACATTCAAGAAGTAGTTCTGAAGGCGATCAATCGTCGTGGGAAAACCATTCAATGCCGGGTTACTTGCACTCCCTTTACGGGAGTATCCAGGGATCGGCAAGGTGTGGTCTTGATGATGGAAGAGCAGCCAGATGGGAAATAACCATGTCTGATAAATTTTCGATCCTGGTGATTGATGATGAAGAAAACCTGCGCCGTACACTAGCGCTTATCCTTCAGCGTGAAGGCTATGTCGTAACGACTGCTGCCAGCGTTAAGGAAGCCAGTGGGTGCTTGGAAGCTAGCGCATTTGACCTGGTATGCCTGGATTTGAAACTGCCGGATGCCAGCGGGCTCACGCTGCTACCAGAGATGCACAGCCAATATCCCGACATGCCGGTGCTGATCCTGACCGCCCACGATAAGCTGGGTGTGGCCCTGGAGGCGGTGCGCGGCGGAGCGCGCGATTATCTGCTCAAGCCCATCGACCCGCCCATCCTGCTCGCGCGGGTCAAGGAAGTGTTGGGGGAGGGATAATGACAGAGGGGATTGTTGTTGTAGTTGAGGACGTTCTTTGTCCGGGTCACCCGAGTGCTTTTACGAGCGGTGAAATGTCGCGAGTTTGTTTTACGAGCGATACCGCCATCGACCTGCCCCGACTGCGTTTGGAGGGGGTTGATGGCGGTCAAGGGAGGCCGTGATCGCTGATCACTGCTACAATGGTGATCACGGTTACAATACTTTCACTGTAAGATCTGTCTTGATTACTTTCGTTCGAACACACCACCACATCTTTGTACTCCTCAATCCAACCGAGGAAAATGACTGGACAGTTTAATTATTCCATGATATAATAATACTATTCCGATCAGATAAGTCCAATTATCAGGATGAGGGTATGGCTTTTGGTACATTGGTCTCTGGAAGGGGGTACACCAGAAACTCTTTGTTTGGCAACCATCTTTAAAATAATAGAGATAGTAGGCCTACATCGCAGTCAGGATCCGGCGCAACCTTAACGAGACTAGGCACACAGATTGCTGTGCGAAATATCTACTGTATCTACCATATTTTCACGTTAAAACTTTAGGAGAATTAAGAATGACTTACATAAATGTTCGACACACGGTTACTGATTATGGAAAATGGCGCCCGTATTTTGACGCTGATGAGACCAGACGTCGTGCTGCAGGTGCGACAGGTATCAACCAGGTTTATCGTGATACGAAAAATCCTAATATTATCACCCTGGTAATGGAGTGGGACAACGAAATAAATGCTCAAAAATTCGCAAATGATCCGGCGTTAGCAGAAGTGATGCAAAAAGCTGGGGTTATTGGTAAGCCCGAAATGACTTCGATCCTTTCACGCACCTAAAACCAGTTCGTAATTTTGGTTTTTATAAAGCCGTCCATCATTTCCTTTGGTGGGCGGCTTTGGATTTGATGAGTGTGATATCGTGGAAATTATGTAGCTGCCATCGACCTGCCCCCGATTGCGTTTAGAGGGGGTGATGGCGGTCAAGGGAGGCCGTGATCAACCCCCTCCTAAGACCGTCGGGGGCAGGCTGATCACGGCTACAATAACGATCACGATCACAAATACCCCACTCCTGTCGCACCTGCCGGATGGCTTCCTCGATCCCGTCCTGCATGTAACTCACCAGGCGGTCATCTCCATCGCAGCCCCCAATCTTGATCAGCCTGCATAGCCTGACACACCCCATGCCGTATAGATCTACCAGGCGCACGAATTCGTCTGCGCCGACCTCCTGCATCCCACGCCGATAGACGTTCCTGAGCAGCAGCCTGCAGGTGGCGATCTCCTCCACCACAACGCCTTTTATTTCCATCTCATCAGACGTAATCCCAAATACATCCTCCCGCACCTGTGGACTGACAGGCGGCAACCCATCGTTCATCGCTACTCGATCCAACATGCCCAGCATCTCTTCCGCCCAAGGGTTTTTCGGCCCTTTCCAGAGCGGTTCATTGGCCGCTATCAGCTCACCCAGCCTGTGAGCCGACTTCGAATAAGCCTCCGCCAGGCGCGCCTCATCCTCCCCCCGTTCCACCAGACTACGCATTAGCTTGCGCAGGCATCCAATTTCATCCTTCATCCCATGGATATTTTCCTTCAGCACTGCTCTTACCGCCTCTTTGTCCTTTTTACAACAGTAAATCCCGTGAGTGATATTCTCCCCTTCCTTGAAAGGTTTTGCTTTCCTCACCGGCAGTTGAGCTTCACCCCAGTAGGTGGACAGATAGTTAAGGAGAATTGTGATCACGGGCCTCGAATTGGTTCGGTGACAGAAAACCCAAGGTCGAATGCCGTCTGACGGTATTATAAAACCCGGCGATGTATTCGAATATGTCTC
>JBGOXS010000045.1:0-15669 GCA_041479245.1 Anaerolineae bacterium
CAAGCGCATGTTTTCCGCGAGAACCAACAGGTGATGGAAAGGGTGATGGATTCCAACGACCTCGAACGCGAGCGCGGCATCACTATCCTGGCGAAAAACACCGCCATCGAGATTTGGGATCAACAGATCAATGGCTTGGTGAAGATTAATATCGTCGACACACCCGGGCATGCTGATTTTGGTGGTGAGGTTGAGCGAGTAATGAACATGGTCGATGGCGTGCTCCTGCTGGTGGATGCTGCCGAGGGTCCCATGCCTCAAACCCGGTTTGTACTCAAGAAAGCGCTTGAGATGGGCCACCGGGCAATCGTGGTGATCAATAAAGTTGACCGCAAGGATGCTGAACCCGAGCGAGTGCTTAACCAGACGTTTGATTTGTTCATCGAGCTCGGTGCCACTGATGAGCAGGCTGAATTCCCGATTATTTATGCCAATGCCATCACCGCCCAGGCAGGGTTGACCCCTGAGCTTAGACCCGACCTGCAACCTCTGTTCCAGGCAATCCTGCGCCACATCCCGGCTCCATGCGTGGATGTAGACGCCTCGCTTCAGATATTGGTGACCACTCTTGGGTACGATGACTACCGTGGTGTGACAGCCGTTGGTCGCATCCATGCCGGCAGGATAACGCTAGGTCAATCCCTCGCACGCATTAGAGTGGATGGCCAGGTGCTGCCTGAGAGAGCGCGGTATCTCTACGTCCACCAGGGCTTGAAGCGCATCGAAGTGGAAGAAGCCCAAGCTGGGGAGATCGTTGCCCTGGCAGGCTTGGAAGGGATTGGCATCGGCGAAACTTTGGCTGATCCTGAGAACCCCGTTGCCCTTCCGACGATCAAGGTTGAGGAACCAACTGTACGCATGACTTTCGGGGTGAACACCTCACCATTTTCAGGCCGTGAGGGGCGCTGGAATACTTCCCGTCGCTTGAGAGAACGGCTGTTTGATGAGTTACGTTCCAATGTCGCCCTGCGCGTGGCTGAAATGGACACTGCTGATTCATTCCTCGTCTCCGGGCGTGGTGAGCTGCATCTGGCCATTTTGATCGAGACCATGCGCCGTGAAGGCTACGAATTCCAGGTATCCCGCCCGGAAGTCATCCTGCGGGAGGGTGCAGATGGGGAGACACTGGAACCATTCGAAGAGTTGTACATCGAAACCAGCCAGGAGACGGTGGGTGTGGTGGTTGAGATGTTGGGTGGACGGCGTGGGCAGATGCTGGATATGCAGGATACCCTCGAAAACACTGTGCGCCTCAAGTATCTCGTACCCACACGCGGCCTGCTCGGTTTCAGGTACCAGTTCTTGACGGCCACCCGCGGTGCTGGCACCATGAATACCATATTTTATGATTATTTACCCATGGTCGGTGCTATGGCTGGTCGTGAGGCCGGATCGATTGTTGCATTCGAGGCCGGCGTCACCACCACTTATGGTTTGAACAGCGCCCAAGACCGAGGCGCGCTGTTCTACGGCCCAGGCGTTGATGTCTACGAGGGGATGGTGGTGGGAGAACACCAACGCCCGGGTGACCTGGCGTTCAACGTTTGCAAGAAGAAGCACATGACTAATGTGCGCGCCGCTCGAGGTGAGATGGAAATACGTCTAACCACTCCACGCCAGATGAGTCTGGATGAAGCTATTGAATACCTGGCTGATGATGAGCTGTTGGAAGTAACACCAGAATCTTACCGCATTCGTAAGCGCATCCTACAAAACGAAGAACGTGGCAAACAAACCAAGCTGGCCAAGCTCGAAAAGATGGGATAAAACTTTCGTAGGCGAAAACTTCGCATCGCTTGTATCGCCACAAATGTTCTGGATGAAAATGGTCGACCTCTAACAGTCGACCATTTAATTTCAGATACTCATTCGGTAGACGCGGTAGCGTTTATACAGCCTGGCACCGCCACGAGTTGCCAGAGTGGGGGTGTATGGGTTGTCATCCGAGGTCAGTGATAGGTCGAACCAAGTGTATCCCTTGGGAAAGGCGCGCCGGGCCATCTCGTCGAATAGGAGTACAGCCACGCCCGTATCCCAATACTCCGGCAGCACCAACACACTCTTGATCGCCAGGCACTTGGGCTGACGGCGTAGATAAGGCATCAGACGCAGATAATCCCATGGGTAGCGCAATCCATTGGCGTGGATCAGAGCTTCATTGACGTTCGGGATACCTGGGAACCAGCCCACAGTCTCTCCATCCACTTCAGCAAACAGCACCAGCTCAGGGTCGACAATCTGACGGAACTGCCCGAGTGAGGCTTTCAGGCCTTCGAGCGGCCATGGGATGAAATCGGGAATGTGCGCTAGCGATTTGTTCATCAGGATGTGGATGCGTTCCACCTCATCCTCCCAATGTTCCAGGTCAGCAGAGCGGATCTTGATCCAGTTATGCTTACGCAGCCGGTCTGCCAGGTGGCCCAAGCGCTCACGCTGCACTGCACTCATCTCAGGTGTGATTTCATACGCAAGATTATCCCCGCGTGCCGGTGGAAATCCATACTCTTCAAAATATACCTGGTAATACGGAGGGGTGTGACCGCATAGGACTACCGGAGGCCGATCCCGCCCCTCGAGCAGCACTCCATAACTGTCTTCGTAATCCAGGTTGAACGGACCATATAGCGTCTCGAGTTGGTGCGCCTTAGCCCACCGTTTGGAATGGTCGAACATCGCCCAGGCTACCGCTCGATCTTCGATGCAGTCGAAAAACCCGATCATGCAATCCTTCATCGCCCGGGCAGCGTTGGTTTCCTTATCATCTGCGCAGCAGATCGTACCGGCGAGTTTTCCGTCTTTTAATGCCATGAAGAATTCTGCGATCCCACGCTTAAAGAACACGCCTGTGGCAGGGTCGATCAGCTTGATCCGCTCAGCCACCAGGGGCGGAACCCACAGCGGGTCATGGCGGTAAACCTGCCAGGGGAAAGTGGTGAAACGCTTGCGATCCGAGGCGGTTTCAACCGGCACGATTTCAATCATAGGTCAGATCCTTCCTCAGCAGCGGTCGCACTGCGGCGGTCTTCAAGCTCCTGGGCGATCTGTGTATAACGTTCACGCCCCAAGGGGTATAGGATGGCAAACACGATACCGATGCACAGGGTAATAGCCGGGATGGGTCCAGTCAGGAAGCGAATGCCAAGAATTGCATTAGGGGGCTGCTGAGTACTGTTTGGGACATATCCCGTAATATCCAATATCACCAGTGCCAGCGGAATGGCCATGGATGAAGCGAATTTTTGGGAAATCGAGATCAAGCTGTAAAACATACCCTCATATCTTTTTCCAGTTTTTAGCTCGCCGTATTCTATCGCGTCCGGGATGATTGACCAAGGGATGACGTGCGCTGCTGAAACCCCAATCCCAGCCAATGTACATAAGATCAGGATCAACCACATTGGTGTGGTGGAGGTCAGATTAATTAGCACCAGCAGCACGACTGCGAAGAATGCCATCCCAATGATGTATGCGAGGCGTTTATTCAGACGGCGGGAAGTCCACGTCCACAATGGCAATGCAATTATTGCTACCACGAAAATAGTGCCCATGATCAAGTCACTGCTGCTTTCGCGGTTTACGACATGCTTAATGAAGTAAATCAGGAAGGTTTCAAGGATATCGATAGTGACCCAGGTGAATAGATAGATAATCGCGCTGAAGATAAAAGGTCGATTCTGGAGTGAAGCGCGAACCGATTCCAATAACCCAGGCTGCTTTTGGTTCATAAATTCGGGTCGTTCACGCGTACCAAAGAATACCAAATACAGTGGGATAGCTGAGAGGATGCCAAATATTATCCCCATTAATAGTACATTCGATGCATGGATCGGTGAAAAACCACCTATGATCATCACAGGAATGATAAATGCGATCAGACTGCCTACGATGGAGAAAAAAGCCCTCACCGATGTAATCGATGTGCGTTCATCATAATCTGAGGTCAGCTCCGGGGTCAGAGCGAAGTAGGGCATATAGATCATGGTTGCGGCGGCATCATAGAACACATAAACGATGGCATAATAAATCGCCAGAGCGATATCACCTTGAATTGGAGGCTTCCACCACATCAAAGCAAACACGATCGCAAAGGGGATCGGTCCGAAGAGTAAGTAGGGGCGTCTTCTACCCCAGCGCGTGCGAGTGCGGTCGGAAATATAACCAAACAGGGGGTCGTTGATGTAATCCCAGCTCCGTCCGAGAAAGATAGCAATTGCTGCGATTGCCGGGCGCACACCGACGACGTCGGTGAGGAAGATCGCAAAATAAGCAACAACGATTGTACTGGTCAGGCTGAAACCCAGGTCACCTGATCCATACATCCATTTTCGCCACGCAGGCAGCTTATCAGTCATAGAAATGTTTTTTGTTCAAGGCTGGGATGCACTATTTTACCCTATCCTGAAAAAGCTGTCGTCACCTTTTGTTCCACAATAGGTTTTGCTTAACGGTGAATGTTTTCAGCAATCACTCCACACTAAAGCGGTCTGATTGAGGATGGCAATCGTTTAAGACCGTACCGCTACGGATAGAGAATGGTTTTTTTCCCCTTCCAACCCGGCATGCTATAATCACGCCATGATTTTAGTGACCGGCGGTACAGGTTTCATCGGTAAGGCATTGGTCAGGCATCTGACCGAAGCTGGATACCCGGTACGCCTGCTGATCCGCCCATCCAAGAAATCCCCTGACCTACCCCGCAGCGTGCCGGTGGAGGTGGCGGTCAGCAACCTTTCGGATACGCGCAATATTCGTTCCGCCATGATGAACGTGGACATCGTCTATCACCTGGCAGGGGTGGAGTGGCACGGAGCTCACGCCAGCCTGATGGACGTCGATATTCAGGGCACGCGGGCTATAAGCCAGGTTGCCGCAGAGGAAGGTGTAAAGCGCTTCTTTTATCTCAGCCATCTGGGTGCTGACCGTGCATCGGCTTACCCCGTCTTGAAAGCCAAGGCTATCGCTGAGGAGAACATCCGCCGCAGTGGAGTGAACCACACCATCATCCGCTCAGCGTTGGTATATGGGCTGAATGACCACTTCACCAGCAACCTATCACGCCTGTTGACCGCTCTACCGTATTTCTTCTTCCTCCCTGAGGAAGGTAGCACCCTGCTTCAGCCGATCTGGGTTGAGGATCTGGTTACATGCCTGGTATGGAGCCTTGATAACGAGCTGACTATCAACCAAACTTATTCACTTGGTGGACCTGAATACCTGACCATCACCCACATTGTGCAAACCATCCTTGAGCAGATCAATCTTCGACGTCGAATTGTACACATGTTTCCTCCCTATCTGCGCGCGATGACTGTGCTGTTCGAAGATATGTTCCCAGGGCTGCCTGTTTCGGTCTATTGGTTGGATTATCTGGCGACCAACCGTACATGCAGCCTGGATGTAATGACGCGGGTGTTCAACATATTGCCTGCCCGTTTTGACCACACCCTCGACCACCTCAAAAATACGAATTGGCGGGTCTCTCTTTGGCGCCAGTTGTTTCGTAGGAAGCGTTGATGAGCGTAATGAAAACGCCTTTCATGATCAAGCTGATCGAGAACATCGAAGAAATGCATCGAGTCGAAGACCTCCAGCGCCAGGTGTGGCAGGAGGGGGAGACGGATATCGTCCCGGCACATTTGATGAATTCGGCAGTACATAACGGGGGACTGCTCCTGGGTGCTTATGTGGAAGACAAGCTGGCTGGTTTTGTGTTCGGTTTTACTGGCTTCTATACCACGCCCGATGGGCCTCGGTTGAAACACTATTCCAGCATGCTGGGTGTGCGCCTCGAATTCCGCGACCAGGGAATGGGCTTCGCCCTTAAGCGCGCTCAGTGGCAGATGGTGCGGCATCAAGGCATCGACCGTATCACATGGACCTACGACCCCTTACTCAGCCGCAACGCCTGGCTGAACATCACCCGGCTGGGGGCGGTGTGCAGTACATACCTGCGCGACTTTTACGGAAAGATGCATGACGCCCTCAACCAAGGGTTGCCCACTGACCGTTTTGACGTGGATTGGTGGGTGCATTCACAACGGGTTAACCGGCGGTTGAGTCGGCGCAGGCGTGCCGACCTCAGCCTGGTGCATTTTCTTTCAGGAGGGGCGCAGATTGTCAACTCTGCTGAGATGGATCTCAGCCAATTGCCACACCCGATTGAAGATCCTCCTATGCAAGCGGGCAAGGACCTGACCTTTTTGTTGGTGGAGATCCCCGCTGATTTCCAGGCTCTCAAAGCAGCTGACCTCAAGTTGGCGTTGGAGTGGCGCCTGCATACCCGCTCTATCTTTGAAGCCCTGTTCAACGCGGGCTATTTGGTTACCGATTTTGTCAATTCAACCAACCCACCCAATCGTAGCTATTACGTCCTTGTCCATGGAGATAGCACCCTATGAAGATTACCCGCATTAACTTATTCCACCTACGCATGCCACTCCTCAGTGCCTTCGAAACCTCCTTCGGGCGTATCCAAACACGTGACTGTGTGCTAGTGGAAGCTTTCGCCGGTGATTTTGTTGGGTACGGCGAGTGTCCTGCTGACCGTGACCCAGGCTACTCTTACGAGACGGTAGGTACCGCCTGGCATATCCTGCAGGATTTCATCGTCCCTGCGGTGCTCAACCAGGAGATTGCAGATGCCTCATATCTGCAGCAGCGGATGTCATTCGTGCGCGGTCACCTGATGGCAAAAGCCGGTTTGGAGATGGCGCTGTGGGACCTGCTGGGTAAATCGCAGGGTCTTACGCTATTCAAAATGTTGGGTGGAGTACGCCAGCAGGTAAAGGTGGGGGTTTCGGTTGGCCTGCAGCAGTCACCCGAGAAGCTGGTCGAAGTGGTTCGGGGTTACCTTGATGCAGGCTATCAGCGGGTGAAGATCAAGATCAAGCCTGGCCGCGACGTGGAAGATGCCATTGCCGTACGACAGGCTTTCCCTGAACTTCGCTTGCAGGTGGATGCGAATTCCGCTTACACTCTAGAAAGCGCCGGCAGCCTGACGCCCTTGGATGACCTGGATTTGCTGCTGATCGAGCAGCCTTTGGCGGAGGACGACCTGTGGGATCATCATCATTTACAGCTCTGGTTTCGCACACCCATCTGCCTGGATGAAAGCATCACCTCACCCCGGATCGCCAGGCAGGCGTTGGATATGGAAGCGTGCCGAGTGATCAACATCAAGGCCGGGCGAGTGGGCGGCTTGAGCCAGGCAGTAGCGATCCATGATTTGTGCCTGAGCCGGGAGGTGCCGGTATGGTGCGGCGGTATGCTCGAGACGGGCGTAGGTAGGGCTTCTAACCTGGCCCTAGCTTCTCTACCCGGGTTCACTTTACCTGGCGATATTTCTGCCACCGACCGCTACTACCACGAAGACATCACCCATGAACGTTTCTCCCTGAACCCTGGCAGCACCATCGATGTGCCGACCGCACCTGGTCTGGGAGTGAGCATCGACTCGGCTGCACTAAAACGCGCAACCATCGATAAAATGTCACTCGGTAAGGAATAATATCCTTTTTTTCTATAACTTCTTCATTTTTCCTCCTCCATTTTCGGATATGAAAATGGTGGAGGTCGGAGGGGGTTTAATTCTCAACCACTGATGTATTCTCAAACCACAAAATTGAGCTTGAAAAAAGTTGCATTATTCTTCAGTCTATTCTATACTTTTTTATACCAAAAGGAGGTGGACGATGCGGACATATGATATTACCCTCACGATTAATCCTCAATCAGTCGTATGGCCTGGCGATCCACCGGTTAGAATAAAGCAGACTAGCAGTATTGCTTTGGGGGATAACTCAAATGTCTCTGAGGTCACTATGAGCTGCCACACCGGAACGCATGTGGACGCCCCGGATCACTTCCTGAACAATGGTATCACCGTAGATTGTCTATCCCTCGACTTATTGGTGGGCCGGGCGTACGTGCTGTACCTTCCAGATGTGAACACGATCACCGCTTCCGTGCTGATGCAGGCCGATATCCCACCCCGCACTCGCCGACTGCTGTTCAAGACGCGTAATTCGCAATTGTGGGCGGATGGCACGAAGGAGTTCCAGTCCGATTTTGTAAGCCTCAGTGTGGATGCAGCTGAGCTGTTGGTAGATCGCAACGTAAAGCTGGTGGGGATTGACTACCTTTCGATCGCCCCGTATAAAATGGGCACGCCGGTGCATTCCATCCTGCTTTCCGCCGGGGTTGTGGTGATTGAGGGGTTGGACCTATCGGGGGTATCGCAGGGCAGGTACACCCTGCACTGCCTGCCGCTCAAGCTAGGTGGCGTGGAGGGAGCGCCAACGCGGGCGATTCTGGTGGGGGTGTAGATCTTTTTTATCATAGAGACGTCCTTAGGGGCGTTTTTGTTTTAATCTATCATTGCGCCTTTCCCCGTTGCTTTTCGGGGAATAGATTGGTGATCTTCCAATCTCGAAGCAATCTACCAATGGTATTTATAAATGCTACTGGATCTGGATAACCTGTTACTCCATAGTACTAGATTAATGTAGCCTCGTGCGTTATGTTGGTTGGAGATTGATTCGTCGTAAATTACGCTCCTCGCAACATCTGTGTAGATTGTCAATAACAAATTATGAGACCTCTTGAATTTGGTGGGAAATTGGAATATAGTACACGCTGAGGCAGGAAAAGGATGACGAAACTGATTTCTAGATGGGGATGGTTTGTGGGGATGGGCATCTTGCTAATCCTGGTGGGTTGCAATGGGCAGGATGCATCACCCGCTTCGGAAGGAGAAAATGATATGACCATTCAAATTACAAGCACGGTTTTCACTGAAGGCGGTAAGATCCCATCTCTCTATTCTTGTGACGGCCAGAACGTATCGCCACCGCTAGCGTGGACGGGTGTGCCCACCAACACGGTCAGCCTTGCGCTGATCATGGATGACCCCGATGCGCCGTCGGGCACCTGGGTGCATTGGGTGCTGTTCAACTTGCCGCCCAACCTGACCAGCCTGGAGCAAGGCAAGAGCGGCGGTGGGATTGATGGCAAGAACGACTTTGGCAAGCTCGGCTATGGTGGACCATGCCCACCCAGGGGATCGAATCACCGATATTTTATTAAACTTTATGCGTTGGACAGCATACTTGACCTGAAAGCAGGGGTGACCAAAGCCCAGGTCGAGAGTGCGATGAAAGGGCACATTTTGGCGCAAGGTCAGCTGATAGGTAGGTACGGGAGATAAATATACTTATAGATTTTCGTTTTTAATGGGCGATCCTTGTAGGTGCGCAGGGGAGGTATTCCAGCTCATTCATGTTTAGATTCCTCCCCTGCACCTCTACATAATTGTATCGATGACCCATCGGAGTGTATCTGGGTAATGTAATATGTAGTCAGTCCTGGGGTTAAGATTTATCACAAATCGGTTGTCTTTTCCATCCCTGGCGCCAGGAGGGCAGCACCACCATCCACGGTGATGACCTGTCCGCGGATCATACAGGCAGCCGGAGAGCACAAGAAAGCCACCACTTCGGCCACATCTTGTGGGGTGACCAGCCGGCCGGCAGGGGTGATGGCAGCGGCTTTTTCGGCGATGTGAATGTCGGTGCGCACCATCTCGAAATGCTGCAGGGCGTCGGTGAGTACCATCCCAGGGCTGATGGCATTGACCACGATGTTTTTCGAAGCCAATTCCACCGCCAGGTAGCGGGTAATGGCTTCGATCGCCGCTTTGCTGGCTCCTACTACCACGTAATCAGGCAGCACTCTGCCTGCACCCGGGCTGGAAATGGTGACAATCGAGCCGCCACCTCGTTTTTCCATCAGTGCGGCGGCCCGCTGGGCGGCGAACAGCAGAGAGCGGGCGTTGATGTTCATCGTCCAGTCCCAACCCTTGAGGCGCTGCTCCATCACAGGGCGATTATAGCCCGAGGCGGCATTATGAATATAAAAATCTAGACCGCCGAATTCCTGCTCTACGGCTTCGAACAGGTGATCAATTTGCTCCGGCTCTCCCACATTCGCTTTGACCAGCAGGGCTTTGCGGCCAAGCTGGTGGATTTTTTCCACTGTCTCGTCCGCCGGTTCGCGGTTGCGGAAGTAATTTACCACCACATCCGCACCGAGCGAAGCGAAATGTACCGCGATGGCAGAGCCGATCCCGCGGCCCGACCCGCTGACCAGGACGATTTTATGGGCGAACATATCCGTCGGAAGGCTTTACATTACGATAGCGTGAACGCAGCTCGATCACCCTCAGCGCTGCCTCGATCTTGACATAAGCGTCCATTTTGCTCTCCCCTGTGCGCCTTTCTGCGAAGTAAATGGGGATCTCCTTGATTCGCAGACCCATTTTCTCCGCTAGGTAGCACATCTCCACCTGGAAAATGTAGCCCGTCGAGCGGATGCGGTCCAGGCCGATGTGCTGTAGGGCGTCAGCCTTCCAGCACTTGAAGCCGGCGGTGGAATCCCTGGTCTTCGTCCCCAGAATGAGGCGTACCCACACCGAGTTGGCCCACCAGCTGAGCAGGCGGCGGTACCAGGGCCATTCCACGTCCAGGCGTCCACCCTTGATGTATCGCGAACCGACGACCACATCGTACTCGGGAATCACAGCCAACATTTGAGAAACAAACTCGGGTGGGTGTGAGAAATCAGCATCCATGTGGATGATGTACTGGTAGCCGTGGTCGAGTGCCCATTTGAACCCCTGGATATAAGCGGTACCCAACCCGAGCTTTCCGTTGCGGTGCATCACGTGGAAGCGGTCAGGGTATTGCTGCACTAGCTGGTCTGCCACCTGACCTGTACCGTCTGGGGAGGCGTCATCGACGTCCAGGATTTCGAGACCGGATAATTTCAGATCGAACAGAACAGGAGTGATTTTTGCCAGGTTTTCGGCTTCATTATATGTTGGGATAACGACCAAGGCGTAGGGCATGAGTATATTTTACAACCTTTTTGCATCCTGCCATAAGGTTTCCATTTCATTTAGCGAGAGGTCTGAGAGCGGCCTACCCTGTTCGCGGGCGGACTGTTCAATGTGGGCAAAGCGCTTGCGGAAGCGTGTGTTGGTCTCACGTAGAGCCGACTCGGCATCGATTTCATAATGGCGCGCCAGGTTCACCACAGCGAAGAGCAAATCACCCAGCTCATCTGAACGCGAGGCAAAATCTTCAGCATTGAGCAGCTCATGGCATTCCTCGTTGATTTTGTCTACTACGCCGCGCGTATCCGGCCAGTCGAAACCCACCCGAGCAGCACGCGCCTGGATCTCTTCAGCCTGGGCTAGGGAGGGCAGGGCAATCTCAACCCCATCCAGTAAACCTTTCTCGGTACCGCCATTTTCCTTGTGCACCTCGACACGTTCGGCAGCTTTGAGCTTCTCCCAGTTATGCAGTACCGTCTCAACGCCGTCCACTTTAAGGTTTCCGAAGACGTGTGGGTGGCGGCGGATGATCTTGTCAGAGATGCCCTTGATCACCTGGTTGATGTTGAATTCGCCGTATTCGTTGGCAATTTGGGCATGCAGCGTGATCTGGAGAAGCATGTCACCGAACTCCTCGCGCATATGAACGGGATCATCAGCATCCAGAGCGGCCAGGGCTTCATAGGTCTCTTCGAGCAGGTTGGTGCGCAGCGTCTGATGGTCTTGCTCACGGTCCCACGGGCAGCCATCTGGGGCGCGTAAGTGAGCGATGATCTCTTGGAAAGCCTCGAACGACGTGCCCTTTTCCAGGGGCGGTAGGTAGAGGCTGGTCAGCAGACCGATGGATGGGCTCTGGTCGATGGCATGTAACGGGAGATCCTCGACTAGCGCATGAGGCCTTCCAGCAGCATGCACCAAGCTTACGGGATGCACATCCGGGTAAGTTTCCATTAAGGTCAGTTTGACGTCATTGGCCACAGCCTTGGAATGGATTTGGGCAATCAGGGCAGGGGCATCGGGCGGGAATGGCGGCACATGGGCGGTAGCCAGCTCGAGCGCATCAATGATCGCCAGGTGGGGCAGGGGGTCGACGCCCAGGGCAGATAGGGTTGGTTCGATGAAGCTCAAGCCCTCGACTACCTGGACGGGCAGACCTTCAAGCCGGGCGCGGCGGGCAATCTCAGGACAGGTGGCCTCAGCCACATAGGGGTGTCCTGGCACGGCGTAGATCACCCCTTGTGATCGCCGTCCGAGCTCCATTACTTTATCGATAATCTGCGCATAGACATCATCGAAAGATGGCAGTTGATCGTATAGATCATCAAATGAATGCACCTCGATAGTAGTTGGAAAACCGTCAACAGTGGGATGCTGAGTCGTGCGCAAGTAAATTTCATCTGCGTTTTCGAGAATGCTTGCTGCCTGTTGGGTGAGCAGTGAAGCATCACCTGGGCCGAGACCGAGAAGGGTTATTTTTGGTGCCATATGACCTCTATTAAATAAAAAAGTAATGCGTAAAACGAGAGCCCAGAAGCCACGTTTTTACGCATTACGTTTGGTTCAAAAATATTAACGCTTGGTGTAGGTGGGTGCCTTGCGGGCGCGCTTGAGACCGGGTTTCTTGCGTTCCTTGACACGTGCGTCTCGGGTTAGGAAACCCCCCTTGCGTAAGACAGAGCGCGCATCCGGTTTCATCAACAGCAGGGCACGTGCCACGCCCATCATCACGGCATCCGTCTGACCAGTGGTGCCACCGCCATTGACCACGGCGGTGATATCAAAAGTGTTGCGGCTTTCACCGACTGCGGAGAGAGGCGCGATAATGGTTTCAACATCGCCAGTCCGGCCGAAATAATCTTCCAGGGTCTTCTGGTTGACGGTGAATACCCCGCTGCCGCTGGCAATCCGTACACGGGCTGTGCTTTCCTTGCGACGACCAATTCCTTCATAATACTGAGCTGCCATACTTACTCCTTAATATCAACTCCCGCTTTACACCAGCGGTTTGGGATTCTGGGAAGCATGAGGGTGTTCAGGACCTGCATAAACCTTCATCTTCTTGATCAATGAGCGACCATACTTATTATGCGGGAGCATACCCCATACTGCGCTGCGGATGACACGGTCAGGATGCCTCTCCAGCTGCTGGCGCAAGCTGACGGTCTTGATGCCACTTGGGTAGCCACTGTGATGGTAGTACATCTTATCTTCCATCTTATTGCCTGTGGCCTTGATTGCCTCGGCATTGATCACCACGACGAAATCTCCTGTTTCAACACCGGGTGTATACATGGGTTTATTCTTGCCCAGCAAGACGCTGGCAATATGGCTGGCGAGACGCCCAAGATACTGATCCTTGGCGTCAACCAGGACCCACTCATTGATTAGTTCATTTTTTTTCGGGACGTAAGTTTTTTGCACGTCATCCTTCTCCAAATTTTTGACAGAGGGTTCTATTTATATTCTGCCAACAGATTCTTATTTAATCGTTATCCTCAGATATCCGCAATGCCTCCGGCGGGTAGCTGACTTCTGCCAGGATCAAGCCTTGTGCCGGTGCCAATCCATGTACCTGTCGGCTGGCAGGGTTACGATCCTGCCCGACATCAGACCTGACGTCCGCACCGCTTTCCAGTGCATTCTGCAGGTCGTTCATGGTGAGCTTCCTTTGGGCGATCATCACTTGCATATAGACGATGCGCCGCACCATGTGATACAGGAATGCCTGGGCAGCAATCTCGAATACGAGGTAAGGCGGTTCCTGGCTCCAATCTGCTTGGAGCACAAGCCGGATTGTGCTGCCACCTTGCTGGGGTGAGCTGCCAAAAGCGGTAAAATCGTACTTTCCGACTAACGGCTTGGCGGCTTCCCTCAAACTACTGAGCTCCACCTCAGGCCAAACGCGCCAGGCATACGGTTCAAGCAGTGGCTGGCGCACAGGCTGGCAGTACAGGCGATAAAAATACTTGCGCCAGCTGGCGTCGTACCGAGGATGAAAAGACGGGCATACCTGCCTGACTTCCATGGCGACTACGTCGGAAGGCAGCAGAGCGTTGAGTGCAGTTTGGAGCTCTTCAGAAGAATGACTCCAGTCCAGCTCGAAGGCAATCACCTGACCGAGGGCATGCACACCTGTATCGGTGCGTCCGGCTGCCAGGATAGATTTCCCTTCCCATCCAACCTTGCGCAGGGCGTTCTCGACCACTGCCTGTACACTGCGAGCATTTGCCTGCCGCTGAAAGCCCTTGTAATGCGAGCCGTCATAGGCGAGGATAACTTGGTAACGTTCCATGGATGGCCGACGGTTGTCTGTCTTGAGCGTGGCTGTTAGCCTGGCTCGTGCCATTTACTTATAGTTGATTACTCTTCAATCAGCTCTATCAGCACCATCTCTGCGTTATCACCCAGGCGGGGACCCAGCTTGTGAATGCGGGTGTATCCGCCAAGGCGATCGGCGTAGCGGGGTGCGATATCATCGAATAACTTCACCACTGCCTTTGGGTTGCTTAAACGGGCAGCAGCCAGCCGGCGGGCGTGCACCATACGGTCATCGCCTTCCTTGATGCCGTGCTTGGCTAGCGTGATCAGGCGCTCGGTCTGACCACGGATGGCGAGGGCTTTGGCCTGCGTTGTTTCAATGCGCTCGTGCTCGAACAATTGCGCAATTAAGGTACGGCGAAGGGCAGCACGTACATCCTTTTTACGGCCTAGTTTTTTTCCTGCTTTCTGGTGTCGCATATCGAATTACTCCACTTCGTCTTCTTTTTGATCGCGGAGGTAGCCCTTCTCGCGCATCTTTTGGCGCAGCTCGTCAAGGCTTTTCTCGCCGAAATTCCTGATGGACATGACGGCTTCTTCACCCTTATCGAGCAGCTCCAACACTTCTCCGACCGTGGTGATGCCAGTACGCTTGAGTGAGTTGAACACACGCACCGAAAGATCTAGATTTTCGATGGGCGTTTCGATCATCTCGCTGGTGAGGTGATCTTCTTCGCTTGCTTCTTCGGTAAGAGATGCCAGGGTTTCCTCGCTGATACCTGCCAGATGGCGCAGGTGATCGATGAGGATTTTGGCTGAAGTGCTCAAGGCATGTTCCGGGGTAACCGTGCCATCCGTCCAAATCTCCAGGATCAGTTTATCGTAGTTCGTGCTTTGCCCCACACGGGCAGAGCTGACTTCCCAATTCACCCGCCGGGTGGGGCTGTAAATTGCATCAACCGGTAGCTCACCGATGGGCAGGCGTCCCGTGCGATCGTCAGCAGGGGAGTAACCCCGACCACGTTCGACGGTCATATCAATTTCCAGATTGGCTTTCGAATCATCCACCGTGAACAGGTACAGCTCAGGGTTGACGATCTCAACATCTGGATTGGCCGAAATATCGGCAGCGGTAACCGTACCATCTCCCTGGATTGCCAGATGCAGATGAGCGGTGTCCACATCCATTAGACGCATACGCATTTGTTTGATCTGTAGCATCACGCGGATCACATCTTCACGCACACCTGGGATCTCGCTGAATTCATGCTGCACATCGGCGATGCGGATGGACGTCACTGCCACACCATCCAAGGAGGAAAGCAAGACACGCCGCAGGGCATTGCCCAGCGTAATGCCATATCCATGTTCCAATGGACTGATGACGAACTTGCCGTAGTTGCGAGCTTCAGCTTCACGCTCGATCTTCGGCGTTACCATGTTACTTAGTCCTAACACAGTTCACCTCTTCCCCCGCGCCTGGGATTATCTTGAGTAATACTCAACGATGAGTTGTTCGC
>JBGOXS010000046.1:0-15300 GCA_041479245.1 Anaerolineae bacterium
CAGCGATTTGTGATAAATGTCTGTTTATTTTATTTTGATATCGAAGGATGGTCGTTTTCCTATTCGAATCACTTTATAATGAATTATTTATGAAATTGCGAAGTCTTCAATTTTCGCACCTTAATAAATGATATTCTGCTTCGATGGCGAAATTGGCACACGCAGCCGGCTTCAAAATTTCGCAGTAATAGCGACACCTTCAAAATAAAAATCCTCTCCAATCTAATCTTGTTGAATCATATATTTCAGGTAAAATTAATCCCACCGGGGCGGTGGCGGAATTGGCAGACGCAGCAGACTTAAAATCTGCCGGTAGCGATACCTTGTGGGTTCAAGTCCCACTCGCCCCACCTGAAGGCCGTGCTAGAACTGCACGGTTTTCTTTTCCAAGTCAACATTTACAATTGCTTCATGTCAAGAAAGGAACGGTGGGAGAATATGACTTATCAAATGTACATTCCTGAATCTGCTATGGCCATCCATGCGCACCCTGATGATATCGAGTTTACCTGTGCCGGCACCCTGGCACGCTGGGCTAAGGCTGGCACACAGATAACCTACATTCTGTGCACTAGTGGAGACGTTGGCATCGACGAGCCCGGTATGACCCGCCAGAAAGCCACTGAGATCCGGGAAGCTGAATCGCTTGAGGCTGCCCACATTACAGGCGTGAACCAAGTCGTCTTCCTGCGCGAGCCCGATGGTCTCTTACAACCCACTCTTGAGCTGCGTAAAAAGCTAGTCCGTGAGATCCGCAAATATAAGCCTGAGGTGATCATGACCGGTGACCCAACCATCGTCTGGTCAGGTAGTGATTACATCAACCATCCCGACCATCGCGCTGCTGCCATGGCTGCACTCGATGCTGCTTTTCCCGCTGCCGGTCAGCCGAACTTGTTCGATGAACTGACTCAGGAGGGACTCACCGCTCATAAGGTGCGTAAAGTCTATGCAGGCGTTTGGGATAAGGCTGATGTTTATATAAATATCGACGAAACCATCGATATCAAGATTGCAGCCCTGCGCGCTCATAAGAGCCAGCTAAAGGATTGGGACCCCGAATCGATGATCAAGGAATGGGCTTCCGATACAGCCAAAGGCAATGAAATGCAGTATGCTGAAGGTTTTAAGGTAGTCACACTGGTTGATGACGAAACCTGGATGAAAAAGAAGGCTTCAGGATAAGCAATTTTCGTCCCATTAAAAAATCGACAAAGATATATGCTACAATCCCTCCCATGATGCCGTCGACTGTATTCATGGGCTCCCCCGATTTCGCCCTTCCAGTTTTACGGAGGCTCTCAGACACTTTTCCGGTTGTCGGGGTCGTCACCCAGCCTGACCGTCCTGCCGGGCGCGGACGTGTGCTGACTCCTCCCCCAGTGAAAATCCTGGCAGATGAGCTTGGGCTTCCCGTGATCCAGCCTCGCCGCTTGAGTGATCCTGATGCGCTCCAAAAGCTTCATGCCTGGGCTCCGCAGCTTATCGTAGTAGCGGCCTTTGGTCAAATCCTGAAACCGACTGTGCTCGACATACCCCAATTCGGCTGTATCAACGTCCATGCTTCCCTTTTGCCTCGCTGGCGCGGCGCTGCTCCCATTCAAGCCGCCATCTTGCATGGCGATGAGAACACCGGGATCACCATAATGCGAATGGATCCAGGTATCGATACCGGTCCGATCCTGAGTCAGAAATCGCTGCCTGTTTATCCGCAGGATACCGATGCGAGCCTTTCTGCCAGGTTAGATGACCTCGGTGCAGACCTGCTACTCGAGATATTGCCAGCTTATTTGTCCGGTAAGCTGGTCCCTCAATCCCAGGATGATTTCCTCGCCACCTACGCTTCGATGATCAAGAAAGAGCAGGGTCTCCTGGATTTCTCGGCCCCCGCTCTCAGCCTGGAGCGTCAGGTCAGGGCATTCACTCCATGGCCCGGGTCTTACTTCTTTTGGAATAATCAGCTGATCAAAGTCCACCGCACTCATATTCAAGAAGATCTTGTCGATCCGCCTGGAAAGCACCTGATCTATCAAGGTCTTCCTGCAATATCGACTTCTAATGGCATCCTGGTGTTGGATGAGCTTCAGTTATCAGGTAGGAAGGTGCAAGCTGGTAAGGCTTTCCTCCAGGGTGTAAGGAACTGGGAATCCTAGCTTTTTGGAATAACATGTCCTACCAAACACACCCACTTATTACATACCACGTTACCCTGCTCAGGCATGGCGAATCGCAAGGAAACTTTGAAGGGCGCCACCAGGGTCAGGCTGATTTTCCGCTGACTGAACACGGTCGTGAGCAGGCGAAAGCCTTGCTAGAGCGCTGGAAATTGGAAGGCCGGGAATTTGACCTGGTTACTTCCAGCCCTCTAGCCCGTGCCCGTGAGACCGCCGAGATTATCGCTCAAGGTCTGAGTGTCCCTTTAGAATTTGACCCAGTATGGATGGAGCGTGATAACGGCCTTATGGCTGGTCTAAGCCCCGAGGAAGTACGGCAAACCATACCCCAACCCGCGTTTATTCATCCCTATCAGCCAGTTGGCCAGACAGGTGAGAGTCAATGGCAGTTGTACTTGCGCGCAGGGACCGCTCTACAAAGCCTTTTCAGCCGTCCGCCGGGCAAGTATCTGGTGGTCTCTCATGGTGGGCTTCTCAATATGTTCTTTTATGCATTACTGGGCATTACGCCTCAGCCAAACTTCCATGGACCTCGCTTTAGATTCAATAATGCTGCTTTCGCCACCGTTAGTTATAATCCAACCGCTCATCGCTGGTATATCCTCGGTGTAAACGACCATATGCACACTCAACTGGATGAAAGCTAACTGTGCACTCCATCATTTACTTTCGGATTCGTGAATCTCAAGAGAAATCGTCAGGTCTGCTCCATTGCCAATCAGAATATGCTCTTTTCCACACTGACTATACTGGCTATGCGCAATTCCACCGTAATTCTGCATCACGCCAAAGGGTTGTCTTGAACCACAACCGTACAAAGAATTCACCCAAAGGATACAATTCTTGGCAACACAATTGAACTGGCTTATTTTTGGCGCTGGAGCGATCGGCACATATATTGGCGGCAGCCTGCTCCTCCACGGTCAGAAGGTGGTTTTTATCGAGCATCCTGAGATTGCGTCTCCGCTATATCAGCAAGGGCTCAAGATTGCAATCCGTGGACAAGATTATCGCATCCTGCACCCGGAAATATTTGCATCACTCCCCACTGCCCTCTCCTTTTCTTCATATGATGTCGCCATCTTTGCTTTAAAATCATACGACACCCAGTCCGCGCTGGATGCCATCCGCTCGTTCATTCCTTACCTCCCACCAGTGTTGTGCTTGCAAAACGGAGTGGAGAATGAATCCGTCCTGCAGGCTGCGCTTGGTGAATCGAAGGTCATAGCCGGCACGGTGACCAGTGCCGTACTCCGCCGCGGACCCGGTGATGTCTTGCTCGAGCGATTACGTGGTATAGGTGTCGCCAGAAATCACCCACTTTCGACTCAAATTGTACAGGCTCTCTCTGATGCGCATTTAAACGCCCATCTAGTCACTTCTTCCTGGGGTATGAAATGGTCAAAAATGCTGACGAATTTATTGACAAATGCCTCATCCGCTATTTTGGATATGTCCCCTTCGGAGATATTAAGCCATCCTGGACTTTATCGCCTGGAGATTGGCCAACTGCGCGAAGTCCTTACTGTCATGCATGCCTTGAACATCCCCATTGTCAACCTTCCCGGTACACCAGTATGGTTATTCTCCTGGGCGGTCAGCCATCTTCCGCCGTCTCTCTCCCAACCCTTTATCTCCCGCATAGCGGGTAAGGGTCGCGGTCAGAAGATGCCCTCTTTCCACATCGATTTGCACTCTGGACGTGGCAAGAGCGAGGTGGATTATCTCAACGGGGCAGTGGTGCGGTTCGGTCAGCAAGTAAATATCCCCACTCCGGTGAACCATTGGCTTAATCAGACCCTTCAGAACCTGGTCTTGGGTGTTCTGCCGTTGGACGCTTTCTCCCGCCAGCCAGATAAGCTTATCGAAAGCATCTTTTCTATTGTTTAAATTGATAAAAGAGTGTTGTCAGCCTATCTTCCCGTAAAAAAGTGGCAGAGGGCTCACCGGCATATCGCTCAACTTATGTGCGCTGAGCATCGTCTGTTTTGCTATTTCCAGCTTTTCTTCATCGTTGGCATGAATCGTAAACAATACATCTCCCGCATTCACCCTGTCCCCCACTTTACGGGGCACAATTAACCCCACGGTGTGATCAATTGGGTCACCTTTCTGCTCCCGCCCACCCCCCAGAAGCACCGCTGTCTCCCCAGCTTCGCACGCATTGACCTCGGTCAGGTAACCACTTTTTGGTGATTTAATTTCGCGGATTAGCCTGGCTTTTGGGAATAACCCGGGCTCATCCACATAGCGAATATCCCCGCCCTGAGCGTCCACTAATCTGCGGAACATAGCAAGTGATTTTCCACTCTCCAGGGCTCCTTCGGCAATTTTCTTACCTTCAATCTCATCCCTAGCTAAACCGCCCAATGACAGCATGTAACCCGATGCCACCATGCAGTGCTCTTGAAAATCATCCGGTCCTTTTCCTCGCAATGTATCCAGGGCTTCCTGGAGCTCCAAAGAATTTCCAATCGCCCTACCCAGCGGCTGGTTCATATCCGATAAAATTGCCACCGTCTTTCGTCCTACGAGCGTTCCGATTTCCACCATCAGCTCGGCCAGTTTCCTTGCATCTTCCAGGTTGGTCATAAATGCTCCCAACCCCACCTTTACATCTAATAAGATTGCCTGGGCTCCGGCAGCGATCTTCTTGCTCATAATTGATGATGCGATTAATGGAATGGATTGCACCGTTCCCGTGACGTCTCTCAAGGCGTACAATTTTCCATCCGCCGGCGCCAGATCTGCGCTTTGTCCCGTAAGTACAAGGCCGATCCTTTTTAGCTGACTTATGAACTCTTCTGTGGTTAGGTCACAGCGGAATCCGGGAATCGACTCAAGTTTGTCCAACGTTCCGCCACTGAAGCCCAGACCTTTACCGGACATTTTCCCCACCGGCAGACCGCACGCCGCGACTGTCGGCGCAACCACAAGGCTGGTTTTATCCCCCACCCCACCCGTCGAATGTTTATCCACTGCAATCGGCACGAAATTCTTCAGATCCAGCACCTCTCCCGAATGTGCCATTGCCAGGGTCAAATCGGTTGTCTCACGTGAGCTCATCCCATTCAACACAATTGCCATCATCAAAGCTGATGCCTGGTAATCCGGGATTTCTCCGATTGTGTATCCATCAATGAAGAATTCTATTTCTTCCTTGGAAAGCTCAAGAGTGTCCCGTTTATTAATAATGATATCTACCATGCGCATGGTGAATTTCCTCCCGGTCTCTCCTATCATTATAATTCACGCTACGACAGCGTTATATCGTTGCCTTTGCTGATAATTGCAGATCGTTCACACCAGCCTTGATTTCGCCTTCTGCCAGATTTCATCGAACATGGGTATCGTTAGCCGCCCAGTCTGCGTGTTTTGTTGGCTGGGGTGGTAGGATGCTATCAGCCATGGCAAATTCTCCCCTAATTGGTAAAACTCTCCGTGCTTGAATTCAAAATGCGTCACAGGTATTCCCCGCTCACGATAGATCTTCAGCAAGTTCTCAAATGCAATCCTTCCCAAAGCCACAAAGCCTTGTAAGTCTTTCATCAGCTCGATTTCCTGCTCAAGGTATGGCAGACAGTTGCTGATCTCCGACCGGTTAGGTTTGTTATCCGGCGGAACGCATCTGCATACCGCAGAAATGAGCATGTCGTTCAATACCAATCCGTCATTTATACTCACCGATGTGGCCTGGTTGGCAAAACCCGCCCGATGCAACGCGGCAAATAGAAATACTCCCGAGGCGTCACCCGTAAACATCCTGCCGGTCCGGTTTGAACCGTGCGGTCCCGGAGCTAACCCTACCACCAAGATCCTTCCATAGATGTCACCGAAGGCGGGAACAGGTCTACCCCAATACTCCCATTCCTGGTACGCCTTCTTCTTTCTTTTCGCTACACTTTCCCGGTATTCCACCAAACGTGAACACTTACGGCAGTTGATAATAGCTTTATTCAGAGCATCAATATCCATCAATGGTATCCCGGTGCTTTTCAAATCTTCCACCTTTTATATGATCAGCATTGCATCACCGAACGAGAAAAAGCGGTAATCGGCTTGCTTGGCGACTTCGTAGGCATGCAAAACACTTTCTCGTCCCGCGAATGCGCTTACCAACATAATCAGGGTCGACCTTGGCAGATGGAAATTGGTGATCATCGCATCTACCACCTGGAACTTATATCCGGGCATTATGAACAGGTTCGTCGGACCTTCGTATGCTTTCAGCGTACCGTCCCGCCCTGCAGATTCCAGTGTGCGCACGCTCGTTGTCCCCACTGCCACAACTCTACCACCCGCAGTCACTGCGTGCTGAATCCTATCGACTGTTTCCTGGGTTAGCCGACACCATTCACTGTGGATTTTATGCTCCCGTGGATTCTCTTCGTAGACCGGTGCAAATGTATCTAACCCGACATGCAATGTGACGCTCGTGAATCCTATGCCCTTGCTTTTTAGCTCCCCGATCAGCTCAGGTGTGAAATGAAGTCCAGCTGTCGGAGCTGCCGCTGAACCTAACGTCTTGGCGTACACCGTCTGATAACGTTCCGGATCGGTCAATCGTGTGTGGATGTATGGAGGAAGTGGTACATGCCCGATATTGGGGAACAGTTGCTCGAGGGGCTGATCGAACCTTACGATTCGCTCTGCTCCATCCAACACTTCTTGGATTGATGCTATTAGGGGTCTAGCTCTGTGGTTGATGGCTTCAACCTGTAGCTGCTTACCGAGAGTTATTCCCTTTCCACCCACCAACACCTCCCAGGTGAGCTCATCCAACTTTCTTAGCAGCAGGATCTCCACCCTGCCCCCACTCGGAAGTTTAACCGCATACAATCTGCCCGGTATCACACGCGTCTCATTGACCACCAGGACGTCTCCTGGCTTGAGGTAGTTACCAATATCCTTGAACACCGAGTGTTGTATACCCCCACTCGAGCGGTTCAGGATCAATAATCGCGATTGGTCGCGCTGGTCTATTGGTGACTGAGCAATATACCGCTCAGGGAGCTCATAATCGAAGTCAGAGGTGCGCAATCGACAATAAACCTTACTTACGATCGGCGAAGCGGACGAATATTGTCAAAATAATGCTCAGCAGAATGGAGAGTATTAACGACGTTGCCAGTGGGATGATGCATGTCAGGTTCTTCCCTTGAAGGATTATGTCACCCGGCAATTTCCCCAACGGAATATTAAAACGGGATGCCAAGTAGAAAATTCCACCGATAACCAGGAAAATGACCCCGATGATCAGAAAAATCCTGCCAAGATTTGGGAGCATGGGTATTCTAGGTAGGAATAAAAGTGGCTGTATTCATTAGAATAATTGCTGTTGGCCATCTTGGGGTTGGACGATCCCCAGGTGTTCATACGCCAGCGCGGTCGCCACTCGTCCATGTGATGTCCGCTCCAGGAAACCCAACTGAAGCAGGTAGGGTTCTACCACGTCCATGATCGTATCTGGTTCCTCGCTGATCGAAGCGGCAATCGTGCTCAACCCCACCGGTCCACCCTTATACTTTTCAATCACCGTCGTGAGGACTCTCCGGTCCATTTCGTCCAGGCCCATCAGGTCTACGTTAAGCAGGTCCAATGCGTCCCGCGCAATCTTCCTGCTGATCCTGCCATCCGCCCGTACTTGGGCAAAATCGCGCACCCTTCTCAGCAGCCGAAGCGCCACTCGCGGGGTGCCTCTCCCGCGTTGGGCGATCTCATCCACTCCTTCATCATCGGCGTGTACATTCAAGGTGACGCAGGCTCGAACTACGATCTTCCTCATCGCTTCAATCTCGTAAAAATCGAGGTGATACACCGCCCCAAATCGCGACCTCAGCGGGGCTGTCAGCAATGCCAGGCGTGTGGTAGCGCCGATCACTGTGAAGCGCGGCAGCTTTAAGCGGATCGACCGCGCCGACGGTCCCTTGCCAATGATGATATCCAGCGCATAGTCCTCCATTGCCGGATAAAGCACTTCTTCCACTATCCTGCCCAGTCGATGGACTTCATCAATGAAAAGGATATCACCTGCCCTAAGGTTTGTCAGAATTGCCGCCAGATCACCCGGTCTCTCGATCGCCGGTCCTGAAGTCACCTTGATGCTCACGTTCATCTCGTTAGCTAACACATGCGCCAGGGTTGTCTTACCCAACCCTGGTGGTCCATAGAATAATACGTGGTCCAAAGGGTCACCCCGCTGCCTGGCTGCCGCGATCAAGATCGCCAGGTTCTCCTTCACCCGTTCCTGTCCGATTAAGTCGCTCAGCGTGCGGGGTCGTAATGCCAAATCAAAGCGGTCATCTTTTTGAGGCTCGGGGTTAACCAGGCGAACAGGCTTATCATCCATAAATGTGATTATAACCGAAACAGATTACGTACTATAATTCCATCATCTTCATCGTGGAGCAAAAGCTCATGCCCGACATTTTCCCCTCGATCCATCCCCTGGTTGCCCATAAGCTGTCTCTATTGCGCGACAAGAACACTGAGCCCAAGAAGTTCCGCGAGCTCATAAGGGAGATTGCCACACTGTTGACTTATGAAGCTACCAGTGATCTAATCCTTTACCAAATTAATATCGACACCCCGCTGGCTGGAACTACAGGTAAGGTATTATCTGAGAAGATCTGCCTGGTGCCCATCTTGCGTGCCGGGTTGGGCATGGTTGAGGGAGTGTGGCATCTGATGCCTTCCTGTGAAGTCTGGCATATTGGCTTATTCAGGGACGAAAACACGTTGAAACCGGTTGAGTATTATAAAAAAGTACCATCGGAGCCTAATGTATCCGTTTGCTTGATCCTCGATCCGATGCTTGCCACTGGTGGTTCTGCCGTCGCTACCGTGGATATCCTCAAAAGTTGGGGCATTCGTAAAATTAAATTCATCGGCATCCTGGCTGCTCCGCAGGGCATTCAAAACCTACAAACCCATCATCCTGATGTCCACATCCATGTGGCTGGCATCGACGAAACCCTGAACCAGCGTGGTTATATCCTACCTGGTCTCGGTGATGCCGGTGATCGCCAGTTTGGCACAGGATGAGTTGATTTAAGATAACCGTATTAATAAGCTGGTGGCACTGGCTGCTGGGGAGGCAGGATCGTCGTTGTCTGGTTTTTACCGACGAGCTGATACCACAATGCTCCACCAGCTACACCTAACAACGCCATCCATAATACGTCGAACAAACCGATACACACCGCGAATCCTAGTTGGGAAGCCCAAATCTGCGCCTGGCTAACGCCCAAATTGGAGATTCCGAATATTCTCGAGAACGACGCTACATTCGCAGGGTTAAGCAGAAATCCATTGATCACACTACCCACCAACCCACCCACAAAACCCAGCGCCCCCGCGATCGCTCCGGCATATCCTCCCTTTCGAATACTCTGTCCGGAGTCAGCCGGTTTATCAAAAACACCCGCCATGTATCCCGCGGCTAATCCCAAAATAAGGCCCAAGCATGGTGCACAGAATGGCGCGACAAAAACCGCGAATCCCAGGATAATTAATAATGAGATTGCTCCGAAAATCAGTCCAGACTTGACCATTGAATGCCTCCTCGATCGTACACGATGTTATGGATCTGACAATAATTAAATTATAGCAGGAAGTCGACATTCATTTCTACATAATTCCTACCTGTTATTAATCCTTTACCTGATTTACAATTTCATCATTGTGTTACTTTATTCCATTAAATCCCAATATCCACACCTCTATTAGTTTTAATTGATGGAGAACAATGCGTTGCCGAAAATGTGGTGAAAAAGCAGTAATTAATATGCGCCAGCATAAACTGGCTTTATGCAGTCCTCACTTCCTGGAATGGGTGCCCGTTCAGGTGGAACATGCCATCAAACATTACCACATGTTTACCCGTCGCGATCACCTGCTCGTCGCCGTTTCAGGTGGTAAGGACTCCCTATCCCTTTGGGATATCCTAATCCGTTTGGGGTATGCTGCCGATGGCTTGTATATCGGTCTAGGAATTAATGGTGGTGTTAATTATTCCGAAAATTCCCTCTTATACGCCCGTGCCTTCGCCGAGGTACACAACCAAGTCCTCCATGTCAGGGATGTCAAGGCTGAATATGGGGAATCTATCCCCGAATTGGCTATACGCACTCATCGTGGGCGTTATAAACCCTGCTCCGTTTGTGGGTTGACCAAGCGCCACATTATGAACCTTCTAGCTCAAGAAGGTCATTATGACGTTCTAATTACTGGGCACAACCTGGACGATGAAGCTGCCATCCTTTTCGGAAATACCCTCAGCTGGGTTGGCTCTTACCTTGTGCGACAGGGTCCCGTGTTAGAAGCCGACCGTCCAGGTCTGGTACGTAAGGTTAAACCCCTGTGTCGGATGTATGAACGCGAGATGGCAGCCTACGCATTCTTACGCCCCATCGCGTATATCCAGGACGAATGTCCTCATGCCGAAGGGTCAACCTCTATATACCACAAAGAGCTGCTGAACAAGCTTGAGGCTGATCGCCCTGGCGCCAAGCTCAGTTTTTACCTATCATTCCTACATGCCAAGCAAGTCGGGCTTTTTTCACCAGCCGCCGACGAGCGTGCTGATTTGGTCCATAATTGTCAGGTCTGCGGACAGCCAACATCCGCTCCGGGTCAATGCGCATTTTGCAGGATGTTTGCGAGTCATGCAGATTCCTTGGATGTGTCTGCTTCGGATGAATTATGACCACCTCGCCTGCGCCCGGCAGCAATAATCTACGCTCCAGCTACCGCTATCTGGACTTGATCACGGCTCTATTTGTCACCGTCTTGGTAGTTAGCAATATCGCTTCTTCTGCCAAGATTGTTGATTGGGGTTTCAGTATATTTGGCGTGCGCATGGCATTTGACGCCGGCACGCTGCTTTTCCCTATTAGCTACATCTTTGGTGACATTCTCACCGAAGTATACGGCTATAAGCGCTCCCGTCGTGTCATCTGGATCGGTTTTTTCTGTCTGGGATTGAGCTCTCTCGTATTCTGGGTCGTAGGACGACTGCCCGGTGAAACCACCTGGCAGCACTATGCCGGCCAGGATGCCTATAATGCCATTCTGGGTGGGATGAGTACCGGTGGGATTGCATTCGCCAGCCTTTTTGGATACTGGACCGGAGAATTCTCTAACTCGTTCGTTTTAGCTAAGATGAAAATCCTCACCCGCGGCCGCTGGTTGTGGACCCGCACCATCGGTAGTACCCTGGTCGGGGAGCTGGTCGATTCGCTGGTTTTTGTGCTTGTGGCCACATTATTCAGCGTCTTCCCCTGGAGCTTGTTCGTCACCCTGGTCATAACTAATTACCTTTTCAAGTGCTCCATTGAAGCCTTGATGACCCCCGTCACCTACCTGGTCATTAATACGCTCAAACGTCTAGAGCACGAAGATTATTACGACCGCGAAACTAACTTCACCCCCTTTCAGATATAAAATTTTAGCCGTGATCATTGATCACGGCTACAGTAAGCAATTGGTGTCGTTATCGTCATCGCTGATGGCGACCAATTCAAATCGATCACAAGCACTGAGCTACGCTTTCCTCCAGCCTATGCCAGCTGTTATATCCGATAACCTGTTACGGGCGTTCTACCGATCTCCGTTTACCAGGTCAACTTTCTAATAACCATTACCGGCTATTTTCCGGTAATCCGTTATCCATCTGTTGACAAGGTTAAAATTTCTCTACGCCTGCTCCAGATACCTCTCTACTTCCCAATCGGTGACCTTCATTTGGTACTCCTCGATCTCCTCCCACTTCGCCCGTACGAATGCCTCATACAGCGTCGCTCCGAGGCTACTTTTAATTACTGCGTCCGCCTCCAACTCGTTTAGCGCCTCTCCCAGCGATCCTGGCAATTCAGCCACGCCCAAGGATTTCCGCTCGTCATCCGTCAGCTCATACACATTAACGTGGTTCAATGGTTTCGGGCATTTCAGATCCCGGTCAATTCCATCTAACGCTGCTGCCAACATGGTGGTGAATGCCAGGTATGGGTTGGAAGACGGGTCTGGGAAGCGCAGCTCTGCTCGCGTGGATTGATCCCTGCCCTCTGACCATCTCGGGATGCGAATCAGCGCTGACCGGTTGATCTGTGCCCAGCCTATGTATACCGGGGCTTCATAACCAGGCACCAACCTTTTATACGAATTTACCGTCGGCGCCACGATGGCTGCCAGTGCCCGTGCGTGGGCCAGCTGACCGGCGATAAAAGCATACGCCATCGATGATAAATGGAAATCATCTTTTGGGTCTGAGAATAGATTCTTCCCCTGCACGTCGCACATAGACTGATGTACGTGCATGCCCGACCCGTTAATTCCGTAAATCGGTTTCGGCATGAAGGACGCAATCAAGCCATGTTGTGCAGCGATCGCCTTGACCGTGTACTTAAGCGTTAGGACGTTATCGGCAGTTCGCAAGGCATCATCGAAACGGAAGTCAATCTCATGTTGACCCAGCGCAACCTCATGATGACCCGTCTCCACTTCCAGCCCCATCCCCTCCAGGGCATCCATTAACTCTGTGCGCACCCTCACCGCATCATCATTCGCCGAGAAATCGAAGTAACCGCCCACGTCATGCGGCACTGGATGGATGCTTTCGTGACCATTTCCACCCCGAAATAGGAAAAACTCAGGCTCCGGGCCAACGTTATATTTCCAACCTCTCTCTGCCAATTTTACTAACAAACGCTTCAGGGTGCCCCGTGGGTCACCAGGGAACGGTACACCATCCGGTTGGAAAATCTCACAGAAGATACGCGCCCGCCGCAGCTCGGGGAGCGTCCATGGCAGTACAGCGTAAGTGTCGATGTCAGGCACGAGCCGCATATCACTTTCCTGGATGCGTGCAAACCCCTCCACCGATGAACCGTCAAACCACACACCATCGTCTAAAGCACCTTCCAATCTTCCAATGGGAATATCCACACTCTTCACCGTCCCAGTAACATCTGTGAACTGGAGCGATATGAACTTTATCTCATCCTCTTTGACTCTGGCCAATAATTGCTTATTATCCATACATCCTCCAAACACAAATATAATGACTGATAGGGTATCACCTATACAACCGGACAATTGCCGGCAATTTTATCACACCCCCACAGACTAATGGGGGTTAATGGTATAAGGAACGAAAAATCCACGAGGTGCAGACATGCAGGAAATTGCTATTATTACCGATACTGACTCTAGTATCCCGTTCGCTCTTGCTGCCCGCTATAACCTCTACCAAATCCCTATGACCATCAACTTCGGCGAGGAGAGTTATGAGGCAGTCTATGCCATCAATGATGCCGATACTTTCCGTCGCATTGATAAGGAAGGCCGGCTGCCGACCACCGCTGCGCCCTCTCCGGGAAAATATATCACTGCCTTCAAGAAAACATTCGATTCAGGAGTGCAGAAAATAATCTGCCTGTGCGTGAGTAAAGAAGTCAGCGCGACTTACAGTGCTGCCCTCACTGCGCGCGAATCCTTCCCCGATCGTGAAATCCTGGTCATCGATTCTGGAACCCTATCTATGGGTCTGGGTTACTTGGCTTTGGCCGCTGCTGAAGCAGCCTCAGAAGGGGCATCTATCTCCGATATTTCCGCCATCATCGAAGACCTCCAGCCACGCACCCATTTATTTGCTGCCCTCTCTACATTGAAGTATCTCGCCATGGGCGGGCGCGTGAGCAACCTCGCCGCCAGCATGGGAAACATGCTGAATGTTAAACCTATCCTCACCATTCGCGACGGGAAACTCGACTTGTTGGAGCGCGTTCGCACACAGAAAAAAGCCTGGGAACGTGTAATTGAGCTGGCCGCGATAAAAACTGGCGATAAGCATATCGAGAAAATGTGCATTCTGCACGTAAACGCACCCGAGATGGCCCAGCAATTCACGAGTGAAATTCGCAGCCGGATGCACTGCCCTGAAGAGATCCCGCTTGTGGAAGTTACACCTGGTTTATCGATTCACTCTGGTGCTGGGATGGTGGGTACTGTGTTCATTGTAAAATAGATCTATGACCGTCATTACCTTATTAACCGATTTTGGGACCCGCGATGGTTATCCGGGTATTGTGAAGGGTGTAATCTGGAAAATTGCGCCAGACGTTCAGATTGTCGACTTGAGTCACGAAATCTCACCACAAAATATCCTTGAGGCCGGTCTTCTACTCATGCGAACGGCACCTTATTTTCCTGATGGAACAATCCATGTCGCAGTGGTTGATCCTGGTGTTGGAACTTCCCGCCGTGGCATAGCAGCTCAATTAGGATCACAATATTTTATTGGACCTGACAATGGCTTGTTCGGTTTGATTATTGCACGAGCGGAAGCAACTAACGAAACAATCAAGTACGTTCATCTAAACCATCCTAAATACTGGCTTCCAGAAGTGTCTCCAGTCTTCCACGGTCGAGATGTTTTTGCACCAGTCGCTGCCCACCTTGCTTTTGGAATACCGCTTGCCTCCCTCGGCACAGAAATCGTAGATCCGGTTCGGCTTGAAATTCCCATGCCAATACACACTCGGAAGGGCTGGTTAGGTCAGGTAATCCACATCGATCATTTTGGTAACTTGTCTACCAATCTAAACCTAAGTCACCTACAAAACGTGAATACTGTGGTCGTTAAAGTAAAAGAAAAACAAGTTATTGGTCTAGCTTCAACTTTTAGTGAGCGCCCCGTGGGGACATTAACATTTTTGATTGATAGTAGCGGATCACTGGCTGTTTCTATAGTCAATGGAAGTGCTGCTAACACTCTCGGTGCGCAGATAGGTGATCAGGTCGAAATCAGTATCAATGATTGAGTCTCGAATAGTCTTGCTGAATTGTGTGAACTTCAGTTCTGTATGTCAAATTTCTTATTACTTATCATAAAAGAGAAGTTGCTCCCTATTATCAGCGTCATTACCTTGATATAGCGCATTCAAGCTGATTCAACCTGCCATCCACTGATTAACTATTCTTAACATTGATTACTTGCAAATTCATCCTCCCTGCGGTATCCTTAGCCGTTGGGAGTGGTTGAGTTCCGGTGGGCTCCCCGGTCTTCAAAACCGGTGGCGGGTCGCGTTGCGGGCCGCGGTGGGTTCGACCCCCATCCACTCCCGCC
>JBGOXS010000047.1:0-15280 GCA_041479245.1 Anaerolineae bacterium
CACTAGAGGGAAGACTGGCCAAGAATTCTGCTATAGCCGACCCGCGGTCATCAATAATACCTGCCGTACCCAGATTGGCAATACCACTAGAGGGAAGACTGGCCAAGAATTCTGCTATAGCCGACCCGCGGTCATCAATAATACCCGCCGTGCCCAGATTGACAATACCACTAGAGGGAAGACTGGCCAAGAATTCTGCGATAGCCGACCCGCGGTCATCAATAATACCTGCCGTGCCCAGATTGGCAATACCACTGGCTGCAAATGCCTTCTGGCTAGACAGCCCTATTCCAGAAAAGACTAGGAATAAAGCGACAATCCAAATACTGATTCTGATTTTTGTGTTCATTTTTCCTGTCCCTTATTTTTTAATAATTTAATAGTCATGTAAACTTGGTGGCCTGCTCACTATACAATTATCTGGGCATAACCACACATCTACTTTATCATTTTGTATTCATATTAAGGTGTACTATTTGGACACAAATTGGTATAATTACTATCAATATATAAAAGGGTGGATTTGAGTGGACAAAGGCTTATCATTCGGCTATTGGGAACATCGCCGTCGTAAGGCGTTAGACCTGACACAGATAGAGCTCGCTGGATAGGTCTATTGCGCACTTTCAATCATCAAAAAGATTGAGTTGGATGAGAGCCATCCATCCCGTCAAATGGCAGAACGGCTTGCGTAATGACCTCATGAAATCCCTCACCAAAGCCTCTCGCATAAACTCTGTGACCCAAGTCATTCAGTATATGTATAACGGAATGACGGTGGTTGAGGCGTGTCGAGAAGAAGTGATGACTCGCAGCTCCTTTTTTTACATGGTTGAAAATAATCCAGAAGCCATCTCTGAAATCCAGGACGTCAATAACGCAAATAAACAAAACCAGTTAAGGCTAATCCTACTGAGTAAAACCGAAGTGTTCGTCAAATGTATTGAAGCTAGCTAGGCGGATAAAACCAAGGCGAAAAAACTGTTTAACAATTAATTCCTAAATCATAAGTCATTTCTATGCATTCCTTGTTCAGTCTAATTACTTATGATAAAATCTAGCGCACGCAAAACCTTTTGGATCGACTAAACACTGTAGTTTCTAAAATTAGTTTTTACATGGGGTTTTGAGTATTCCAGGGCGCGTAGCTCAGTTGGTTAGAGCGCACGGTTCACATCCGTGAGGTTCGGAGGTTCGAGCCCTCTCGCGCCCACAAATTATCAAACCCAAGCAGCGATCAGCTATCGGTAACAAATGGCGATGATAGCCCCCTTCTCAACGAAGAGGGGTTATCTTTTTTATGTCGCAGTGCTTCAAGTGCCCGCTCTGCAGCCCAAGGAACTGCAGACGACGGCTCAACACCTTCCAAGGCCTCGAACACTTTTTCTTCGGCATCGTATAATATGCCATCGTCCTTCAAAACGTGAAGGATGTGGTGCGCGCTCTGGCGTAGCCATATTGAATCGAAGTCGCGCATCATAGCTTCGAGCAGAGCGGGTATCGCTTCGCGTCCCATCCCAATCAGTGCGTTCGAGGCAGCCCACCTGATTCCAGCGTGTTCATACTTCAGCTGCTCGACCAGGATGGGGATTGTGGTTGGATCGCTGATGCCTTCCAAAACTTTGATGATTTCCCAACGCAGTTGCAAATTGGCAGTGGTAAGGGTTTTTAGTAGCTCGAGAATAGCGGATTTACCGATGCAGGTTAAAGCTTCGCGTGCTTGCATGCGGGTGAAACCATCACTGCTGCTTAACTGCTTGATCAATGATTGGGTATCGTTGTACGGAAGATCTTCCATACAATCGTTGGTTCGGTTGATTTGGGATATTACTGGACTGTTCATCTTCTAGTCCTACTCTTGTGATTATTATTGATTAAATATACAACTTCGATTATTATAAAGTTTGCATACATGCATATTTGGATGCAATATATCCAATTATATTAATCGAATTCTTATGAAATGTCAACTTATGCTTGGATTAAGAAATATCACAACCTGGCGAGCAATCACGGTAACCTAAATAATCGGCCTGATCCAAGCTCAATACTAACAGGGCACAGTCTGATATTGCGAAGAATGCTGCTTATATTACGGTTTACAAACCAATGGTTTCAGGATAGGGGAAGCCAATAACCGGTTTATATATAAATATTATCTCACGCAAGTATTAAATTAAGTACGGAAACATGGAGGCTAATTGGGCTAGCCAATACCTTTCTATGCAATGATCATTTTGATTTCATTGGATAGAACACACTAATTTGAGAAGGTGTTGGGATAGGAAAGATGCCTTTGTGCGTCGAGTTGACATCCTGGATGGAAAGAAAGGCTTGTGGGTGGGTTTCGTGAATAATCGATAAAACATCATTCAGATTCCGACGACGAACAATAGTGTAGATCAGTTTAACGGCACCATTAGCACCTGATCCATCCACGGCGGTCACACCAAAACCTGACGCTCGCAGATGGGCAATAAGCGGGGAAGCATGGTCTTGTACAATGGCAAGCACCACCTGGGTACCAATGGCAAGACGACCTTCAATGTACATCCCTACATAATTACCAACGGCAAAACCTGCTGCATAGGCGACATACGCGAGGATGTTATGTGCATGGCTAACGATTTGGGAGACGATCGTGATCCAGATGAAAACTTCAAAAAAACCGAGCACCGGAGCCACATTCTTTTTTCCTCGCGAGATAAAAATAATGCGCAGAGTACCAAGAGTAACATCCGTTAATCGAGCAAAAAATACCATTAATGGTAGAAAAAGCCATATATATAAATTGCTATCGAAGTTCATTGTATTGCTCCCTTCTCAAGAAATAATAAACCGCTTCCTACTCATTCGTCAGAAATTACACCAAAGTACACGCTTCATGGGATTTATTTAACGGCTCTTGTTTTTCTGCTGCTTTGCTTACCTGGCCAGGTTCAATTCTGCAAGAGCTCTCCGAAACAACTATCGCAATATACACATTTCTAGGCACAAATCATATCCTGGAACCTGTTTTTCCATCTTCTGCCAATAGCACTTGTTTGAGTGTCGCAATTGTATCGCGTTCGCATAGTGTAGTGACCACATCACCCACACGCAGTATGGTATCGCCGCGTGGGATAATGATTTCTTCGCCGCGCTGGATGGAGACAAGCACTGCAGAACGAGGCACATTGAGCTCAGCGATGGTCTTGCCGACGGCAGTTGTATCATCGTTAAGGATGAGTTCAAGGAACTGTGTACGGGTCTCGGATTCATCCGGTAGAGCCGAAAAACCCTCGCTTAACTGGGCATCCACTTCGGTGGATAACTGTTCAAAGACGTCGTCCGATATGACCCCATCCTGGCGCAGACTGAGCAGAGCAGAGCGCTGGGCTCGCAGCATCTCACGCCAACCAATCTCCAACTCTTCTGCCTCTAGAACAGGGTCGGCCAATAGCAAACCGCGCACCTTCTCGGCCAGTTCACCGGCCTGACCGGTCAGGCCGCGCTTAAGCTTTTCCCAGGTATGGCTGGAAAGCATGCCATCATTATGCAGGCGGTCAAGTCGGGAATCCGCACTTCTAATCGCCGTCAGGCGGGCATGCTGAAGCTCATACTCCACCTGGGCCTCACTGCGGGTGATGATCTTCAACCGCCGGACGAGGGGAGTCATAGTGGTACTCTGCACTAGCAGGGTGAATAAGACCACACCGAAAGTCATCACGCGCAGCAAATCTCGATCCGGTCCCATTGAAAGAGGTAAGCTGAGCGCTAGCGCCAGACAGATAGCGCCACGCAGGTCTCCCCAATTGAGAATGTGCTGCCAGCTGAGCGGGATGGGCTCTGCAACCCTCCTAACAAGAAAGCTCAACCCGTACACAACCACTATACGGGCAATAAAAACAGCCAGGATCGCCCACAAGATGGGCTGCCATGAAGCCAGCAGAGCAGAGATATTCACCTGCAGCCCAATCAACAAGAACAACATGGAGTTGGTGAGGAAGGCGACATACTCCCAAAAATTGAAGATCACAATGCGGCTGGTGGGACTCATGCCTTGCTGCCCAATATTTCCATTGACCAACCCGGCCATCAGCACAGCCAGGATACCACTGAAACCCAACCGGTCAGCTAATAAATAGGATCCGAAAGCCAGCACCGTTGTAAGTGTGGTCTCGATCAGGTAATTATCCACTCTCGATATCACTTGAGCAACCAGCCAACCCAGCACCAACCCGACGAGAATTCCACCGATGGAAACGATGAAAAATTGCCCCACACTGGCGGCAAGGTTAACTTTATTGGTAAGGACTACCGCGAGCATCAGGTTAAACAGCACAATGGCGGTTCCATCGTTGAATAAACTCTCGCCCTCGATCAGCACCGTCAGACGTTTCGGCACACCCAGGGTGCGGAATAATGCGACAACGGCAACAGGGTCGGTGGCAGAGATCAAAGCACCGAAGAGCAGTGCAATCGGCAAGCTCAGATGGATGCCGAAAAGGAGCATCCCACCAATGATGAACATGGTGAGGATGACGCCAGGGATTGCCAATATTAGTATGGCAGCTAGATTACGTCGAAGCTCATTAACGTTCAGATGAAAAGCAGCTTCGAAGACCAGTGGGGTGACAAACAATGCCAGGATCAGCTCGGGAGTGAGCTCGAATTTGATTGTGGTCTGGAAGGTAATTAGCAGACCAGCGATGACCAGGGCGACCGTGTATGGAATCCGCAAACGCCGCACCGCAATGGCAACGATGGATACAATTAACAGAAGCTCAATGATCAGGGTTTCAGTGGCTAAGAATTGTTGCATTATGCTCCAGATTCTGCCATAATTAGATTAGATCTCCGGATCTATCCAAAACAAATGCAATATTCCCTACATGATGATACCTTATATTAGAGTGACAGGCAAGCAGAAGTAAAATAACTACCTCGGGATGCGACCAGAGCATAGGTCTCATAATGATATAATTTTCAACGGGAGGATGCGAACATGACTTTCACCGATCAATTCAAGATAAAATCTGGCAGCAAGGTCAACTTGGGGAAGATCGACCCCAATTACCATGGGAATTACGAGAATGAAGAGGCGGTGGTCGATGAGCTTAAGGATTACAGCCAGCGCTTGAGCGAGCTGCAAGCCATGTTGTACGCTGAGAATAAACACAACTTGCTCATCGTGTTGCAGGCGATGGATGGGGGTGGAAAGGATGGAACCATCCACCACGTGATGTCAGCGTGGAACCCACAGGGCTGCTCTGTGGCGAGTTTCAAGGTTCCGACGGCTGAGGAGATGGCTCACGATTACCTCTGGCGCATCCACCAGCGTACACCTCGAAAGGGGCAGATCACCGTTTTCAACCGCTCACACTATGAGGATGTACTGGTGGTGAGAGTGCATAACCTGGTGCCACAAGAGAATTGGTCCAAACGATACGATGAAATCAACTCATTCGAGCGCCAGCTGGCAAACGCCGGTACCACCATCGTCAAGTTTTTCTTGCATATTGACAAAGACGAACAGCTCAGGCGTTTCAGAGACCGGCTTGATGAAAGCGATAAGCAGTGGAAAATTAGCGAGTCGGATTACACCGAACGGGAATATTGGGATGCTTACCAGGCGGCTTACATGGATGCACTAAGCAAATGCAGCTTTAATTATGCCCCATGGTATGTGATTCCCGCTAATCATAAATGGTTCCGTGATCTGGTGGTATCTCAGATCCTGGTGGACACGTTGGAAGGTTTGAACATGAAATACCCTGAGCCGACCGTCGACCTGACAGCGATTAAAAAGATGTACCATGCTGAAGTAGCGGAAGAGTCAGGTTTAACAGCAGTCGAGCTAATGACCGATGAGGTGCCGCTGAAGGAGAAAAAAGGCAAGAAAAAGGGGAAGAAGAAGAAAAAATCGCGATAAAGCCTCTAGATCGTACCTTCCCTATTTTGGGAAGGTTTTTTTTGCCTTCTCAACCAGACTGGGTAGCCGACCAGCAAAAGTCCGGCGTAGAAGAACCATTGTAGAGCGAACCCTATATGAGTCCCTGGGTCGAGGTCAGGCTGCTCCAGCAGGCTGTGAGGCAATGCTTCAGGATCTGTGCCGGGTGCCTGCTGGATATACATATCAAGCAGCGGGTAAGGCATCTGTTCCTGAATGCGGGGCAGGTTAACAAAGTTCCAATAATCCAGGGAAGTCTGTCCTGGGGTAAGGGTTGGGTCACGCACCGCGCTGCCCATTTCTCCTTTATTCAACGATCGCCGAAAGACACCCTGCACTTGAACAGTCGCCGGCTGATCGAATTGACGCCATGACTGGGGCGTGCTGTAATCTATCGGGATCCAACCGCGTTCCACCAGAACTGCCTGTCCATCCTCCAGTACGAGTGGAGTGAGCAGGGCAACACCAGGGTCACTGCCTGTCATGCGACTCCTGACCTGATTACGCAGCACCACTTGATGGTCGAAATCATAAATTCCGGTTACACTGACAGGGCGGTATTCCATGCCAGTCAGGTCACCAGGGATTGGACGCTGGTTCAAGTCAAGCAATGGCATAGTCTGAACAGACTGGATATGGCTGATTTCTGCCTGACGTTGAGCATTCCGGTCAAGCTGCCAGAATCCCAGGCGAATCGTCACTCCAATCCCTGCAACTACCAGGAGCGAGGTCCACCACCACCTGCGTGAGAATATCAGGCGCACAATATCGGTCATAAGATTATCGACTTGACAGGGGTCACGGTGCGGGTACTTTTACCTTCGGTTTCAGCGGCTTTACCACCAGGCTATAAACACCGAGCAGCACGCCCAAAGGCAGACCGGCGAGCAAGGAGGCCTCCAGCCGCATGCCAAAGGTCAAACCCTGCAGGACTTCTATCCCATAATATTTAGTCGGCTGGAAGGAGCAGGTATAGCTCAAGCTGCCGGCCTGGTCCAGTTTCATGCTGGCAGTGGCGCCCGGTGGGATGACCAGAGGTCCGAGTGTTTGGGTGACCGAATCCTCGTTTTTAACTTGCAGAGTGTCGCCGACCACGAACGTTTGCCCGGCGGGAATAACACTTTGTCCTTGGGCGACCTTAGCGGCCGTACCCGCAGGGATAACGAGCTGGATGGTTGTTGGGTCCCGGCTGGAAGTATCTGCCTGCAATCGGAAAGTGATCTCGCTGAATATGGCAGAGGCAACCAGTCCGATGGCTAGGAAGATCAACATTCGTATTAATAGTTCTTTACGAAGGGTCATTTTCCATTGATCAAGTTGCGGATATCAGCAGTGATGCCATCGGCGTTCTGAAGCAGGGGATAGGTGGCAATCAGGTTACCTTGTGGATCGATCAGGTAAAGGTACGAGGAGTGTGTCTCGCCATTGTCCAGGACGGTCACCCCATATTCAGACCACACAGGTTGTAGGTTATCCTTGGTGGAAGTGAGGCCGATGAAGGATGGATCGAAATGGCTGAGGAAATCTCCCATAGCAGTAGGGGTGTCGCGAGCAGGATCGGTGGAAACCATGACTACCTGCGTCTGATCGGTGAGGGTGCCAAGCTTATCGTGCATTTGTTTAAGGAAACCCATCGTCAGTGGGCATTCGGAGGTACAGTTGGTGAATCCAAAATACAACAGCACGTACTTGCCGCGAAAATCTGATAACTTGACCGTCGAACCCGTCTGACTGGTAAGTGAAAAATCACCAGTGGGCGCGGCTGGGGTGATCAGAGAGCCATGAAATTCAGGGTGTTCGTTCGTATACCAGGTGTAACCCAACCCGACTAATACTAAAGCAGCAACAAACAGCATGGCAATGACAAGGTATTTCCGGCTCATGGGCTCACCTGCCAATACTAAAAATCTTCCTCTACTTCGCCAGCGAGCCTATCAGATACAAAGCAGGGTAGAAGAAAAACCAGACTACGTCCACGAAATGCCAATACACCACCGAGGCTTCGACACCCCAATGCTTTTCGCTGGAGTAAAGTCCATGGGCGCCGTTACGCAGGACAATCGCCAGGAAGATGACTCCAGAGAACACATGGAAAGCATGGAAACCTGTCATGATATAGAATATCGCTCCAGCCAGGTTGGTCGATGGCCCAAACGGTGCCAGACGCCATTCCACACCCAAGACGCCAAGGAGGAATAGGATACCTAGGCTCATGGTGATGGAAATACTCACCAGGAACTGCCTTCGGTCGCCGGATTCCATGGAGACTTCAGCGCGGTTAGCGAAAAATGAAGAAATGAGCAAAATGGTGGTTACCCCTAATCCGAGATATTGGATCAAGTCTGGACGGGTCAGGCCTAGCAGGTTGATGCGTGAGATCATCAAGCCGCCGAAAATGAACATGTCAGATAGTAGGAATAACCACAACCCGATGCGGTTAGTTGCCAGCTTATATGCGAAAGATTCTTTATCGACGTCTTCATCATTTTCGAACAAGCGGGAGATGTGCATGTAATAGTACAGTACCAATCCGGCTTTTATGAACGGGATAACTGCAAGCACCTGCCAGAGATTGGTTGTCAGTGCGATGGCAAATTCGACCGCGGTGAGGATCGCCAGGGCTCCAAATACCAATAAACCAAGCTGCATTGCGGAGGATTTGGTCTGATGCTCCATCTCACTCCTCCTCGATGAATTTTATATATTGTGAGTCTGGTAACCCGTAATCGTATGGCTCGCCAACGACCTCAAACGGTTTATCATAATTGTGGATTGGCATAGGAGATGGCACCTGCCATTCAGGGGACCGTGAATTCCAAACATTGCCTGTAGCAATCTCACCATGACGCAAGCTCCAAAATGCGTTGATGAGGAACGTTAGGATTCCCAGGGCGATGAGGAAACCTGCCACTGTCATCACCCGGTTGTCGATGGTGACGCCTAGTGAGGGATCATAATCAGCGATACGTCGGCGCATGCCCAGAAGTCCAATTCGCATCATTAATGTCGAAAGCGTGATGAAAGCAGGAGTCATCAGCCAGAAGTGGATCTTGCCGAGGGTTTCGTTCAGCCGCCTGCCAGTCATCTTGGGGAACCAGTAATAAATAGCAGCGAAGAAGGGAAAGATATAGCCGCCAAACATCGTGTCGTGGAAATGACCGACGATGAAGTATGTATCCGTGAGCTGCAGGTCGGTAGCGACGGTAGCGTTGGGCGGACCTGTCAGCCCCCCGAGCAGGAATACCACGATTCCTGCCAGAACAAACAGCATCGGCACCGGGAATACGATCTTTCCCCGCCAAAGCGTGCCCAACCAGGAGAAGAATTTAACCCCCGTCGGGACTGCCACCAACAGTGTGCTATACATGAACGGGACGCGTAAGTATTCTGCCATGCCGGAGGCAAACATATGGTGCCCCCATACCAAGAAGCCGATCAAGGCAATCCCAAACGATGAGATGGCGACCCATTTATACCCGTATAGCGGTTTACGCGCAAATACAGGTAGCAGTTCACTGATGATCCCCAAGCCCGGCAGGACGAACACGTAAACCGCCGGGTGCGAATAGAACCAGAAGAGGTGTTGGAATAAGATTGGGTTTCCACCCTTGGCAGGGTCGAAAAAGCCCATCCCGAATAACCGTTCGAACATGACCATTTGGAAGGATAGGCCGATAAGCTGGGTGGCAGTCAGGCTGATCATTGATGTGGCGAGGGAGCCCCACACGAAAATTGGTAGCCGGAAACCGGTCATGCCCTTGGCGCGCATACGTAAGGCAGTGGTGATGACATTGAGTGAGCTCAGGATCGTCCCCATGCCTGCCAGCGATACACCCAGGAAGAACATCTGGATCCCAATAGGTGCGCGTACAGAAAGTGGCGGGTAGCCGGTCCAGCCGGTGTCAAAACCTCCTAAAGCCATACTGGAAATCAGGATGATGCTGGCTGGCACTACTAACCAGAAGGCGAAGGCATTCAATCGTGGAAAAGCCATGTCCCGCGCGCCGATCATCATCGGGATGAGATAGTTCATAAACGCGGCAACACCCACCAATATACCGACGATCATAACCATGCCGTGCAAAGACATGAGGGTGTTATATTCCATCAAAGTAAGGAACTGTAACCCTGTGTTGGCGAGCTCAGTGCGGAAGAGCATGGCGAAAGAACCACCTACCAGCATCAAAACCAGCGATAAGACCAGGTATTGGATACCGATGACTTTGTGATCTAGCGAAACGCCAAAGTAGCGTGCCCGTCCCCAGTTAGTTTCATCCAACTCTGGAGCTTCCTTCCCGGAAGCCACCTTTATCCAACCGTCCACAGCGCCAATCCCGTAGACAAAAAACAACGCTCCGAGCAACGCTCCAAACACGAAAGCTGATTCAGGTTTCCAGGGGGTGAGCCCGAGCAGGTAGCGGATTCCTGTAAGGATCCCAATGCCAACGGCTGTCCCCAATATCTGCCACAGGAGACCGCGTACCAGCCCGATGGAATAGATTTTCCTCATAGCGCCTCCGCTATTTCAGGGTTTTGATGTAGGCTACCAGCGATTCGACCATCGTCTGGTCAAGAACTGTGGAAAAATCAGGCATCACGTTCGACGGGAAGCCTAACACTACTTGAGCGTTGGGTTGGATGATGGAGGTTTTCAAGTAATTATCATCTGCGGTAACTGACGTGCCGTCGGTCAATTTCACTATCGATCCGTACAGGTGCAGCCAGCTCGGACCGGTTTTGGGTGAGCCATCGACGGAATGACAGTTAATACAGCCATAGTCCTGGGCGAGCTGCTGACCACGCAGCTCAGGGCTTTCCGGCGCGGCCGATTCCTGCTGGGCAATCCACTTGTCGAAATCGCCTTGCGAGACGACATTGACCTTGCCTTCCATGTAAGCGTGCCTCAACCCGCACAGCTCCGAACAACGTACCGTATATTCACCTATCAGAGTGGGTGTAACGCGCAAATCCACCGTCCGTCCCGGAATGATATCCTGCTTGACACGGAATTCAGGCACCCAGAAGGAATGGATCACATCCACCGAAGTCATTTGCAGGTCGATCTGCCGGTTGGCTGGCAGATATAAATCAGAGCTTGTAACTCCAAATTCTGGGTACGAATAACGCCAATACCACTGACCTGCAGTCACCTTCACCTGTAAGGCGGTTGGATCGATCACCCTGATAGCGCCCAGTGTTTTCGCCCCGGCATATGCCAAGACGAGCACAGCCATCAATGGGATCGCGGTCCATGTCATTTCGAGGGTGGAATTTCCGGTGATATACGCGCCGTCACCCGTCTCGCCCTTTCGGCGGCGAAATACGATCAGGCTGTAGATCAGGGTGACCATGATCAATGAAAATAGAAAGGATATCACCCATAAATGCACATGAAAGAGCTGGTCGACGGGTATCGATTGGGCACTGGCTTCACGCGGGAAAAGATGGACGAGCATTAGCCATTCGTGAACCACGAAAGTGCTGACAATAACCAAAATGAATATGATCACATAACGTCTCATGTGCGTTTCCTTTTGGTAAGGTCATACTTTATGACTATTCCCAGGGCAAGCATGATTAATTTCATGATAGTGGATTAAATCATTTGCCAAAGTGAGTAATCATTAACGTGAGAATAGTATATCATGAGAGAAATTTATCCGTTACTTATTTTTATTTCTCATGATGTATAATTTAATGCACGGGCAATCTCTGCAAGCCATCCAGACGTTTGGGAGCGAGGTATGGTGATGAAGAAACCCCGAAGTACCATTTTTATACTTTTCGCCATCGTTGCATTGCTGTCCGTAGGTACGGCGATTGCAGCGGATATCCCCCCCTCCCAGGAAGACCTTATCCGTGGAGGCCAGTTGTATGATAAATGGTACGCTGTTCTGGGGGTAGATCCACCAACAACGAACATGCCAATTTGGAGCCGCCAGACAACCAACACTCGCTCTGGTGGTGATACCTGGCGCTGCAACGAATGCCATGGATGGGATTACAAGGGTGGTCAAGGGGAATATCAGGCAGGCTCACATTATACAGGTTTTCCGGATCTATGGACATTGGTACAGGGGTTAACGGTGGACGATATCGTTCGCCACTTTCATGGCAGTCTTGACCCTGCGCACGACTTTTCTGCCTACATGGATGACACATCTCTGACTCAACTGGCAGAATTCTTGAAGTTCGGAATCATCGATGATTCTACCTATATAAACCCCATCTCGCTCCAGGTAATTGATCCCAATCTAGACCACGGGATGGATTTATATAAATCTACTTGCAGCAAATGTCACGGTGAGGATGGAAAAACGATTGTCCTTCGGATCGAGGGGATTAACGAGTACCTGGGCAGCGTCGCCAGCCGGGATCCATGGAGGTTCCTTCACCGCACGCGCTACGGTGTAGCCGGAACGGACATGCCCGTGGGGATCAGCCTGGGTTGGCAGCCTTCGGACGGGCGTGATGTGCTGGCGTACGTGCAAACACTGCCTGCTGGCGGAGAGATCGTCAGCGAACCCACCCACAACCCACAGAACACTCCTTCTCCCCTGGTTGGTGGACCGGCACATAATCTTTTTACCGGGATTTTGACCGGCCTGGGTACAATCGCAGGTATGATGGTAGTATCAGCTGCATTTATTGGAGGCTTTATTTTAATGGCTGTGGTCGTTGTGGTCATACTCCGTAAACGAAGGCAACGCAACTCATGAGGGATAATCATGCTCGATAGACTCAAGACGCTTCCTACCAGAATTAAGTCCTATGATTGGTCTGGTAAGCTTCTCGTACTGGTGAAGAAACCTGTATTCCTGATTACTGTCGGCATCGTATTTGTCCTTTTCTTGAGTGCGGCATCCTATGGCATTTGGCTGACGCAGCAGTATCCTCCTCAACCCATCCAGTTCAACCACAGCCTGCATCTGGGGTTTGGGGTGCAATGTCTATACTGCCATCCTGGTGCCTGGAAGGGTCGTTCTTCAGGCCTACCCACCGAAACCAAGTGTTGGGGCTGCCACCAGCAAATAGCGATTAAAAACGCAGACCAGCAGAAGCTGGCGGATGCGGTCAAAAATAATGAGCCCATACAGTGGGTGCCGGTGTTTATATTGCCGGATTTTGTTTATTTCAATCACCGCCCGCACGTAGCCTATGGTTTGAACTGCGAAACCTGCCATGGCGAGCTGAGCCGAATGACCGTCGCACAACCGCGCCATGACCTGAACATGGGCTGGTGCTTGCACTGCCACCGGACCATCGCGGCGGGTGATGAAGAGCTGACAACTTTACTAACCGATTGTGCGACGTGTCATCGGTGATTTGAATATGGCTAAACTGCAGCTTTCACTCGGAGTAATTTATGACAACTAAGATGAGCAGGCGAGGGTTCCTCAAGACAGCCGGTATTGGGGCTGTAGGCGCGGCTGTGCTCACCGGTTGTGGACCGTTATCGAGGTATGTGGTGCGCGAGCCTTACACGCGCATGCCTGAATATACCTACAACGGTCAAAGCACATATTACGCCAGCACCTGCAGGGAATGCCCGGCGGGCTGCGGGATAGTAGTACGGACGGAACAGGGACGGGCGCTCAAAGTGGAGGGAAATCCGCTTAATCCAATAAACCAGGGGAAGACCTGCTCGCGTGGTCAAGCCGCATTGCAGGGGCTTTACAACCCCGACCGCGTCCAGAACCCGGTCAAACAAGAAGGACGGGGAAGTAAAAACTTTACTGAGCTGAGCTGGGACCAGTCGGTGAGTATAGTACAGGATGCGTTCCAGAATAACCCCCCCGGTCAAATCGCCTTTTTATTGGGAATGTCCTCCGACCACCTGTTCGACCTGGCGAGTGAGCTGTGTGCTGCTTTGGGAGCACCGCCACCCGTACGCTACGGAGCACACGAGATTTTCGATGCCCGCCTTACCCTTGTTAAGGCGATTGAAAAACAGTTTTCCGATAGCAGCCTACCTTATTTTGACCTGGCGAATGCAGACGTTACTTTCTCCTTCGGGGCGAACTTCCTAGAAACTTACATATCCCCCCTGGCTTACAGCCGGGGTTTTGCCCACATGCGGCGCGGCACCACCGGGAAACGCGGGTACATGGTTCAGTTCGAACCGCGGCTATCGCAAACTGCTGCCTCCGCTGATGAATGGGTGCCGGTGGTTCCGGGGACCGAAGGGATTGTCGCTCTGGCAATTGGCCGGTTAATTGCTGAATTCCACGGCGGCGCTATACCCAATGCCTACATAGGTGTGGATGTTGAAATAGCAGCTTCATCCAGTGGGGTAGCTGTGGCTGACCTGCAGCGCTTGGCAAGTATCTTTTCAAATGCCTCCGCGCCAATGGCTATCCCGGGCGGGTCTGCTTTTGGGGCGAGTAACGGCGTTGAGGCTGCTCAAGCTGTATTGGCATTGAATGCCTTGGTGGATAATCTAGGGAAAGTGGGTGGTGTCTTTCTCAGCCCTCTCCCCGCTGTAAAACCAACTTTACCTCATCTGCCTAGTTCAATCGTGGAAGTAAATGACCTGATCGGAAGCATGCGGCAGGGTGAGGTAAAAACTTTGTTTGTACACGGGATCAACCCGCTATTCGAGCTGCCCGCCGGTCTCGGATTTAATGATGCCCTGGCAAAGGTGCCTCAGGTAATTTCTTTTGCCTCATATCCCGATGAAACCTCCCTGCAGGCGGACTATATACTGCCTGATCACACTGGGCTTGAATCCTGGGGCTATCAGAAAGCAAACGGGGGTGCCGATCGGGTAGTAATCTCTGGTTCACAACCCGTGGTAGCTCCCATTTATAACACCCGTGCAACTGCGGACGTCCTGTTGGCCGCGGTTCAGGCCATCGGTGGGGATCTGGCAACTGCCTTTCCTTACACAGACGTTATCAATTTTATGGAGAATGCTTTGGTCGACCTAGTGACCCAGGAGGGGTTTTATAACGCTTCCGAGATTAAAACCTTTATGGCTGATTTCCAGCAGTTCGGAGGCTGGTGGAGTGCCCTGCCTGGTCTCAGGTTCCCGATTAGCGCCCATGCCCTGATGCAGCCACTCTCTTCTACAATGGCAAGCTTTGATGGTTCGGGCGAGTTCTACCTGTTCCCATTTATGTCACCCATTCTCGGGGATGGCACTGGGGCGAACAAACCCTGGCTGCAGGAGACGCCTGATCCAACCACCACTGTGATGTGGAACAGCTGGGTTGAAATCAACCCGGCAACGGCAGATCACCTGGGGATAAAGGACGATGATGTGGTGAAGGTGATTTCAGCCTTTGGTGAGATAGAAGTTGCCGTTTACCGTTATCCCGCCATCCGACCGGATACGATTGCCATCCC
>JBGOXS010000048.1:0-14964 GCA_041479245.1 Anaerolineae bacterium
GATCAAGGTTTACGGCACAAGCTGTACGGGCTCGCGCTTCCTAAACGGGACGCTGGAGCTGCACGAGCAGCTGGAACACGAACTGGCAGATTGGGTGGGGAAGGAAGCAGCATTAGTCTTCTCCACTGGAATGCAGGTCAACCTGGGAACAATCAGCTCATTAGTCGATCGTCATGATGTGGTGATCTTGGACCGGGAAGACCATGCCAGCATCGTCGATGGAGCCAGATTTGGCTGGGGTCAGGTGAAGCGCTTCCAGCATAATAACATGGAAGTCCTGGAAAAAGTTCTTAGTAAGATAGATGACAAGTTCGGGAAGCTGGTTGTAGTAGATGGCTTGTTCAGCATGGAAGGTGATATTGCGCTGCTACCTGAAATTACCAAGGTGTGTAAGAAGTATGGAGCAAGATTAATGGTAGATGATGCCCACGCACTGGGAATACTGGGAGGAGGCAGGGGGACAGCAGCACATTTTGGCCTGACAAATGAAGTGGATTTGATCATGGGAACGTTCAGCAAATCGCTGGCATCACTGGGTGGGTTTATCGCAGGAGATGACGATATCATCCATTACATTAAGCACCATGCTCGCTCGGTGATTTTCAGTGCAAGCATCCCTCCGGCAAATGCAGCCGCGGCTTTAACGGCATTAGCTGTGATGAAGGAAGAGCCGGAGAGGGTGAAGCGGGTGAACGATATCGGCACATTTATGCGGGGAAACTACCAACAGCTTGGTTTTAACACCGGCGGTTCAGAAAGCCCTATCATTCCAATTTATGTCGGGGATGACATGCGGGCAGCGATCATTTGGAAAGCGATGTTCGAGGCCGGTGTGTATGTGAATATGGTGGTCTCACCGGCGGTACCTGAGGGTAAACAGCTGCTGCGTACAAGCTATATGGCTACGCACACTGACGAGCAATTGGGCAGGGTGTTGGAGATATTCTCTCAAGTGGGGAAACAGGTAGGGATCATCTAACCTACCTGCTTTCACCTAATAAATTGTAAGATTGCTGGAGCGATATCGGTAAGATCAGGTTCGCTCCGTAATCCTCGAGCCAATTCCAGCTGATGGATAAACATTCTACGCAGATCCGGAGTGCCGATGACAAGCAGAGGAACGTTATTGCGCGTATGACGACGGGTGCTCAGGTCTTCAAGGTTGCCGTGATCTGAAGTGAGCAGGATCAACCCTTTTTCGTAATCCCAGGTGTTAATCAAGCTTCCAAACACGGCGTCAAGGGTTACCAGCAATGAGCTGGCAGACGGCATATCCTGGTGATGACCGGCAACATCGGTGAGCCAGTATTCGAAGATTGAAAAATCCGTCTGACCAGCCAGCTCGCTAAGGCGCATGCCAGCTTGTTGGGGTGTGAGAAGTGGGGTGTCGTGGAAACCCAGGTGAGACTGCCAACCTTCAGCGGTGAAATCAGCCGAGATGGCATTACCAGCGAATAAGTCGGCGAGGGTTTTTAGGTGGAAGCCGGCTTGATCGACCGAAAGGGCGATCACCCCGGGTAGATGATAACCGTTATCAATTGATTCGAAATAACGGGGAGGAAAAGCATTCAACAAAGCAGCCGTTTTACCTCTCGCCTGCAGCTGGGTGAGCAGCGTGCCCTGACTCAGTAAATCCACAATCGGAGGGGTGGGTTTAGGACCTTCATGTGCGCCGATCCGTGCGGAGACGTTGATGCCGGTGAACAGGGAGGCCTGCCCGGTGGCAGATTGGGGAACGCCATCTATGCCGAGACAGGCATCCAGGGATAATAAGGAGGCGCGCTCCGTGTTGACCAGGAACGAACCGGATCCATCGTCTGTATGTTTCCCGTCGGTGATTAGCTTATGCCCTCCAAGGAGCACTGACAGGTTCGGCATGGGTACGCGAGCGAAGGGATTAACGTCAGGATTATCCTGACCCAACCCCACGCCGTCCAGGAAAATAAACAGGACTCTCACTTAATCATCCAATCGGGGTTGAGACTTTTTTTGGAGCGTGAGCCAGGCAGAGGGATGCTCGGCGCGCTCGGTGCTATCTATGCGTGATACCAGGTGGAGGTTCTGGGTGATAAAGCGGATATCTGCATCCGTCGCTCCCGGACCAGCCCCATCGGGGTTGGATTTCATGAAGAAATAGAGGAGGAATGTGCCTGAATCAGTGAGAAGATGATCGATTTTGAGAATATAGGCCTGGCGCGTGGAGGGAGGCAGGCTGTGAAAACAACCCAGATCCAGGATGAGATCAAACCTACCAGTGACGGCATCCAGGCGGGTGACGTCATCCACTTGGAAATCGACGTTAACGGCGTATTGCTGGGCATTTTGTCGGGCGAGATTGATGGCGCGTTTGACAAAGTCAACACCGGTGACTTCCCAGCCGTGTTTAGCCAGGGTGATGGAATTGGTTCCGGTGCCGCAGCCCAGATCCAATGCCCGGCCGGGATTGTGATTGGCGATAAAATCCAGTAATTCGGGGGGAGAGATGCCTGTGTCCCAGACCGGTTTCTGGAGATAAGCTAGGTTGAAGAACAACTTCCGCATCATGTGGACTATTTTACTCCAATTTAATTGTGCTCAATTTTCGAGTTAAAAGGAATTTACAAGACAATCGTAGGTGTGGGGAAAAGATCGGATAAATTCACCCCCCAAAATATTAAAATTGTACTTTTTGGATCAATATCAATTAAGCGCAGAATGTCCCGCCAGTAGACCACTGGCTTACAATGACAAATAATATTTATTGCTCAAAGTTTTATCTGAAGGCCAGGAGCAATACTTTGACAACTTTCCTGGTATCCTTTACAATCAAGGTTTGCGTGAATCTAGTTAAATAAAGGAAGGATTAATAATGAAAGAGTATTCGACTGAGTCTATCCGGAATATTGCACTCGTATCGCACGGCAGCGCGGGGAAAACAATGCTGGCAGAAGCACTATTACATTTTACAGGCGCAACAACCCGCCTGGGAAAGATAGAAGATGGGACGACAGTCTCAGATTTCGAGGAAGAAGAGAACCGGCGCGGGATATCTTTATCCACATCGGTGCTCCCGGTGGAATATAAAGGGTGCAAGATCAACTTGCTGGATACACCCGGGTATACCGACTTCGTGGGTGAGGTCATTTCAGCCTTGAGAATTGCCGATAGTGCAGCGGTAATAGTGGATTCAGTCGCGGGGGCAGAGGTTGGGACGGAAATTGCCCTATCCTACTGTGATGTGTTTAAATTACCACGGATGGTCATCATCAACAAGATGAACCGGGATAATGCCAATTTCCATAAAGCACTTGAGTCGGTCCAAATCATCTCAGACAAGCGGTTAATCCCGGTCGAGCTCCCATGGGGTGAGAAAGCGAATTTTAAAGGTGTGCTGGACCTCTTGACCATGAAAGCATACTCCGGGGCAGGCGAAATAGCGCAGGAGATGCCAGCAGAATGTAAGGATGAGGTGGAGGCGGCACGGATGCAGCTGATCGAGGCAGCAGCCGAAGGTGAAGACTCGCTGCTGGAGAAGTACCTTGAAGGCGAAGAATTAAGTCCCGAAGAAGTAGTACGGGGATTTAAAAAAGCAGTTTTGGCTGGAAACTGGATACCGGTGTTCGTCGCTGCCGGAACAGCTGAAATTGGGCTGTCAACCCTGCTGGATGCGATTGTCAACCTGATGCCGTCCCCACTCGAAGCGGAATCTGCAGTAGCGCAGGGCAAAGATGGGGAAGAAAAGCTGACCCCGAAGGACAACCAACCCCTGGCGGCATACGTATGGAAGACAACGGCGGATCCTTTCGTCGGGCGGATCACTTATTTCAGGATTTATTCCGGCACGGTGAGCTCAGATTCAAGGGTGTGGAACCAGACCAAAGGAATCGAAGAAAGGTTTGGCACGGTGCATCTCTTGAGAGGCAAGGAGCAAATCCCGATGAAATTGATCCATGCGGGTGACATTGCCTCCGTCCCGAAGCTGAATGCGACTTCAACCGGAAACACATTTTGTGACCGAGGACATCCGCTCACACTACCAATGCCCACATATCCGCATGCATTATTCAGCGTAGCAGTTTTCCCGAAGACACAGGCTGACTCTGCCAAGCTCAGCCCAACACTGACACGTTTGTGTGAGGAAGATATGACCTTGAGCTGGAGGCAGGAGCCGAGCACCAACCAGACCATCCTGCAGGGAATGGGTGACCAGCACATCGACGTTGCCATCCGTAAAGCCGAGGGTAAATTCCAGACAGGGATGATCGTGGTGATACCGAAGGTGCCTTACCAGGAAACGATCACCAAGCAAAGCTCGTCGCAATACCGACATAAGAAACAGACTGGTGGGGCGGGGCAGTTTGCTGAGGTGTTCATGCGAGTTGAGCCATACCAGGAAGAGGCGTTTTCTTTCACGAATGATGTGTTTGGTGGTGCGATTTCGAACAGCTTTATGCCAGCGATCGAAAAGGGCGTACGCAGCGTGATGAAGGAAGGCGTTGTGGCGGGATATCCAGTGCTCAACGTGCACGTGTCGGTGTATGACGGTAAGGAACACCCGGTAGATTCAAAGCCGATCGCGTTTGAGACTGCTGGACGCGAAGCCTTTAAATTGGCCTTCAAGGATGCAGGTCCGGTGCTGCGTGAGCCGATTATGAACTTCAGGATCGTCGTGCCGGAAGCTAATATGGGCGATATCTTAGGCGATCTGAATACACGGAGAGCACGAGTGCAAGGGATGGACACAGAAAAAGGTCATGCGGTGGTGACAGCCCAAGTGCCCCTGGCAGAAATGCAGAGGTATACCACCGATTTACGCTCTATGACGGGTGGACGGGGCGTATTCACGATGGAATTTGACCATTATGAGGTGGTGCCCGCGCACATCGCAGCTGACGTGATCGCAGCCCGATTAAAGGACCTTCAAGAAAAGAAGGAAGAATGAGTTAAACTGTGGTGATGCAGGCTGGTGGGATTTATCCCGCCAGCCTTTTTGTTTGCAGATTTCACCTGATGGGGGAAGCCAATTTTAATTTAACGAACAGCCAGGGAGCTAAACCAGACATCCAAAAGCCGATCAGGGCGAATTGGATATAGGCGAGTGCGTAGGAGAAAAAATTCTCGTCTTGGGGAAGAAGGTAGTTGAGCCCGAGATATAAAATCAGGACGCCGACAACACCCACGATATAGCGACCGATCAGTTTAAACCATGGGTCACGGATCGAAAACCCACCCAACCTGGAGATCCATATCCAACCGGAAGCCAGACCAAAAAATGCCCCGGTGCTAGAGAGGAAATTGTGATAAGAGAGCGGATTGATGGGCGGTTCGGTGGTGAAGGCGATATGGGCATTGTTGACCCACTCCACGGGAACGCTCCAGCCGCGAAGGGTGAGCTGGGCGATGACAACGAGAAGAATGAGAAAGAGGGAAAACAGAAAGATAACGATAAGCTGAATGCTCACCGAAAACTGCTTGATCCAATTAACGACGGGTCTTTCGAAGTGTAAGAGGATCCAGAGCATAATTGCCCCGAACAACCAACCAAGGAGCACGTCATGAGGGAAGTGCAAAGCCAGGAAAATGCGCGAAATGCCGATCATGAACATGATGATTATGGCGATGATCCAGGCTAAACGCGACTTGATTCGATCAGCCAAGGTGCCCCAAACAACGACCGCATTTTGGGCATGCCCTGATGGTACGCCGAAGGATTCCTCGGTACCGCCAAACACCTTCAAATCCGAAGAATACCAATAGGGGCGCGGTCCATGGAAGGCCACTTTTAGGGCAGCGTTCACCGTGGCGTTGATCATCAAGAATATGCCAAGGCGCACACCCAAGACAGAGTCGACACACCAAAGTATGGCCGGTGCGATCAGCAGGTAAAACTCGGTTGATCCCAAAAAAGTAAAAAATTTCATCACCGGAGATAGCCAAGCTCCGATGGATTGGAACCAGACAATGATCTGAAGACCCAAGGTGAATAAACTATCCATAATTCCTCCCGCCAGCTCTAATCTTTACTGTGATATCAAACCTTTCCAATTAAATCATTATTAACCGGAATAAAATCTCTTCCTGAGGTATCTGGCCTGGGGATAAAGCGAGCACTGAGCAGTATGGCGATTATGATCAGGCAGAATGCAACGATGTACATCAATGGGGGCTTGTATTGATACAAGAATCCCGCGACAGCAGAGGCGAGGATGACCGCAGAGGACCCGACCGTTTCGGTGATGCCATACGCCAAGCCCATGCTGGATTGGTGGACGAGGTTTTTGGTAAGCGCCGTGGCAAGCGAGCGTGACATGCGGTAACCACCAACCAGAAAATAGCCTACACAAAACCATGGAAATCCCGTGCTGCGCCACAGTATCATCGAATAAATTGCTACCGAAAGCTGTGCTAATAGATACCCAAAATATGGATTTAAATTGCCTACGGTTAAGTTAAGTAAGACGATCCCGGCACTGGAAATTGAGCCCAGCAGGCCGATCGATTGGATAGATAAGCCTTGCTGGTTCTGCAGGTAGTTCGATGAAAACGGTTGGGCAAGGTACATTGAAAACCCGGCGAAAAAAATGACCGAGAGGTAGATGATGAATCGCCTGTCGATGAATTTAGTATCCCCGACCTGATCTGGGTCAAGGATCTCAACCGGTTGGGATTTGATAAATAAAAGAACGATCAATGAAACAAAGAAGATTCCGCCGGAAATGAAATAAATCGTTTGCAGACCAAATCGCTCTCCAACTAATCCACCCAGACCAGGACCGAGGAGCGATCCAGCATTGTAGAAGGCTGAAACTATGGTCAGAGCCCGGGTAACACTCAGGTTATCGCGGGCAGCAGTAATATAACTGCTGAGCGGTGAAGAAACAAAGGCGGTGAGGTTATACAACAATAATCCGACTACAAAAAGAGGCAGCGAAGGTGCAAGGGCCATCACAAACGCAGCTACCATGGCCGTAATCCAAGCTGCCAGGAGAAGCGGTTTACGACCGATGCGATCTGCCAGGTGCCCAGCGGGGATGTGGGCGATGGTCATCATGACCCCGGCAGCGGCGAGGATAAAACCAATTGCGACGGGATCTGCGCCCAGCTTCTGCAGGTAAAGGGGCTGGAATATAAAGAACATCCCCTCACCGACTCCCCAGGTCATCAGGGAGATGCTGAGGAGGACCAAGTCACGGCTCATAAAGGCTGTGCAGCGTTTTGGACTTTGTGGATAAACTCATCAACTTTGGCAAATACAAGCAGCCTGTCGGGCTCACGCGGGATGACATGACCACTGTTTTCGACCCAGAAAATTTCCTTATCTGAGCTGCCGAGAGCGGCGAATATTTGCTCAGCATTGTTGGCAGGCACGCTACCATCCTGCTTCGAGTGGATGATCAGCGCGGGAACGCGAATTGAAGGCAGTGCTGAACGCATCTCAGATAACAAGTCGAGAAGCTGAACCAAGCCTCGGGTGGGATTATAGGAATAGTCAACGTGATCTTTTGCGGCGTCGGGATTATGCCAGTCTGGAGGTCCTTTTTTAACTTTTGGTATTATCAATGATAAGGGCTTAATAAACGGCAAGCGCGGATCATCAGTGATGGCATAGGGAGTAGACATGGCGACGACGCCAGATACGGGGTTTTGGGATGAAAAAAGAAGGGAAAGTATGCCGCCCATGGATAATCCGATGATGAAAACCTCATCCACACAGCCTTTGATGAGGTGATAGCCATCTTCGACCGAGGCAAGCCAATCCTGCCAGTGCATGCGCATCATATCTTCCAGATGGGTGGCATGGCCGGCCAGCCTGACACCCAAAACCGTGTAACCCTGAATAGCGAGGAAGTCGCCCATCCAGCGCATTTCCTTGGGAGCGCCGGTAAAACCGTGTACGAGTAAACAACCGACCCGATTGCCTGGGAAAAAGAAGGGTTCTGCGGTGGGTATGATCATCGTCAAGCTCTCCTTTCCGTTTACAAGGATCTATGATGTATCCTATTGGATATTAAACCAGCTGCTTCACTTCACGAGGAAGGCTCGTCAGGCACTCAGAGCCGGTTGGGGTGATGACGACATCGTCTTCAATGCGGACGCCATTCCTGCCGGGCAGGTAAATGCCAGGCTCAATGGTAAAGGTCATCCCAGGCTCGAGGGTAAGCAGGTTTCCCGAGCGGATATACGGATCTTCGTGGCTTTCCATCCCCAAACCGTGACCGGTGCGGTGGGTAAAGTATTTTCCATACCCGGCTGCCTCGATTACAGCCCGAGCAGCCTGGTCGATAGCTTCAGCCGGGAGACCGGGTTTTGCTGCCTGGCGGCCAGCTGTATTGGCACTCAATACAATGCTGCCCATGAGAGCGTATTCGGGGTCGAGGCCGCCGATGGCAAATGTGCGGGTGATATCGGAGAAGTAACCCTGAAAGCTGGCGCCCCAATCGATGACCAATAAATCACCTGGTGCAAGCTTACGGTCTGAAGGGACCGCATGTGGGTTGGCGGAATTGGGACCGGAAGAAACGATAGGAGCGAAGGGGATTTCAGGGTCACAGCCGGCGTTAAATAGCTGTAGGGTTAACTCAGCTGCCAACTGGCGCTCGGAAAGACCGATTTTCACATTGGGCAGAGTGGCGGTTAAAGCTTTTTGAGCGATATCCACAGCTTTCCGCATGGCTGATAGTTCACTCTCATCCTTAAACATGCGTAAACTTGAAACACTCTCCTGCGCAGAAATAAATTCTGTTTTTGGGGCTGCATCGGTCAGTAAACGATATTCGAGCAGGCGTAACTGCTTTGGCTCAACGCCATTCCGGGCATTTTCCAACCTAGAAGCCAGAAAAGCAGCTTGGAAGACCTTACCCCATTGGGCGGGGTCTTCACCGTATGGGAATGCCTGGATGGAATACGGCAGATCGCGGAGCTTCTGCTGCTCCAATTCCGGCAGGACGATGATCGGAGATGCTGTTGGCGTGAAAAATACAAGCACTGGTCGCTCAGACAGGTGGAAGTGCAAACCGGTCAGGTAGACCAGGCTGGGGCCGGGGTTGAGGATCAGGCTGTCCAACCCGGCGGAGATGAGGATATGCTGTAACTTAGCCTGCCGTAAAACTTGTGCATTACTATGTGGTTGATCTAGTTTCATCATATTCTCTCCCAATTACCCATCACGGAATTATAGCTTGATTGGCGAGGGGGAGAAAGTGGCTGGATTGAGGGAGATTTCGATTGCTGAAGGCGGCGACAATAAGCACAGGCGCACGAGTGTGCAGTGCTGCTTGACAGTGGATGTGCGGTAAGATACAATTTTGTTTGTAATGGGCCTGTAGCGCAGTTGGGAGCGCGCTTCAATCGCACTGAAGAGGCCGCGGGTTCGAATCCCGCCAGGTCCACAAGAAATGTTGTAATTTCCCCATAAAGCCGGTTATTTAGCCGGCTTTCTTGTCTTATATGGTGGTCAGGAGGGATCTGTACTCAATTCCTATTGCATATTAGGTCGTCGTGTGCAACCGTGTGCAACTGATTGCAACACTTATTTCACATGGATTGGTTCAGGTAGCTGCACTGGAGTTGGTGTAACCAGCTCAACTATCTGCTGTGCAGACGCATCCTGCATGGTCGGCAAAAGGTGACCATTATTCATTATAGAGCTTCGGAACAAAGGAACAACCGGTTTTAATTCTAACAATCTGATTCTTAATCAGTTGGGTTACCTTTTGATCCGTCTAAGTGAATTCGGGTCTTGTTATAGGGTAATTGATTGGCAGAAAGATGTACCCTGGACCAATAATGTCACCTAACAGGCATGCGGATGCATGAAGATGCGTAGTTGAAGGGTGAGTGTTTATAAGTCTTGGAAAGCTATGCGGGCTCCTGCATGCTAAACTGCGCAGGAGTTACCTAGTAATGCTGTAGAAAGAAATCACAATATTGAATAGATATCCATCGCAAAAATCGCCCACCGCTTATATTATAAAACTTATGGGAAAACTCTTGACTCCGGTTGTTTTTAATGCTATTATAATGTGAGCGTTTACATGAAATAGAAATTTTTTTCTTAGCAGAAATTTCGATTTTTCCCCATTTATTGGTTATATAAGCATTAATTATGCCTTCCAGCTCTAGAAATCGTGCGTGTTTTGTTTTTCCGGGGCGAAAAGGCATAAAAAATAGAATATCATGTAAACGTTCACATTCACGATGGAGAAAAATAAATCTTCCGAAGTCACAATAATTGATGTCGCTGCAGAAGCGCACGTTTCATATGCGACGGTCTCGCGGGTAATCAATAGTGATATTCATGTAAAACAAGAAACGCGGGATCGTGTTCAACAAACGATGCGGCGGCTGGGATATGTCGCCAACCGGCAGGCACGCAGTCTGGCAGGGGGTAGAACCAACAGTATCGGGGTTCTCGTACCAGATCTGGGCACTGGCTATATTGGAGAAATTATACGCGGCATCGATGCTGAACTTGGATTGAGTGATCTTGATCTCATCGTATATACAACTCACCGTACAGCCAGTAAGGAGGTCAATTACGTTGCAAATCTTGCAAAGGGCATGGTGGATGGCTTGTTACTAGTGTTACCCCGCAGCCCAGCTGATTTCATCGGCACACTGACACAGCGCAATTTCCCCTTCGTGCTCATCGACCACCAGGGAATTGGTCAGGATTTCCCTGCTGTTGTGGGTGCGGCGAATTGGCAGGGGGGCTTCAAAGCAACCGAATACCTTATCAAGCTAGGACATCAACGGATCGGTTTCATCACCGGCTGGATGGACCTCGGTTGTGCCTTGGACCGTCTTGAAGGTTATCGTTCCGCGCTTCGAACCAATCATATTGCGGAAGAGCCGGAATTGATTTATGAAGGTACCTTCTTCCAACCGGATGGTTTTAAAGGGGCTTGCGCTCTGCTCGACTTGCCTACTCCCCCTACTGCCATTTTTGCTTCGAATGATGTCATGGCAATGGGTGTCATAGATGCAGTCCGTAATCGAGGGTTACGAGTCCCGGAAGATGTTTCCGTGATCGGTTTCGATGACATCCCCCAATCTTCTATGATCCACCCTGCCCTGACCACAATAAATCAACCATTGGAGAAAATGGGTCGGGTCGCTACCCAAATGTTGCTTGAATTATTGAGCCAGCCTCAGAAACAGATCGGGCGAATCGAATTACCCACAGAACTAATCGTTCGTGATTCATGTCAGGCACCACGGGCATTTAAGTAATTTTCCAAGACGACAAGGAATTATCGTTCGTGAAAGGAGGTAGTATTAACGATACAGACAGCATACTTAGACGAATGCTCCATTCAGTACCTCGAAACTAACTCGTATTAATAACAAAGAAGGAGAAATGATAATGACTCGCAAGATTTTCACTCTATTAAGCCTCATGCTAGCCGTCGCGTTCGTGCTGACGGCCTGCGGTCCAGCTGCCACCTCTGCGCCAGTAACGGCCGCAGCCGCCACCTCTGCGCCGGCCACCGCCGTGCCTCCCACCGCCGTGCCTCCAACTGCCGTGCCTCCGACCGCTGTACCCCCAACTGCCGTGCCTACCGCCGAGCCAGTCACAGTTGAATGGTGGCATATTACCATCGCGGACCCAGGTCTGACGCTCTGGAAAACCATGGCCGATGAATATATGGCTGCCCATCCTAACGTGAAGATTAATATCACCGTGCTGGAGAACGAAGCTTTCAAGACCAAGCTGACTACCGTTATGCAAGGCGGTACTCCCCCCGATATCTTCCAGAGCTGGGGTGGCGGAGCCATGAATGACCAGATCAATGCCGGTATGCTGAAGGATATCACCCCCGATTTGGATGCCAACGGTGGTGCCTGGCGTAACAGCTTCGCTCCCGGTGCCCTGGCGGTCTATGCCCTGGATGGCAAGAATTACGGCGTGCCATGGGACATGGGCATGGTCGGCTGGTGGTATAACAAGGACCTGTTCGCCCAGGCTAATATCACCCAGGTTCCAACCACCTGGACAGAATTTCTCGCTGATGTTAAGACCATTAAAGCTGCCGGTATCACCCCCATTTCCCTGGGTGAGAAGGACACCTGGACCGGTATGCATATCTGGTCGTATCTCGCCACACGGTTGTGTGGAAAAGATAGTTTCCTGGCAGCTGCAGATCGCACTGGCGGTTCTTTTACCGATCCATGCTTTGTTGAAGCTGGCACAAAATTGCAGGAATTGATCGCTCTCCAGCCGTTCCAAGATGGTTACCTCAGCGCTGTGCATAATGACATGCAGGGCTATTTTGGTAACAATAAAGCCGCCATGGAGCTCTCAGGACAGTGGGCTCCACAGAGTGAAATCTCTCAATCGGCTGATGGGGCGGGAGTCAAGAACTTGGGCTTCTTCAGCTTCCCAGCTATCGAAGGCGGCGCTGGCGCTGTGACGGATGCCATGGGTGGTGGAAATGGTTTCGCCATCGGCAAGAATGCCTCCCCCGAAGCGATTGACTTTGTCAAATACCTTACCGCTCCGGAACAGCAGGCGCGAGTAGCCGGTATCGCTGCTGGCATCCCTGTCGTCAAAGGTGGTGAAGCTGGCCTGACCGATCCCAACATGCTCCTGGTCCAGCAGACCCTCGCCAAGGCAGATTACTTCCAGCTGTACTACGATCAATACATGCCCTCCGCAATGGGTTCCATCCTCAATGATGCTGTTGCCGGTCTCTACGCTGGCACAAGCACACCTGAGCAGGTTGCCCAGGCCATCGAAGATGGTGCCAAGCAGGTTTTTGGCAAGTAATAAAGTCTGGCATAACCTGGGGGTTGGGTATTCAACCCAACCCCCATTGATTTTGCTTTTTCTTTACCCTCGTGTTATCCTTACACCTGTGAATAGAAAAGGAGCAGCTTTGTGAATATCACCCAGGTCAGAAGCGGTAGCTCGGACTTGCAGCAGGGCTTACATTCTCCTCGCCGGGTTCAAGACTACCTGACCATTTTCCTGTTCCTGCTCCCGGCTTTCGTTCTTTTTCTGCTCTTTATCATCTATCCCATCTTTCGCGCTGTTTATTACAGCATGTTCAATTGGAACGGTATCGGGCCTGCCACGCATTTTATTGCTCTGAATAACTACCGGCAGATCCTGACTGATCATGTTTTCATGAAAGCGATCACCAACTGCATATTGATCGTGATCCTCTCTCTTTCCGTCCAGCTCCCTCTGGCTCTGATGCTGGCCATCATGGTGGGACGTGACTTGCCCGGTCGCGCATTTTTTCGGGCAATTTTTTTCATCCCGTATGTAATTTCTGAAGTCATCACCGGCATCATATGGATGAGCCTGCTCAACGCCGACCCATCACGCGGCTTGATAAACGCGCTATTAGTCCTGATTCCAGGTGTCCACGCCCAGAACTTCCTGGGGGATATTAACCAGGTGATGGCTTGTGTGTTTGTCGTCCTTACCTGGAAATATTTTGGATTGCACATGTTGTTATTCATGGCTGGACTGCAAAACATTCCCAAGGAGCTCGAGGAAGCGGCGATGATCGATGGCGCTAACCGCTGGCAATCCATCCGGAATGTAACCATCCCCCTGCTGGGTAGCACCATCCGTACCTGTGTCCTGCTGTCCGTTCTGGGTTCGCTGACCCAGTTCAACCTGGTTTGGATCATGACCCGGGGTGGTCCGGTCAATTCCAGTGAAGTTTTGGCCACCTACATGTATCGCTATAGTTTTGTTCGCTACCAGCTGGGGTATGGCTCGGCGGTAGCGCTGGTGATGCTGGTAATTTGCCTCGTTTTTTCAATCGCCTACTTGCGGCTCGCCAGGCAGCCAGATTATCTCGGCAACACCTAGAAAGAAATGGATTCGTGAGCGGAACCGCTCGTAAAAGAAGCCCGATCAAAAAGCACCTCCCCAGGATCTTGCAGTACATCATCCTGTCGATCATCACGTTGATCGTCCTGGTACCCATCGTGATCATGATTTTTGGAGCCTTGAAGACGAGCGGCGAGATTTTTCTGCATCCATATTCTCTCCCCATACCGGCTCATTGGGAAAACTTCGCCGCCATCCTGAAAACCAATATAAAACCTTCATTCTGGGACTTGCTTCTCAACAGCCTGATCGTAGCCTTGGGAACTACCATCGGTGTGTTGATCGTTTGCAGTCTGGCGGCATTTGTATTTTCCCGCCTGCAGTTCAGAGGCAAGGAGCTGGCATTCAACTTCCTTACCCTGGGTCTCATGTTTCCCATTACCATTGCCATCATGCCGGTTTACCTCGTGGTTCGCCAGATGCACCTCATTGATTCCCTGGCGGCGGTGATCTTCGTGCAGATTGCTTTTGCAATATCCGCCAATATGTTGATCCTGCGCGGCTTCTTCGCCTCCGTCCCCATGGAATTACAGGATGCTGCCTCCATGGATGGCTGTGGTTCATTCGGTTTTTTCTGGCGCATTTTACTCCCCCTGGCACGCCCGGCATTGGCTGCGATTGCTGCCCTGACGTTGATCGTCAGCTGGAATGATCTGCTCACTCCCCTGGTCATCCTCAACCGCGATTCACTCTGGACATTACCACTCGGCACCATGCAGTTCCAGGGTCAATATAGCTCAAATTTGGCGATGATTGCAGCTTTCGTAACATTAACCACCCTCCCTGCCATCCTATTTTATCTGTTCGCCGAACGGCAGATTGTATCCGGCCTCACAGCTGGGGCACTCAAAGGGTGATCTTGCGGGATTCAAGACAATGCATTCCACCTCTTTCAGAATGAAGGAATAAATATGTCATATTCCGCTTACCTCGACCCTAATTTACCTGTTTCTGAACGTGTTCAGGATTTGCTTTCACACCTGACGCTAAACGAGAAACTTGGACAATTTATTCACTCCATTGATGGCATCCCACGGCTGGGGATAGCTCCTTATAATTTCTGGACTGAAGGCCTGCATGGTGTGGGTCGCAATGGACGCGCCACAGTTTTCCCGCAAGCTATCGGTATGTCGGCC
>JBGOXS010000049.1:0-14571 GCA_041479245.1 Anaerolineae bacterium
ATTCCTCCCCTGCGCATCTACAAGGTTTACAAAATAGACAATATAAATCATTCGAATTTTCCAGATTGGATATACAAACATGTGTGTATGACGGCTTCCTCACATGATTTTTGATTAATAGGATAATACTTAGGAATGTGGTGAGTAATTACATATTAGGTATTGCATTAAAAAGGATGGGAATAATGACACCTTCTGCTGTTCACGCCGCTCAGCGTTATATTTCTCCCCCCAAGCGCGATGAGTTCAATCACAAGGTATGGGCGCTTGTCCGCCAGATCCCCGCAGGGAAAGTCTCCACTTATGGTCGCATAGCCGGCTTTCTATCCCCGCCTCCCGGGATGGACCCGAAATCTTACCTGTCATTTGGCGCCCGTTGGGTGGGCGGCGCTATGGCAGATTGCCCTCAGGACGTCCCCTGGCAACGGGTGATCAACTCTCAGGGAAAGGTCAGCCTGCGACCCGGCGGTGGTGGTGCCCACCAACGCGAACTGCTCGAAGCTGAAGGCGTGGTCTTTGATGACCACGATCGTGTCGACTTAATAATCTATGCATGGGAAGGTCCAGCTAATGAGGGCTGATCGATCATACCAGAGATATGGTTCATAGTCTTACTGGGATTGTCATGCTGGATAGTTCACACTTGAAACGACCTCCCAAATTTGAAATCGCTCAGGTCAAATTATGGAAATTAATCCTTTAATCGTGAAAGATATTAACCTAATGATCGACGAGTTGTACCACGGCGTTTCCTCTGAGAACATCTTCCTGCCGTTTCGTCCTGATTCCTGTGGAAACGCGAGCTCTTTCCGTTCCTCACCCAGCAGCCCCACTGATCTGACAGGGATAATTGATCCCATCACGGCTGCAACACCGGAGCTGTTCACCACGAATAGCCAAATGAGTTCTGACGATGGGGATGATGGTGATCCTGAAGAGGACGATGACATCGATACCGATGACGATGACGAGTTCGATGAGGATGAAGACAAAGATAGTGAGGACGGTGGCAGCATGGGTGATTCTGATGATAAAGACAGATTCGATGAAGATGATGAGGATGTAGACGAAGACCTTGCTGCAGACGGAAATGGCATGGAAAAGAAAGACGACAAGGTAGGTGGTGAGGGAATCGATGAAAAGGAAGAAGATGCTGATCATGATGATCGTGGAGAGGATGAAGATCTCGATGATGAAGACGACGATTTAGAAGAGGAAGAATATGGAATGGATTGGGACGATGATGACGACGATGATGATTTTGATGATGATGACGACGAGCTCAAGCCGCTGAATACTTCAAATCGTCGATCTATTACTCAATCCTCTCCCTCGTCCTCGCAGGCGACCAATCTAGGTCTGGCATCAGGAGCAATCCCCAGTCAGTCAGAGAAAGGTCCGGAATACGTCGAGTTCGACATCACCTGAATATGATTTGAATGCATCTGAATTCAAGGGCGTATTAACCCGCACTCGCGACAGCTCTATGAGCGATAATGGTTCCCATATGACAATTACCTTCAATCCACTCACCCCAGGAAGCTTCTCGGATTTTGAGAAATTATTCGGCCCACGCGGAGCCACCGGAGGCTGCTGGTGCATGTATTGGCGACAGACGCGCGCACAATATGAAGACCAGCACGGCGAACTCAACCACCAGAGTATGAGGGCTCTGGTGGATTCAGGCACTGTTCCCGGCATCCTGGCGTATTCTGCTGATGAGCCCGTCGGGTGGTGCTCCATCGCCCCTCGAGAAGAATTCAGCTCCCTGGCACGCTCTCGCATCCTCCAACCCGTTGACGATCAACCCGTCTGGTCGGTAGTATGCTTCTTTATTGCCCGCAGTCAGCGGCGGATGGGATTAACCGTGAAGCTTCTTCAAGCAGCTGTCGAATACGCCCGGTCTAATGGCGCCTGCATTGTTGAAGGCTATCCCGTTGAGCCGAAAGTTGGCAAAGCTCCCGATGTGTTCGTCTGGACGGGTTTATTCTCTGCCTTCAAGCAAGCCGGCTTCATCGAAGTCCTGCGGCGGTCCGAAACCCGACCAATCATGCGACTTTATCTATAATCATCACATAAAAAAGGGGTGAATATGATTATTGTCCGTCCAACCAGCCGGTCTGATATACCCGATTCTGCCGCGGAGGCGTTATTCTATCAAAAATCCATCCATCTACCGCAGCGCGATGATCTTTCAGCTACACATTATTGATGCTTTCCGAGGCAGATCGTCCGCTGGCAGCCAGTGAGCTGGAATATGCTTCTAGATTATTCGAAAGGCGTTCCCGCCAAGTTTTATCAAACGATCGCTACTCGAAGCGCTGCCAATCGATCCTTGAAAAAATAACCGCCAGGAGTGAACCTGATGCCTACCCGCTGCTTTTGGGCCAATACTGAAGACCCGCTCTATCAAACCTATCATGATCAAGAATGGGGCGTTCCAGTCCATGATGACCGGTTGTTGTTCGAATTTCTCATTCTGGAGGGCGCTCAAGCCGGTCTGAGCTGGTATACCATCCTTAAAAAGCGCCCCAATTACCATTCCGCCTTTGATGGTTTTGATCCCCAAAAAATAGCCTCTTACGACGAACAAAAGGTGGCTGAGCTGCTCGCTAATCCTGGCATTATCCGCAATAGACTCAAGATCAACGCTGCGATCCGAAATGCCCAAGCCTTCCTGAAGATTCAACAGGAGTTCGGCAGCTTCGATGCCTACATGTGGCAGTTCGTTGGAGGCAAACCAATTGTCAATTGCTGGACCTCGGGGCGTGAGATTCCTGCTGAGACGGAGATTTCGCGCAAGATGAGCAAAGACCTTATCCAACGCAGCTTTCGCTTCGTTGGACCCACCATTTGCTATGCTCACATGCAGGCGGTGGGTATGGTGAACGACCACACCACCGATTGCTTTCGCTACCAGGAGATACTCAATTTGGTTGGTTAGGTCTCCCGCCCGCTAATGGGTCAATAATGCAGGCGGCAAAACTGCTGTATGGAAGGTGGTACAATAATTAGCCTTGGTGGGCGTGGGAATTCACAGTAAAGGTTCCCAGGCTCACATGCATCGACCACTCCGGGAGGGGTGAGGCACGCAAGGAACACTAGTCAAGGTTGAAATTATCGTTTCCCTTTTGACCACACCTATGAACCAGGATCAGCTACTCATCCGTTCGTTCTCCCCAGACGAGGATATCCCTCGCCTGTTGATACTTTATGATGCCGTCGAAACCGTCGACCATGCAGGGATTGAAGTCAGCGAGCAATCTCTGCGTGATCAAATCAATACTCCCGGTCACGACCCCCTCAAGGATCGCTGGGTTGTGCCCTCTCCGGATGATCCCTCTGCACTGATCGGTTCGGCACTGATTAGGGTCATACCTGGATCGTCTTTAACAGAGGCAAATCTTCAGGTCCATCCTGGTTGGCGTCATCGTGGAATAGGCTCCGCCCTGTTATCCAGGATCGTGGAACGGGCGCGTCTGCTGAGTGCCAGTACCATACAAATCTATGCCAATGTTGGGCATCCTGATGCACCAGCTTTCCTGCAAAAGCGCGGATTCGCGGCTCGTGGTGCTTACACCCAGCTGCGCCTCTCAGAAGGTATCAGGCTCCCCCCAGTGATCTGGCCCTTCGGTTATACCTTGCGCCCATATGCTGAGGTCCAGGATATTTCCATCCTCACCCAGGCAATGAACTTTTGCTACATTCCTCTCTGGGGTCATCAAGAAGTTAGCGAAAATGATATGGTCTCCTGGCTGCCTGGTTTTGACCCTGACGGTATTTTCTTGGTATTTTCCGAAAAGGGCCGAGTGGTTGGCATCTGCCGTGTGGAACTATCGCCTGAGCGGACGAAAAAGAATGGCCTGCCCACCGGCTTAATCGACGCTCCGGGTATTGTCCCCCAGCACCGCCGCCTTGATCTGTACCGTGCCCTGGTGTTGACAGGAATTAACTGGCTTCGGGATCAAGGTCAAGATTGGGTCGAGATGGAATCGTGGGGAGATAAACTGGAGGTATTAAAAATGTACCGCGAGCTGGGGTTTAAGGATATCCGCCAGCTGATATGTTTTCAAATAGAGTTATCCAATGGTGATAAGGCTGCTTTACCGGTTTCTCCATAAAATAAACGAGAGCCGGGTACGCCACTACCGGCTCTCTTTAAAAGGAGGAGAAGAAGAGAAATCGCCCTACAGCTAACATCATAGCAGATACTAAGAGTTCGTACTTGACGGGTAACCTACGATTACCCTACGTTTTACCAACAATATTGAGAGGTGAGTGAAAAGATTCTATGGATTTTGCAATTCGCACTGAAAACCTAGGCCGTACCTATAAGATCCGCGGTGGGAACAAATCGGAACCCCGTTCATTGGTCGCGCTCTCCGATGTAAACCTGGATATTCATCCAGGTGAGCTGTTCGGCTTGCTTGGACCTAACGGTGCCGGCAAGACCACCTTGATCAAAATCCTCACCACCTTACTTGCACCGACAACCGGGCATGCCTGGGTTGCTGGCTATGATGTGTCTGATCATCCAGATAGAGTCCGCCCGCGTATCAACATGGTATCGGGTGGTGAAACCTCCGGCTATGGTTTGCTCACTGTGCGAGAGAATTTGTGGATGTTCTCTCAGTTCTATGGTCTGTCATCGGATGTTGCCAATGCCAATATCAAGCGTTTGCTCGATGTTGTTGGTCTTTCAGATCGTGCCAATGTCAAGTCTTCCGATCTATCCACAGGTCTGCGCCAGAAGATGAACATCGTCCGTGGATTCATGACCGATCCGGATGTGCTCTTCCTGGATGAACCCACCTTGGGTTTGGATGTGGGTGCCGCGCGTGAGGTGCGCCAGTTCATCCGTTCGTGGGTCGATAATAACGCCACCCGTACACTGATGCTCACCACCCACTACATGGTCGAAGCCGATGAGCTGTGCGATCGTGTTGCCATTATTAACCTCGGGCGAGTATTAGCTTGCGATACCCCTGCCAACCTTAAACGACAACTCCAGCAGGAAGCAATCTTCCATCTCGAAGTCAGCCACTTCAACGGTAGTTTACAAGCGGCACAGTTCGAGATGCTACCGGGAGTATGTAATGTCGTACACCGTCCTCAGGAAGGCTTCGATGCGCTCGACCTGATCTTGGACGAAGAACAGGCGCTGGCAGGCGTGCTTAATACCTTAAATTCTGCCAACGTCCGTCTGATTAACTTACAAAAGAACGAACCCTCCTTGGAGGATGTGTTCGTCAAGCTTGTCGGGCAGAGCATGGAAGAGGTTGAGCAGAAGGAGGAAACGGATGAGTGACAGTCCATCCACTACTCCACTGACTATTGCGCATCAGGATGGCTTTGAGCCTTTGGATGGGGAACGCCTGCATAAAAATACCGGTTGGAGGTTGTATTTGCAGACCGTGTTCGCCCGCGCTTACCCGCGTCTCATCGGTCAGCAGCGTGAAAAATCGTGGCTGTTTTTCGACATCCTCATGCCGCTTCTATCTGTATTCGCCTATGTGTTTGTCTACCGTGCCATCAAGGCCCCAGAGGACTATATCGGTTTCGTCGTCGTCGGTGGTGCGATGATCGCCTTCTGGATGAACGTGTTGTGGAGCATGTCCAGCCAGCTGTATTGGGAAAAAGAACAGGGTAACCTGGCGCTTTACATCATCACCCCATCTTCGATGATGGCCGTTCTGCTGGGTATGGCGCTGGGCGGTTTGCTTGCCACCACTTTGCGCGCTCTGGTGGTTATCATCCTAGGAAGCCTGTTGTTCAAAGTCAATTACGCCGTATCAAGCTTTGCCCAGCTTTTTATTGTCTTTTTTCTAACGATGATCGCCCTGTATGGTCTCGGTATGATGGCCGCTTCGCTCTATCTCCTGCTGAGCCGTGAAGCCTGGCATATATCCAACCTGGCCCAAGAACCGGTTTACTTATTCTCCGGCTTTTACTTCCCCATCCGGAATTTCGGTTTCTGGATTTCCGCTGTGGCTTCCTTTATCCCCCTCACCTTGGGCATGGATGCGATGCGCCAGCTAGTCTTTGCCACCGGCCCTTCCTTGGGATTCCTTTCTGTGCGGGTCGAGATTATCATCCTGCTGATCCTGAGCATTATATTCCTCTTCGCCGCCCGTTTGATGCTCGCTTATATGGAAAAGCTAGCCATCCGAGAAGGGCGTCTCACAGAAAACCGCCGCTAAGTCAGCCCGAGGCTTAAAATGCAGTCAACTGAACTCCAAGACAACCGCACTCTTCCCACTTATACCCGCTCCTTCCGCCTTGCAGCCTGGCTGGGATGGCAGATTGAATCTAACTGGACTGACCCCTTCCTGTTCGCTATTTACTCGATCATCAAGCCCCTGGCAGGGGCAGCCATTTTGGTCGTCATGTACAGCGTTATCACCAGTGCTAATTTTACCGACCCCATTTTCACCTACATTTACCTCGGAAATGCGTTTTACATCTACGTGGGATCAGTGATGACAGGCATTTCATGGGCAGTCATCGACGACCGTGAGCATTACAAGACCCTTAAGTTTATGTACATTGCCCCCATTAATATTCCGGCTTATCTCATCGGGCGTGGAGTTGCCAAATTCCTGGTAGGATCGATTTCGGTATTTATCACCATCATCTTCGGTGTGCTTTTCCTGCATGTGAGTATCAATTTTGCCGCCATTGATTGGCTGCTCTTTGTGGGATCTCTTGCCATCGGCATTGTCATGCTTGCCATGATGGGTCTGATCCTCGCCGGGATCAGCCTGATGATCGTCAACCATGTCTGGTTCATCGGGGATGCTGTTGCCGGAGGGCTTTTCCTGTTCAGCGGTGCCATATTTCCTTTGGAAGTCCTGCCAGTCTGGCTACGTTGGGTCGGCTATATTAATCCAGTCACATACTGGCTTGAAATCCTCCGCCGTGCCTTGGTTGGAGAAGTCGCCGTTGCATTTCCTACCTTTGCGAATTTGAGTAATTCTCAAATTGTCGCCATACTGATCGGATTGACCATTTTCTTCGGCGTTCTGTCCTATTTCATTTTTCGATACTGTGAGCACATTGCCCGTGAAAGAGGCTTGCTCGACATGGTGACGAATTATTAATTCTCCGTTCAAGGATGCATACCTCCATGAACCAGGCAGCTGTAAATCATACATTGCACGTCCATCCAGACAGTCCTACGCTATATATCGGCTTGCTCGCCTCCAGTCCGATTGGCCCTCTTTGGGTAGCAGTTTCCGAACTCGGGCTTGCAGCGCTGGAATGGAGCATGTCTCAAGCAGATTTCTCAAAGCTCATCGAGCATCGTTTTCATGCCTCGGTTGTTTACGACGATTCTCACACTGCCGAGCCGCTCCACCAGATCAAAGAATATCTTGCCGGTAGGAGGCGCCAATTTGACCTGCCGCTAGATTTATCCACCAGCTCTGATTTTCAGCGTAGTGTGCTTAACCTAACCTTACAGATCCCTTACGGGCAGACCTCGACCTATAAGGATATCGCCGTCCAGCTGGGTAAAATGAACGCCGCCCGCGCCGTGGGACGCGTTGAAGCTACCAACCCCATCCCCCTGGTGATACCCTGCCACCGCGTGCTTGGCACTGATGGCTCTTTGCATGGTTATGGTGGGCCTGGAGGGATTAAACTCAAAGCCTGGCTCCTCGAGCTGGAGCAGCAACCTACTTAAAATAAAAGCCTGCGAACAGTTAGCTCGCAGGCAGTAAACTCAGTATTGCCTATTCCTTAAACCCGTATTTTTCAATAATCGCCTGGATGATCTGGCTGTCCTCGTCACTGACATTGGCAAATTGGTAACCCACGTCATAAAATTCCGGGTTGATGTCAGGTCCACACCATCGGCTGCTGGCGACGAAAACCAGCTCATTTTTCTGGACGAAATTCTCGGGTAATTTTATATGCAATTCCATAGTGTTATCGGCGTCCACTCGGTTTTCGCTCAACACCATGGCTCCCTCAAGGGTGATATTCAATAACGTCCCAATGATCTTACCACTTTTAGAGTCATACACATTGGCAAACAAGAGCAGGTCTTTTCGTGGGTATTTTCTTCTCTCTTGCATCATCCACTCCTCATCAGTGATAAACACCAAACTACCTATAAGCATACCGGAAAATGGGACATTACGCAAGCCTAAATAAGTTATTACCAGAACCAACCTTTCCATAGCTGTCTTGTAGGATCGTTGTTACTCCGAGATGGTAAAATCATACTGTCCAATCATTGAGATATTTTGAAATTTCAGGAGATTTTTCATGTCAACCCCCGTGATCATTGATGCAATCCGAACCCCCATCGGTGCATTGGGTGGCGCCCTGGCGCCGGTCCGCCCTGATGACCTCGCTGCCCATGTTTTAAAAGCCATAATCACCCGCAACAAGCTTGACCCTGCCCTGATCGAGGAAGTCTATCTTGGCTGTGCCAACCAGGCAGGTGAAGATAACCGCAACGTCGCCCGTATGGCTACTCTTCTGGCAGGATTCCCGGTCGAGGTTGCTGCCGTCACCTTTAACCGGCTGTGCGCCTCCGGGTTGAACGCCATCAACCAGGCTGCCAGGGCTATCCGTGCTGGTGAAGGTGATGTCTTCATCGCTGGGGGGGTTGAAAGTATGTCGCGTGCCCCGTACTCGCTCCCTAAAGCTGAGCAGCCTTTCTCCTTTGGGAATCAGACCGCCTGGGACACGACTCTGGGATGGCGCTACCCAAATCCACGCATGCAAGAGCTTTACGGCACCGAATCTATGGGCGAGACTGCCGAGAATATCTCCCAGATGATGCCGGAAATCACCCGTGAGCAGCAGGATGCCTTTGCCCTGGCCAGTCACCAGCGTGCCATCGCTGCCATCGATTCAGGTAAATTCGCTGAAGAGATCGTCCCGGTCAGCATCCCCCAAAGGAAAGGCGATCCGGTCGTTGTGTCTGTTGACGAGCGCCCCCGTCGCGATACCACCCTCGAAAACCTCGCCCGCCTGCGTCCCGCCTTCCGCAAGGATGGCACCGTCACCGCTGGGAATTCATCCGGGTTGAATGATGGTGCCGCAGCTGTGCTCCTGATGAGCGCCGAAAAAGCGACTGAGCTGGGTCTCAAACCTCTAGCGCGGATTCTCTCATCCGCCGCCGCGGGTGTACCCCCCCGCATCATGGGTCTGGGACCGGTCGGTGCCGTACGCAAAGCGCTTGAGCGAGCGGGGATCAGCTTAGCGGATATCCGCCTGGTCGAGCTCAACGAAGCCTTCGCTGTACAATCCCTGGCGGTCATCAAGGAGCTTAATCTACCGCCTGAACTCACCAACGTCAATGGTGGCGCAGTTGCGTTGGGTCATCCGCTTGGGTGTTCAGGCGCCCGCATCCTCACCACGCTTCTCCACGAGATGCGCCGCCGTGCACCTTCAGAAAAGCGCCCCTATTATGGCCTCGCCGCTCTGTGTGTGGGCGTCGGTCAGGGTGAAGCTACCATCATTGAGTGGATCGGTTGAAGCATGGGACTATCTCCAAAGTCTTGTTTATTAAATAACTAGCTAGTATCTGTGGGGCGCATCTGTCTGGTCAGTTCTGAGACCGGAAGGGAGGAATTCATAGATTTATTATCTAGTTTCACCCTTGCGCCTCTATTTTTTTGATAGTAGACGCGCAGGGGAGGATTTCAGAGCGATACCATCTGATTCCCCCCTGCGCGCATTCTTTTAAGACAACCAATATTATCTATGCTTGGGTGGGTTCAACCACCTTTTTGTGCCCGTCCTTATCGAACAGGCGGGCGATTTCTTCCGGTGCTTCCTTGCGGAACTGGCTCATATACAGGTTGTAGTAGAAGCCCCGTCGTGCCAGCAGCTCTTCATGCCGGCCGCGTTCGACGATCTCCCCCTGGTCTACCACCAGCAGCATATCCGCATTGCGGATGGTGCTCAGCCGGTGAGCAATGACAAAGCTCGTTCGCCCCTTCAGCAAGTTCTCCAGAGCTTGTTGAATCAGCCTCTCCGTGCGCGTATCCACGCTGGAGGTGGCTTCATCCAGGATCAATATCCTGGGGTTTGAAAGTGCTGCCCTTGCGATGGCTAGCAGCTGTCGTTGTCCCTGGCTTAGTCCGCTTCCCCGCTCACCCAGGACGGTTTGGTACTTGTCTGGCAAGCGTTCGATAAAGCTGTCCGCTCGTGAAATCTTGGCTGCTTCAATCACTTCCTCATCGGTCGCATCCGGGCGCCCGAAGCGGATATTTTCCATCACGCTGGTGCTGAACATGAACGTATCCTGCAACACAATGGCGATCTGCTCGCGCAGTGACCTGGCAGTCACCTGGCGCACATCAATGTCATCGACCAGTACTTGCCCGGATGTCACGTCATAAAAGCGCGGGATCAGGTTAATCATCGTGGTCTTACCCGCCCCCGTTGGACCAACGATGGCGATGGTCTGCCCCGGCTCCGCGGTGAAGTTGATATCACAGAGTACTGACTGATCTTCCTTGTAGGCAGCGGAAACATTTCTGAATTCCACCTTGCCGGTGAGCTGCGGTAGCACAATCGCATTGGGTAGATCCTGCATTTCAAGCGGAACGTCCAGCAGTCCAAAGATACGCTCCGCCCCCGCCACCGCACTCTGGATGTTCGTCCATAACACCGCAATTTGCTGGATAGGTTGGTTGAACCGCTGCACGTAGATGATGAAGGTGATCACCAATCCAATTGAGACCGCGGTGCCGAACAACGACTGATTTCCGAGTAACGCCAGGCCTCCCACTACGCTGACAATTGCCAAAGCCAGGTAACCCAGGGCTTCGAGGGTGGGCGCCAGGGCGCTGGTAAATGTAACTGCCCTCACATTAGCGTCCCGGTTAGCCGCATTGGTCACCTTGAATTGCTCGATGTTCTGATCGGCGCGATTGAACGCCTGTACTTCCCGCACCGACGAAATGCCTTCTTGTAATTCTGCATTGACATTACCGATTTCCGTTCGTGTGCGTCTGAAGGCCTTGCGCGCTTGTCCTGAGAACCATACTGTCGCGATCGCCATAATAGGTGTCACCGCCATGCTCAGAAGAGCAAAAGGAACGTTCTGCGACAGCATGTTGATCGCGATCCACACCAACAGCAATATCCCGCTCGCCACGCTCACCAGCGCGAAGCTCACCACCTGCTGGATGGTATCGGTATCGTTGGTGATGCGGCTCATTAAGTCGCCCGTTTCATGGTCAGCGTAATAACTTAGCTGCAGGTTGTGCAAGTGCTCAAACACTTCGGTCCGCAGCTTACGCAGGATGTGCTGTCCGACCCAGCTCATCGAGTAAAACGTCAATCCTATGAATGCAGATCCCATCAGGAATAGGATGATGATCAGCACGATCATCCGACCTAACCCGGCAATCTGGTCTGCCTGGGTTAATTGTGTCGGGTTAGCCGGTGGTGCAGCGAACCCTCCAGCGGTGAAGGCTGATTTTATGATTGTTTGGGTGATCCCGTGTGGGGCAGTTCCAGCGGTTAGCCAGCAGTTGGATTGAGATGCGCTGGCCACCTGGGCAGTTTGGGTAAAATTCGATAAACCGGTGCCGCTCGTGGGAGCGATGAGGTAGCAGTCCACCAGCTGCCCGATAAGCTCCGGGTTGGTCACCTGGGCCCACGTGGCAGTGAACACGCATACGATCGCCACCACCATCATCGGCCACCAGGGTTTGACATATTTCAAAAACCGGCGTAAAGTCTCACTTGTTTTCTTGGGTTTTAGGGTTTCCCCGCCCATTAGTTGTCGAGGGTTGGCAAACATTTTTTATCCTTTTTTCTTATCTACGGTTCCGTTTCTTGTACGTGCTAGTTCAATCATCCTGATACAGCCACCACTTCTGGGTTCTGGGAAGGTTGAGCTTCCCTATCTAAGTCATCGATCAGCTGCGAACAGTAGATATCGGCGTAAATTTCGCTGGTTTCGAGCAGCTCTTCATGCTTTCCCTGCGCTACAATCTGGCCTTTATCGAGCACTAGGATTTGGTCTGCGCTCATCACCGTGCTGATGCGCTGGGCGATCACGAAGCTGGTTCGGTTCTTCATCAGCAGATCGAGCGCATCCTGGATTTTGGCTTCGGTCGCCAGATCGACGCTGCTGGTCGAATCATCCAGGATCAGGATATGTGGGTTGAGTAGCAGGGCGCGGGCAATCGCCACTCGCTGTTTCTGCCCGCCACTTAAGGTGGTACCTCGCTCGCCAACGTAGGTTTCATAGCCTTCAGGGAATGACATGATGAATTCGTCCGCTGCGGCTGCTTTTGCCGCTGCGATGATCTCGTCATTGCTGGCATCCGACCTGCCGAAGGCAATGTTATCTCGGATGGTGCCCGAGAACAACGTGCTTTCTTGTAGAACGATGCCGATTTGAGACCGCAGTGAATCCAGGGTCACGTCTCGCAGGTCATGACCATCAATGGTGATCCTGCCCTCAGTTGGGTCATAGAAGCGCGGCAACAGGTTGATAATGGTTGTCTTCCCCGACCCGGTCGCCCCCAGCAAGGCAATCCTTTGCCCAGGTAAGGTTTCAAAGCTGACGTTTTTCAACACCGGGTCACCACTTCCAAAGTAACGGAAGGTTACATTTTCAAACTGAACCTCCCCCTTCACCACAGGCAGGGCAATCGCATCCGGTTTGTCGGTTACATCGCTCTTTGCGTCCAGGATTTCGAAGATTCTTTTTGCCGAAGCTGATGCCTGGCCAAATTGGGTGATGATAAAGCCGAATTGTGCCACCGGCAGGAACAGATACACCAGATACAGGCTGAACTCCTGCCATTCACCTAGTGTCAGCGTGCCGTGAATGATCTGCAGGCCTCCCGCGTAAAGCGTTGTCGCCTGCCCCAGGTTTGCCACCAGGAAGACCAGCGGCATCAGGAACGTGAACAGGCGTGCTATCGTGATTTGTTGGTTCATCAGGTCTGTCGCTGAATCTTTGAACTTCTTCTGCTCGCTCTGTTCACGTGTAAATGCCTTGACCACTTTGATCCCGGCCAGGTTCTCCTGCAAGATAGTGTTCAGGCGGGAAAGTTTGATCTGCACCTTGGTAAATAGGGGTTGGCTGATCGTGCCGAAGATCATAAACAGCACCAGCGACACTGGCAGGATCCAGATCGTCACAAGCGCCAGTTGAGGGTTTGTGCTGAACATGATTGCCAGGGTCGCAATGATGAGCAGGATTGCACCCACCAGCTGTAATAATCCTTGACCGAGGAAAAGCCTGACCTTCTCTATATCATCCGTTGCCCTGATCATCAGCTGACCGGTCTGATTGCGGTCATGATAAGAGAATGACAAACGTTGGATTTTAGCGAACAGGTCATTCCTGATATCGAACGCCATGCTTTGCGAGTTTCGCTCTGCCCAGTACGTCTGCAGGAAAGCGAATACACCGCGGAAGACGGCGAAGATGACGATCAGGATGCCCGACTGCACCAGCAGTCGTGGTGCGTTGGATTGTTGCACCTGTAGGTAGGAGGTGAGCTGATCCCCCGTCCAGCCTGCCGGCAATTTAAGAAAATTCAGTACTTGCGGCATCGCCTGGCCAATAAACTGGCTGGGGATTTTTGGCAGCTGGGTCAGCAGTGTGTTGTAGATCGTCCCATTAGTCACGGCATCGAGGATGTTTCTGATCAGCCGCGGAACCATCAACATGGAGAAGGTAGCCACGATCAAGAACAGGTATGGCAGGGCTGCCTCCCTTCCATACTTCGTTAAGTATTTTCCCATCCGAATCATGCTTCTCCCCCCTGAGAAGGGTGACCCTCTGGGTTTGGTTTTTCGGTTGTTCAAAGTTAACTCCTTTCAGATATACCGAAACCTCCGGTGGATCTTAAAAAGCTTGTGTCTCCAGATCAGCTCGATTGTGATTAATTATGTGTCTTTAGTATTTTTCGCAACCTGGTATTCAACAAGCTCCCATATGCGTATTTTCCAGCCCTATAGTTAAAATAATGAGCGTATATTTTTTAAATCGCGTAATTGGATGGGTTCCCGTCGCCTGGTAGAAGAGCAGTGGCAGCTATTCACCGGAGTGATTTAACGTAGCTGGTGAGCAAATTACGCTTCCTCTCCATACCTGGCTGCGCAGGAGGTCAACATCGTCAATGCTGCGATCACGGTCACACGCTGTTCAGCCGTAAGCTGCGTGGTAAGCGTCTCCATCCATTTGCGTCGGGTAGCAATCCCTTGTTCCAGGACTAATCTACCCTTCTTCGTGATGGTAAGCTGCTTTGCCCGTCGATCGGATGGATCTTCGGTCCTTTCGATCAACCCCGAGACCACCAGACGGTCAATCAGCTGGCTCGAAGCGGCATTAGTCACTCCAAGTTGTGTGCCTATTTCTGAGACGCCGCATGGACCACGATGATATAGACGGAAAAGTGTGATAACTTGCGATGACGAGAGACCATTAACATCCATGAATTGCTTAAATTCACGGAATGAATGGCGCATATATACTTCAGACCAATCTTGTAACGTTTGATTAAACTGAGTTTCGTTAGACATATTTAACCACTTCTATTAGTTAAGTGGACTGAAATATATTATACTTTATCAAAT
>JBGOXS010000050.1:0-13731 GCA_041479245.1 Anaerolineae bacterium
AATCTCACGAAGGTGACGCGATAGGCTAGAGCCAAGGCGGATCCTCCTGGAAGGACCCCAACCTGCGAAAGCAGGTTCAGAACTATGCAGCACACGACATGGTGGGGTTCGTTTAACGAGTTTGACACAACACCGGTGGGCAATTGCCCACCGGTGTTGCTTCTTTTATTTGACCCAGGTCATCAGCAGGAAGCCAGCGAGCAAGGCCAATACAGCTCCGAAAATGAATGGAGCGTCGGGGTTAACAAACTGCCATAAAATGCCTGCGACCAATGAGGCTGGAAGGGCGGCCAATCCAATGGCGGCATTAAAGTATCCATAGGCTGTGCCGCGCTGTTCCTGTGGAACGATATCTGCCACCAGGGCTTTCGCTGCACCTTCAGTGAGAGCATAATAGATGCCATAAAATCCATATAACAGCCAGATCTGAACCCCGGTGTGGGAGAGCGCCAGACCCAAATAAACCAGCCCATAGACCAGCCAGCCTGCCAGCATCAGCCTCTGTCTACCGATGCGGTCAGATAAAGAGCCAAGAGGCCCTGCCAGGATGGCGTAGACAGCATTGAAGGTCATCAGCATGCCGATGATCTGCAGAAGACTAAGTCCACGGTTCTGCCCAAGTAGAATTATGAATGAATCGGATGAATTGCCCAAGGTAAAAATAATCATCACAATGAGGAATACGCGAAAGCGTTTGGCCAGGGCATACCAGCTCATTGAAGGCAGGTCCTTTTTCTCTTTTCTGGCAACTGCAATCTCTCTCACTCCTACTGCTAGAACAAGAACTGCCAGGAAAGCCGGAATAATACTGGCGAGCACAAGGACCTGGAAGGTGTGACGTGCTAGCTGAGAAGCACCGGGTTGGAGTGACCAAATGATCAAACCGGCGATCGCCAGCCCTACAAAGGCACCGGCAGTATCGCCGGCACGATGCAATCCGAAAGACAGACCACGCTGGTCGGATTTGGCACTGTCGGCCAGCAATGCATCCCGGGGAGCAGTGCGGATGCCTTTGCCGAAGCGGTCTGAAAACCTAACGCCCAACACCGATTCCCAGGTAGTGGCAAAGTATAAAAATGGCTTGGAAATGGCTGACAGCGTATACCCCGAAACGGTGAGCCATTTACGTTTACCAAGGCGGTCTGAAAGTCCGCCAGAAAAGAGCTTGACCAGACTGGCAGTTGCCTCTGCAATGCCTTCAATCAGACCGATAATACTCGTTTGAACCCCAAGCACGTTTAAGAGGAAAAGGTCCACCATATTATTCACCATCTCCGATGAGACATCGGTGAGGAAGGATCCGATGGTGAGGAACCAAATATTGGGGTGGATACGGCGTGTTGGTGGTGTGGGGTTCTGTGGAGCCATATTTAATTGTTTATCCTAAGAGAGGTTTAAGTTGGATTTTCTGAGTCAGTATTCAACCGGCTGTATAGATAATTTAATTGTTTGATTTTGGCTTTCAGCTCAGGAGTTTGAGCATTTGCAGGCATTCTCCACATCCAATTGCCGCTGGGATTACCAGGATAATTCATGCGGGCTTCATTTCCTAAGCCGAGAAAATCCTGCATCGGGGCCAGGCTGAACATGGAAACAGATGACCATACACCACGGATAAAATCCCAGTTTACATTGCTGCCGTCACGGTCCAAATAACTTCGATAGACTTCCCTTTCTGTTTCGGTGACGCGGTTGTACCAGCCGAGGGCGGTATCGTTATCATGCGTGCCGGTATAGACCACGCAGTTGACAGGATAATTGTGCGGCAGGAACGGGTCGTCCGGAGTGCTGTCGAAGGCAAATTGAAAAATCTTCATCCCAGGCAGATTAAACGAATCGCGCAACTCTACCACGTCGGGAGTGATCACGCCAAGGTCTTCGGCAATAATTGGTAGATCACCCAGGGATTGCCTGATGCTGCGGAAGAAATCCTTGCCGGGTCCAGGCGTCCAACAGCCGATCTCAGCGGTCTTGGCTTTGCCTGGCACTTCCCAATAGCCGGCAAAACCGCGGAAATGATCGATGCGGATGATATCCACCAAATCCAGAGTGGCTCGGATGCGCTCCAGCCACCAGGCATAACCCGTTTGGGCGTGCACGTCCCACCGATAGAGAGGGTTGCCCCATAACTGACCAGTGGGAGCGAAATAATCGGGTGGAACCCCGGCAACGAAGGTGGGCATTCCGGTATCATCCATATAAAACAGTTCGCGATGTACCCATACGTCGGAGCTATCATGGGCGACAAAAATGGGGATGTCACCGATAATCTGAATATTTTTGGAATGGGCATGGTCGCGCAGGCTTAACCACTGGCGGAAAAAAAGGAATTGACGGTAAATCTGGCGCTCAATCGCTACCTGCAAGTCTTTACGGGCAGCTGAGATTGCTTCAGGCTGCCGCTGACGCAACGGTTCCTCCCAGGTCGGCCAGGGGGCATCACCATGGACTTCCTTGAGAGCCATGAACAAGGCATAATCATTCAGCCATACGGAATGATCAGCCTGAAATTTTTCCATCTCCATTTTCAGCTTGGAGGAGTGGGTGTGCTGGTAACGAATGAATGAACGGTCCAACACACCATTCTTCCAAGGGATCACTTGCCCGAAATCGACGTGATCATCCGGAAAACAGGGTCGATCGTTAAGATCATCTGGATGGAGTAAATCTTCCCTGAGTAGTGCGTCTGGGTTGATCAGGAGCGGGTTGCCGGCGAAGGAGGAGAAACACTGGTAAGGAGAATCACCATAACCGGTCGGTCCGATCGGGAGGACCTGCCAGAGTCCACAGCCTGCGGCAGACAGGAAATCGACCCAACGATAGGCGCGCGAGCCAATATCGCCTACCCCGTAAGGTCCGGGAAGGCTGGTGGGATGCAGAAGGATGCCAGAGGCGCGATTAAACTTCATGAGCTAACCTCTTGGTAAGTATATAGTCATCTCCACGGACGATTGCGGCCGGATAATCACTTTCGACCACATCCGTGCCGATCACGGCTCCAGGCTCGACGGTGAAACCCTTGGGGACTTCACTGTTTTTACCGATCATGGTGAGCACTGGCTCTGGATCATCCACCATCCCACCCACCCTGGCATGCGACCTGATGAGGACGCGTTTATCAATGATGGCACGCTCGATGACTGCATCGGATTCAACCACGGTATCCGTCAGAAGGATAGATTCCTTGACGACAGCCCCGGAGTGGACCAATACTCCCGGGGAGAGCACACTGCGGATGATTTTAGCAGTTGCGTCAATCTCGCAGCCGTCACATATGAGGCTATTCTCGACAGTCGCACCGCGGGCAATCCACACTGGAGGCCGCTCCTCAGTGCGGGTGTGGATGATCCAGGAGCGGTCATTTAAATCGAAGGGCGGCTTATCTTCCAGGTGATCCATATGGGCTTTCCAATAAGACGAGGCTGTCCCCACGTCCATCCAGTAGCCAGTATACGGAAAAGCGAAGACCCGGGCACCATCAGCAACCATCTTGGGGAGGATGTCCTTGCCGAAGTCATGTGTCGAGTTGGGCAGGTTATGATCTTCCAGCAAAAACTGGTTCAAAATGTCGGTTTTGAACAGGTAGACACCCATGTTGGCTAAGTTTGACGGGGGATGCTCCGGTTTCTCTACGAAGGAGGTGACGCGGTTTTCGGCATCCACACCAACGATGCCTAGTCGGGTTGCTTCCTTTATGGGGACGGTGATCGTCGCCAGGGTTAGATCGGCGTGGTTCGCCTCATGGGCATCGACCATGGTGGCGTAATTCATCTCATAGACGTGGTCACCGGACAAAATGAGCACGAGGTCGGGGTTGGAGTTTTTTACAAAGCGGAAATTTTGCTGTACAGCATCCGCCGTGCCCAGGAACCAATCGGAGGCCCCACGGGCTTTATAAGGCGTGTAAATACGAACTCCACCAGTAAAATCACGATTCAAGTCCCACGGCCCACCTGCTCCGATGTGCTCGATGAGAGAGTGAGGCCTGTATTGGGCGATAATCATAACGTCAAAAATGCCGGAATTAACACAGTTGGACAAAGTGAAGTCGATGATCCGGTATTTACCCCCGAATGGCACAGCGGGCTTGGTCCTTTTAGCCGTGAGTGTACCAAGCCTGGAACCTTCTCCGCCTGCAAGGATGACAGCCCGAGTTCTCATATATGCCTCCTATAAAAACTAGAAACATTATACATATTTTTCAGCGAAATAACATGCGGTAGCACTGAATGTATTGTTGTGCAGAGCGGTCCCACGAAAAGTCCTGAAGCATTCCGTGGATTTGGATTTCCTGCCAATGTTTAGGTTGGCGACGATAGAGTTTTAGCGCACGCCGGATGGCATTTGCCAGGGCAGAAGAAGCAGCTTTTTTAAACAAGAAACCCGTGCAATCATCAGACTTAGCCGGGTCCTTAATGGTATCAGAGAGACCGCCAGTTGCACGGGCGATGGGCACACAGCCGTAATGCATGGCGATCATCTGCGAAAGACCACATGGCTCATAGCGCGATGGCATCAATAAGGCATCAGCACCAGCATATATGTGACGGCTCAACCGATCGCTATATAGAATCCGAGCACAGATTCGATCGGGATAATCCTGCTCGAGCATACGAACTGCATCCTCCAATATTGGGTTGCCGGTGCCCAGGATGACAGTTTGAAAGTGTGGCAGCTCCACATCGTCTGATTGCAGCAACTCTCGGAGAGCATCTACCGTCAGATCGACGCCTTTTTGCGGATCCATGCGTGTGACCATGGCCATCAGTGGTACAAGCGGATCGATCTCCAGGCCTAACTCACTCTGGAGGAATGACTTGTTAATAGAGCGATCGGGTAGATTCTTGGATGTGAACCTGGCAGCTAGTTCGCTATCAGTAGCTGGATCCCATTTTATGGTGTCAAGCCCATTTAGAATGCCGGAGACCTTTTCGGAGCGGCTACTTAGAAACGTTTCCAACCCTGAACCAAACTCTTCCGTCATGATCTCTTTCGAGTAACCCGGCGATACTGCTACGATGGAATCTGCGGTAAGCAATCCCAGAGGCAATGCCAGTTGCTGTGCCCAGGCAGGCAGGTCGGAATGGATGGCGGGAGGGAGGCCAAATTCCTTCAGGGCGGGAGAGGTGTGTGCCCCTAAATAAGGCAGGTTATGAATGGTGAGTACGGAGGCTGTATTCCTGAAAAATGGGTCGGTTGGGCGCTGTAATGCCACGGAGTAAACTGCTGCAGCGGTGTGCCAGTCGTTGGCATGCAATATATCGGGTTTCCAACTCAATTTCCTGACCAACGCCAGGGCGGCCATGGAAAAGAAGACGTATTTATAGCCATCGGCTTCGAGATCCAGCGAGTAGACGCCGGTTTCATTATCGATGGGAGTGCCGCTGATCAAATAGACAGGTAATCCATCGAGATCAAGGGAAAATGCTTTTGCCAGGATGTCACCATCGAGCGTGCGGATGGGATACTCTGCCACTAGCACGGGGGAATATATATCTTTATTAATAGCCGGATGAAAGGGGATCACCAACCTGACGTCAAGCTCTGGTTGTGTATCACCAACAAGATGAGTAAAACCCTGCAATGCCCGCGGCAAAGAGCCGGCGACATCTCCCAGCCCGCCGACCTTTATGAGTGGGTCGGCTTCAGAGGCGAGGAACAGAACATTTATTCTGGCAGGAGTGGGCATAATAAGTCCTGGAAAGATAATTTTACACGATTAAAACGAATGGGCGCTCTGGTTAATGTCCCTTTTATTAATGTTAAGAATACGTAGTTTCCCCTTGCTAAAAAATGAGATTTGGGTTAAAACTCAGGGCATGACGTTCCGGTTCATCGCTGCCAGCCGGGGGGAAAAATAGATATTATGTCAGTGCGTGCCCTGTCAATCCACGGACACTTCTACCAGCCTCCCCGCGAGGATCCAATCTCGGGTGTCATTCCTCATGAATATGGAGCTTCGCCGTACCACAATTGGAACGAACGTATCTATGCTGAATGTTACCTACCCAATGCAAAATTGGGAAATTTTGAGAAAATCAGTTTCAATATTGGACCGACCCTATTCTCGTGGATGAAAAGCTACGACCCTTCGGCGATCCGGCTCATCGTAGCCCAAGATCGGGTCAATCTGCAGCAGTACGGGGTGGGGAATGCCATCGCACAGGCTTATAACCATACCATCCTGCCGCTAGCCACGTGTGAAGATAAAGTCACCCAGGTGGAATGGGGAATAGCAGATTTTGAGAACCAATTTGGGCGGAAACCGGTGGGCATGTGGCTGCCAGAGACTGCAGCAGACATGGAGACCTTGAACATCCTGGCGGAACATGGGATTGAGTTTACCATCATGGCGCCATGGCAGGCTGAAAGCTATCAGCTGGACGTGACAGAACCATACCGAGTTGCTTTATCAGCAGGAAAAAGCATCTCGGTATTTTTTTATCACCAGGAATTGAGCTCGGGGATCAGCTTCAACCCCAGCCTGACCAATAACGCAGATGAGTTTGTTAAAAACTATCTTATTCCTACTTACTTGGGGGAAAAAGAACGGCGCGGAGAGCCACAGCTGCTGCTGATCGCCTCAGATGGCGAGTTATACGGGCACCACCAACACTTCAGAGACCGGTTCCTGGCGCATCTGGTTAATGGCGCCAGTTCGAGTGCGGGCTTGGAAAAATCCTACCCGGCTCTATGGCTCAAGAAGTATCCACCAACACATTGGGTGAGCATCCGGGAAGGGACTTCGTGGTCGTGCCATCACGGGGTCGAACGTTGGCGAGGAAACTGCGGCTGCACAGCGGGGGATGGGCGCTGGAAGGGATATCTCAGGCAGGCCTTTAACCGCCTGGCATACCAGGTGGATAAAGTGTATGCAGATACACTGTCGGCTTATAACATCGATCCATGGAAATTACGGAATGCATACATCCACGTAATGTTAGGCCAGCTCAGCGCGGAGGAATTGATCAACCAGTCTTCAGGGAAAAGATTGGGGGATGATCAAATAACCCAAATCCGACTGCTGCTTGAGGCACAACGCGAACGCCAGCGAATCTTTACTTCCTGTGGGTGGTTCTTTGATGATTTCAGCCGGATAGAACCGAAGAATAACGTGGCATATGCTGCCCAGGCACTGCGCCTGACGAACCTGGCAGCAGGCGTGAATTTAACTGATCAATTAAAGTCTGACTTACATTACGTGGTCAGCCAAAGGACAGGCATTAGGGGGGATAAGGTCTTACAAAAAGAGCTACAAAAGACCTTACCGGTCAATTTATTTCAATAAATCCAATAACTTCTCAACCTTATATCCTGAAGCCTGCGCATTGATCAAAATGTTCGAGATCGTGTTATAGCAACGCAGAATGGACGTACCAGTATCATCCCCAGGTTTGTCTGAACCCTCCGCACCTGAGGATTCGACTGCGGCGATGATGTACAGCCACCACATCAGATCTTCGAAGGCTTCCTTATTGAACCACAGAACATCCTGATAACGGTTTACGCCCAGGTAACCCAGCGCATCACTATCGGAAAGGATCGAGGTCAGGGTGAGGTACTCAGCAGAGCGGCTCTTTTTATCGGGTGCACTGGCAATTCTGTTCCACCAGGCATGATGTGAGGTGAGCAGCTTTACAAGCGTGACTGCGCGCCAATTGGAACGGTCATCTAAGCCAAGGTCATTCAAGGTGCTGACGAAGATCTTATTGAGCATCCACTCATCCATCCAGCTACGGCTGATCTCTTCGTAGCCATTGGTGGAGATAAGTCTGCCCAGATCCAGGGTAAACAACCAACCAAGGACCACACTCCAGGCATAGGCATCACCATTTTTCCAGGGAGAAGTCTTCAAATTCCCAGCATGGAGATATTTCATCGCCTGCTGGTACTTCCGTGAACGCATTATGGGGTGCTGATCCTGGAATGAAGGGAGCGAAAGGACAGCCAGCAGGTTTTGGTGCAGTGCTTCCACAACAGAATGGACATCACCATTGGAATGGGTGCTGTGGTTGACTTCATCTAGCAGGCGGGTCATTTTTTCCAGGGCTTCCTGGATCAGCTGTATTTGGGTGCTGTTTAGCTGAGTTTCCACTTTCGCCCCAGATAGGCTTAGCTGACGATTGGATATCATCCAGCGGAAGAAACCGGAATTAACCAGCTCACGGTAAGACTGGTGGATAGGCTGCAGGAAGACCTCCTTCATCGCATCGTCCATATTAGGAACACCGCGCCCGTTCAAATAGCCTGCTAGGTTGGCATATTGGTGCCATTCATTATCCTGAACTTCGCGGAAAGAGATGAATACCTGGCATTTATAAGCTTCCAGCTCGATATAAAGACCCTTATCGTGCAGCTCCTTTGAATTACGGATGTATTCGAGGTTGTTCACCGGGTCGCGGAAGATACAGAAAGCGTTGCCATCATTGGACAAACCAAGACCTTCACCCAAGCGTTTCTGGACCAACATATGCTCGCCGCTATCCGTCTTGACCGAATACGCAGCTGATATACGGATCCAGCCTTTAGCAGTAGCGAACTTATTGTGGTAAACGACCAAGGCGCGTTCACTACCGGACCGGTTGGAGTAGGCAAATACGTCCTCGTTCACATATCCTTCAGGGGAGTAAAAATCGTATAGTAAGAAGTCCTGTACTTGTGAGAAAAGGTAGCGTTTCTTGAGTAAGGGAAAGATCTGCTGGCGGTGTCGAGCAATCAAAGCCTCGTCCGGCTTTTCATCCCAGTAGGCGCGGTGATATTCCATTCCATATTTCTCGGTAAAGCCTTCGACTTGACCGTGCCCAAACATCGGTAATCCAGGTAAGGTGACCATCATGGTACAAATCCCAAAGTACTTGTCTTCCTTGCCAAATTGATCCACCGAGGTGCGTTCGTCAGGATTGTTCATGAAATTTACATAGCGTTTGAGGATTTCGGGATCAAACTCAAGTGTATTTTTCATGACCAGGCGATACTCGGCGTTCTTCTCGTCGCGGAGCATATTCATGAAGGCGCTGTTATATACACGGTGCATCCCAAGGGTGCGGACGAAATAACCTTCCATCAACCAGAATGCTTCCGCTAGAAGTAAGGTATCAGGGACCTCCTGGGCGACGCGATCGACAACTTCACGCCAGAACTCCACCGGTATGGCAGCATCAAACTGTTCACGGGTGAGGCCATGTTCGGCGCGAGATGGAATTGCCCCACCCGATCCCGGCTCGGGGAACCACAAGCGTTGGTAGTGCTTCTTTGCCAGAGTCATAGCGGCATCGAAGCGGATAACCTGGAACTTGCGGGCGACGTGGAGAATGGTCTGAATGACAGCTTCACGTACCTCAGGTATGAGGTAATTCAGTTGGGCAGTGTCATTCCAGGGCATAGAGGTGCCATCATTGCCATGATAGATATACTTTTCCTGACCGGACCAATTATCCACACGCTTGAATACCACTGCCGCATCGGTGTTGTTGAAATAGTGATCTTCTACATAAATGCCCACCCTTTCATCCCAAGACAGGTTGGTGCCATTGAATGAATAGGAGGGAAATGGACTGTAATCATTTGAGACAAACCAATCAGGATGCTCAATCACCCAGCGGGAATCGATACCCATGTGGTTGGGAACCATGTCTGAGGCTAAACGGATGCCCCTACGCCAGGCACGCTGGCGAAGGTTTTGGTAGGCTTCCTCGCCACCCAGGTCACCCGCGATCGAATAATCAAATAAGGAATAGGCAGACGCGACTGCATCCGGATTGCCGCGCAGCTGTTTAATGCGTTTGGAGGCGTTGCTGCGTTCCCACAAACCGATCAGCCACAGTCCGGTGAAACCCCACTCGGCGATGCGGTCTAATTCCTCGTCAGGGATATCACCCAGGTTCTTGATCGGCCGCTGATAGGTTCGGGATAGCTGGTCGAGCCATACGTATGCGTTTTTGGCGATCAACACCAGGCTTGGCATCCAATCTTTATCCGTACTGTACCGTTCGGGCTCAATCTCCATGCCGGTGAATTCATACACTCGCGCTTGACCAGGACCGAGAAAACTGACCTTCTCTTCCTCTTTGATCAAATCCAGGCTGCCAAGCAAACGGAACAGATATTTACCCAATAGTGCGCCCCAACGCTGACGAATAAATTCCAGCTGGGCAGTGAGGGATTGGGGCGCATTGATGGCAGGGGCGCGCAGCATATCCACAAGGTTTTGATTATCAGGTCCAAATGGTGGCTGGGTCTCAAAAAAGGCATGAACGAGCGGGATCAATTTTTCGTAGGCAGTCTCCTTAACCAGGCGACTGTCATCGAAGAGTTCGCGGAACGGTGTAAAGGCAGGATTGGCATTGGCCAACCACAGTAATATCAGCTCCTCAAAGGCAATTTGGCGATTGGATACCCCATCGCTGTTTGAATTGAGATATTCTTCGGCGCTTAGTGAGTTGCGATATACATCAAGAGGCGGGAATTCTTGGACAAACAATAGCAAGACATGGTCCAGATCCTCCTTGCCGAGCATACCACCGACCCAATCCAGAGCTTCCTGCATCACCTTGGGATTGACCTGCTGCCGGTACAGCTGGACGACCATGTGGAGGATTTCATCAATCAAACCCATGGCATTGATCTGCCCGGCGCGGACTGCCTTTTCGGGGAAATTGAGTAAATCTCGCTTCTGGTTCATCTTTAGTGCGAACAGGCGCGCAGCATGAAAATCGGCAAAGATGATATTACCTGCCTGTCCGAACAACAGCTGGTCGAACTGGTAGTGGTCACGTGACTGGCGAGAAATGTGGAATTCAAATATAGGCGTTGGGCTGGTTGACATGCGTCTCCTGTTCGAACTGCCGGTAGTTATCCTTGTTTACGCGTGAAAGGTTAATATTTTTATCCATTGTAAAGTATTCCAAGGAAAACGGGGTAATTTATGAAAAATATCTCTGGACGAAGTAATTATCCCGCCCTACAATGGGATGAACAATTGAGATCTATCGAATTATTATTGACCAGTCAATTGTAATACGTTATAAATAATACGTTATCTTAAGTTGGATAAAAGAGAGGTAAGCATGGCCGATAATCTCCTGATCAGCGCGAAGGAATTAGCCAGTCATCTGGATGACCCGGAGTGGGTCATCGTTGACAGCCGGTTTAAGCTGGCTGACCCTGAAAAAGGCCGTAGAGATTATGAGAGCGCTCACATCCCTGGGGCAGTGTATGCTCACCTGGATAATGACCTGTCCGGACCGATCATCAAGGGGGTCACTGGCCGGCATCCAATGCCCGAGGTGAATAATATTAGAGCTGTTTTTTCCAGGTTGGGGATTGATTCAAGTGTACAGGTGGTAGCGTACGATGATGTGGGGGGTGCTTTAGCTGCCGGGAGGGTGTGGTGGCTGCTGCGATGGCTGGGGCACAAGCAGGCGGCGCTACTAGATGGCGGCTGGCAGGCGTGGGTGAGCCAAGGCCTGGCCGTGAGAGGCGGAAAGGAGATCCGCGAGCCACGAGTGTTTATCCCGCACCCACGGACTGAGCTGATCGTTTCGTCCAAAGAGGTTGAAAAGATGCGGAAAGACCCACGATTCCTCTTGCTGGATGCTCGTACGGCGGAGCGCTATCGGGGAGAGAATGAAACCATCGACCCGGTGGCGGGACACATCCCGGGAGCAATTTCTGCACCTTACCTGGACAACTTGAACCCGGATGGGACGTTCCGTTCTGATGAGAGCCTGGCAAAAAGATATAAACGGCTGGTCGAAGGATTTCCCATCGACCACGTAGTGGCCTACTGCGGGTCTGGTGTTACCGCAACCCATGACATCCTGGCGATGATGAAGGCCGGATTAGGGGAAGCAAGATTATATGCAGGCTCGTACAGTGAGTGGATCACAGACCCGAAGCGGCCGGTTGAAAAATAAAATCCTCCCCAGGATCAGTTCCTGGGGAGGATTGCTTTTTATGGTTCGTTGTAGCGAGATTCATCCAACTCTCGCTTCAATTTATCAGTCTCAGTTTCACCAACGATAGAAGCGGAGGGTTGGTCTCGGGTTAATTCTGCAGCTTCGGCATTGCGTAAATCAGTAATGGAACCTGGTCGTACCATGGACCACTTTCCACAGTAGGGACAGCGGTCGATTTTGCTGGCACCAAGGTTGATCCACCATAGACGGAGAGGGAACGGTCGGTTACATTTTGGACAGATTGCCCCACCACCGATGCCATACTTGCGCGGTGTGCCGGGAGGGGTGGACGCCAATTTTCCTCGGCTCAATATGACGGGCACGAAAACAGCAATTAATGCAACAAGTACGATCACACCAAGCACAGGCAGCAGGAATTTTGTCACTGACTGAATTCCGGCACCAGCAGGAACAAACTGGGATTGAATTTGATTGGATTTCAGCTCTGTACCGTCGGAGGTGTAGCCATTGGCGCTCAAAGTGTGTGCCCCGATTGGGTAGGAATCGGTGTTGAACTGCAGGCTGAACGGTGACGTGGTGTCTGTACCCATCAGAGTGGAATCAATATAAAACTCCACGCGGGCCAGCGCAGCGGGAGGATTATTGATTTTTATGGTGAAAAGACCCTGGATGTCATTCCCGAACCCACCGTAGCCAAAATCCCTGCTCAAACCCAACTGCAACTCTTGGGTGGATTGAGCCAGGGCGTAGCTAGCTGTAAATGCAATCAGCACGCTGAGGATCATGAGGATCGAGATAACCTTTTTCATTGTATCCATTCCTTTGAGGATGTAGTTGGAGAGAGTCAGGAATTATTTCCAGCGGGTGAGGATGGTCTCACGCTGGAAAAGCCGCACCGCCAGGTATACCATCAATATATCCACGAGGATCAGCACAAGGCACATGATCAATATTAAAGTGCTGTTGAGCACAAAGAGCCCTGCGACCTGACCGAAGAAAACCGCTAGCAAAGGCAGGATTACTACTGCTGAAAGCTGTTCAGCCACACGTGGGTCATTAACCCGGGAAGATATCATGATACTGAAATTCACTGAGAGAACTGACATCAGAGGGCCGGCGATGAAGATGGCGATCAACCACATGGGATCCAGCAACGCGGCAGCGAGCGCACCACCTCCCGTAATGATCAATGAGCCAACTGCGAAGATACCAAAACCAACCCAAGTGGCGATGATGGCAGGTATGACGGAGGCAAGGTTTTTCCCAGCCAACAACTCACCGGTGGATATCGGGGTGGCCAGCAAAGGCTCCAGGCTATGGGTGGTTTTCTCGCCGACGATGGAGTAAGCGGCGATGTTCACCGGGATAAACAGGGGGATGAGCATGAACATGATCAGGAACTCGCTGACGATGTAATACTGCATGCACTGCCCGGAGGTCATATCTGCCTTACAAAACTGCTGGAACTGGGCAGGCAGATCGACATTGGCACTATTGATTGATGAGCCACCCATCGAATACAAGATAATCAGCGGCAGGACACTTAAAAACAAAGGCAGGAAGATCACTGAGAATAGCACCATGCGTTTCTTGAATACTTCAGCCCATTCTTTTCGGACGATCGTTTGTATCTTTTTCATAAGAGTTATTCTAGCGACCATACACTTTTAATAAAAAGGGTTGATCGGCACGATAAATGTACTTCTGTAATTTGTGCAACCAAAGAACAGGAGAATATCATGCCAATCAACGAGCTTTATCATACTTGGTTTATGAAAATTAGACAATTGCAACCGACCGAAAGAATAACTCG
>JBGOXS010000051.1:0-13170 GCA_041479245.1 Anaerolineae bacterium
AAAGATTTTTCGATTAATCACAGAACAAGTGAGGTAGCCTTTATTACTCACACGTTTATAACTTCTATATGGAAAAATCGTATTATTTCATTTTTTCATATTGTAAACTTTGTAGATGCGCAGGGGAGGGATTTTAAATGAGGCACTTGGGATTCCTCCCCTGCGTTGCTACTATTATTAAACCTCAGGTGGTGAGTAATTACGTAAAGAGAAGGCTGTCTGGGATGGGGGATGATAGTATTACAGCACAACTCTTCCCCGTAGAATAATCGCAATTAATTTAAAATCAAGCGTGAGCGGCGGAAGCTAGCCATCGAAATCACCAGCAGTATAGCGTCGATAACAGCCAAAACCAGCATGGTAATCAGCATTATCTGGGAATAGCCCAATGCCTGGATCAATTGCACAGGTACCGCTCTTACTAAGAAGTAAATCACCACTAACAGCACCAGCATGCTTAATAGCAGTGTTTGTGATGCCTGGCGGGCAGTGGCGCTATGCAGGGAGACTAATATCCCACCACTAGCAGATAGAAGACAGGTCAGCATGGTCAATACGAGCATTGCGAGCCAATGACTGATTGGTGTATAGAACATCCATGGCCCTCGTCCTATCGACAAGTTCACAACTACCGCGCCTAGAAGCGAGGCAATGAGCGCCATCCCCCAGATGTAGCCGACGGTAGCAATGACTTTTCCCCATAATATCGCCCGATCGGATATCCGGCTGGCCAATAAAGTTTCCAGGGTGTGCCGTTCACGCTCTCCGGCGAATGCGTCTCCAATATAATTGAGAATATAGAAAAATGGGAAGATGACGCATATCAACAATGTTCCGGTTGAAAGTGTCAGCCAGGATTGCCCAGTGATCAGGGGCCAAATAATTCCCAGGAGAGCGATGAAAAGCACGGGACGAATATATTCCACCTTTCCTCCTGGAATGATCGCGTCTTTCCATTCCTTCCAAACAATCGTCCAGGTATCATCCATTTTGATTTTCCTTCATCAGTGTCAAGAAAACGTCTTCGAGGCTGCTTTCCCCACGGCAAACCTCCTCCACTTCACCTCCAGATACGACGATCATGCGCACGAGTGGACTGATCTCCGACTCATCGCGCAACTCGATGAGCAATCTACCACTTTGCTGCTCCAGACTTGCAACCTCAGGCCTTCCTCGTAGCGAGGCCAGGATTTGCTCGGTAAACCCACGCCCGGCGATCTCGACATGGGGGCTGACTTTACTCATACGCAGCTCGTCAGGATTTCCCACCATCAAAAGTTTACCATTGCGAATAACACCCACTTGAGCGCAAAGTTTTTCCGCCTCTGTCAGGTTGTGGGTAGTGAGAAAAACGGTAACGCCTTCACGTGCCACTATTGCTGCGAGGTCAGTTCGTAAGGCGGCTGCCGCAATTGGATCGAAACCCGCGGTCGGTTCATCCAGAAAAATCAAAGGGGGGTGGTGAAAGAGGGCCCGAGCCACTGCCAGTTTTTGCTTCATCCCCCGGCTCCATTTGCCTACCTGCTCCTTACGACGGTCCCAAAGGTCCAGGTGGGTAAGCAGCTCTTTGATACGTGCATTTCGTTCGGAGGATGGCATATGGTAGATACGTCCGTATAAATCCAGGTTATCCTCAGCGGTCATGCGTTCATATAGGCCGGCAAACTCAAGAAGCGCACCGCTGTGGGTGCGGATATCGCCCGCCTGCGTGCGAGTATCGAAACCCAGCACCTCAGCCTCTCCATGGGTAGGTTCGAGTAAGCCCAATAAAAGGTGTATCGTGGTTGTTTTTCCCGCACCATTGGGTCCGAGAAACCCAAAGACAATTCCTGCAGGTACTTCTAATGAAAGATCATCGACAGCTCTTACGGCGCCAAATGTTCGAGAAAGATGATCGGTACGAATAACTGTTTCAGACATATGATGGAGGTCCTTTCCCCCAGCCGGATATTTTACCACTGTTGGTTTGAACTATAACCAAGTGAACATTTGTAGTGAGATGGACGTATAAGTATGTGGCCGGTTCCGGCGGTATAATGCAATTGAAACATTCAAACCCAGATTATTCACGTATTTATGAGGCAATGTGGCTGGATTAAAAGACATATCTTCGGTGTGGAATAACATAAAAGAGATCGACTTGAAGCCGATCCGAGATGCAGCCACTTATCCACTCAAGATCACCCTTGCCGGTGCCCAGGGCGCAGGGAAGCACACCCTGGCAGAACAAATGCGTACCGATCCAGCACGTGATGGGATCCACACGCAGTCACCCCTGGCGATCATCACAATCGAAGCAGATAATCTGGCACCAGCAGCGAACCTGACTATCCTACTGGTGGATGCAACACGAACAGAATTCGAGCTGGAGCAAAGCCTGGTAAAAAAGTGGAGCGAAGCTGGTAAGAATGTGCTTGTATTCATCAACAAGATCGATCTGGTGAGCGGAGTCATCCCGGCAGCAGCAAACCAGGGATGGCATGCATCTAAAGTGATCTTCGGCTCAGCGAACGACAGCTGGAGCTTACAAGTGGAGTTTATCCCGGCGGTGCTCGAGCTGCTTCCCCAGCTGCACATCGCACTCGGCAGGCAATTCCCACTTTTCAGGGTGACGGTCGCGTATCAGCTGATCAATGAGACCTGTTTTTCAAACGCAGCTTATTCGTTCAGCACTGGACTGGCGGAAATCGTGCCCGTGTTGGACCTGCCGCTCAACTTGACCGACCTGGTTGTACTCACCAAGTCACAGGCCTTTTTAGCGTATAAGTTGGGATTGCTGGTGGGGTTTACCACACGCTGGCAAGAATATGTGACTGAATTCGGTGGGGTGATCGGTGGTGGTTTCGTATGGCGGCAAGCGGCGCGCAGCCTGATCGGACTGGTGCCAGGGTGGGGGATCATCCCCAAAGTGGCAGTGGCATACTCAGGGACGTATGTGGTTGGGCATGCCATATTGGGTTGGTATCTCTCGGGAAGGCATCTATCCTCAAAGCAAATGCGGGAATTATCCATCCAGGCTTTCACCCGAGGCAAGGAATATGCGCGCAAATTGGGCGAGAAACTACCCAAACGCAAATCAGGACGAAAGGATCAGGAGGGTCTACCCGCAGGTCAGAAAAAGCCTCGTCGGCTGCCTGAGATCATCTTGATCAAGAAAAAGGGAGGCAAACCAGAGGTGGAAACCCTCCCGGAAAATATCGGCTCCCCATTGGTGACTGGAGAAGATGCATCCTCCTGGTATCAGCTTCCGGTAAGCAAGATGACTTCGAGAAGACCTCATCCGGTAAAGCGAGAGCGTACCCACCGGCTACGGGTTGGAAAGCCGAACGTAATCACTCCCGAACGAGTGTGCTCGCAGTGTGGACGATCATCATCAATCGAAGCGCGTTATTGCCAATATTGCGGCACAGCATTCGAAACTGAAGCAAGCGAATAACCGGTTTGACAATATCGACTAAAATCATTAATATTAGTTTATTAATCACGCGGCTAAGATAAGGGCATTACAATTCGAGGAGGATGATATGGCAGGAGCACATTATCGCCTGGTGATTCGGCAGGGGCCCAATTCTGGTCAGGTGTATGAGCTGGACCGACCTGAAGTATCCATTGGGCGGGATATTGCCAATGATTTTGTGATCAATGATGCAGAAGTATCGCGGAAACATGCCCGATTGACCCTGGAAGCAGACCGATATAAAATCGAGGACCTAAACTCAACAAACGGCACCTACATTGATGGTCAGCGTCTGATCGGCCCGCACCTGCTGGCGATTGGCGAGGTGATCATGTTTGGGGATAACGTGGGGGTAGTTTTTGACGGTGAGCCCGTTGACCTAGATGCGACTGTTCCCAGCCCGGTGGACCTGGGGTCGACACCAGTGGCGGCGATACCTGCCCCGGTGGTAAGCCAACCACAACCTGTATCAGCTCCCGCACTGCAGGTGAGTTATGTACCTAAACCGCAGCCGACCCTAGCTGAGATTCCGCCGGAGGAAGCCGATGAAACGGCTAAAAAACCGATTAATTCCTGGCTGTTGGCAGGTTGTGGATGCCTCGTTGTGATCGTGCTCCTGGTGATCGCTGTCCTGGTTTTTATTGACCAACCATGGAACCCCGGGGGTGGCTTGTACTGTGTTTCACCTTTCGATATTGTCTTCAAAGCTCTAGGTTTTTGTCCATAATGGTTCATGATGAGCGCGAGTGATGAAAGTCGACGGAATTTGGTGGATCTGCTGGCCTTGTTCCTTTCATTTTTGGCGGCGATCGTGTCTATATCGGGGGCCATATTCACTTACACATCCCAAGCCCAGATCCCCGAGGTAACGCTGTGGCCGCTGCCCGGATTGGTGCTCGTTGATTGGCTGCTTATTGGTGTTATCAGCTTCGTGGTGGTCAGTATCAGCCTGCGCAGGAAAACTGCCGGTTGGCTGAGGATGACCTGGCTTATGACGGGTGCATTCATCCCATTGATCATCCTGGGGGCATTATCCATCGGATTGCTGGCGCTGATCGCATTCTTTTTTACGGTGACTTCCACATTTATCATCGCCATCCGGTATCGATTTAAATGGCTGGAAAACTTTGGTTTTCTAATGCTTGGATCGATGAGCAACCTGCTTATTTTAATTTTAATCATTAGCCTGGGCTCAAGTAAGGCGTGAGAAAGACTTCCCCAGATAAAATAAATCCCGACTATGGGACGATAGCCCACTGACCGTCTGTCCGGCGCAGATTCAGGGGAATTAAGACCGGTCCGCTTGGGGCAGTGACAGACACGGAAGCGGTACCCCCGGTAACGGAAATGGCTTGCACTTCATAGCCCTGTTGTTGAAGCGAATCAGCAATGGTGAAATAATCGGAAGTCAGTTGTGAGACGGAAAATGGGTCGGGTAGACTTCGTTCGATCTCATCCATGACTGATGTGATCTCGGCCAGGGTTTGGGTGGCAGAAGGATAATCCTGGTCAATCATCTGCTGGTGGGTGGTGATGAACAACGTCTCCAACGCCAGGTTGGTCGGTGTGTGAGGATGGCGGAGATAATCTGCCACAATACCACGTTCGCGCATAGTTTTGTTATCCATGAGCCAGGCAGTGGCGAAGTACGCTGAGGGATCCAAAAGCTGCTGGTATCGGCGCATGGTGTCGTAATAAGACACAGTCAGCCGAACGTCATCCATCCAGGTTGAAGTATCGGGTTCAGCTTGCAAAGCGGAGAGAAAATCCTTTTCAAGCTGGGCAAAGGTGATGGAGAAGTGGACCAGCAGGGCTGAATTGATCGAGTCGGATTGAGTTTCTCCCTGATGATTGTGGATATCACGGTAGAAGGATGAGAACGCATCCCAGCCATATGTTTTGACCATGAATTCAATCAAGGAAGCTCCTTCAAGATATCCAATCTCGTGCTGGGAGGCGTAAAAGTCATCAGCCAGGGTCTTCAATGGAATGTACTGGTTCAGGTAAGACGGAAGCAAGGCAGCAGCGCGCGGCATGAGCGGTTCAGGTTTATAGTGACCACCGGTCATATAGACAGCAAGCCCTTCAACGAAGATGGTTGGGCGGAAATCTCCCCCGAGGTGACCGTCGATAGCATGCACCATCTCGTGATGCACCACCAGCTCCCAGGAATTGGAAGCATAGTTGCGGTCAAGGTATGAGACACTGATCTCAGACGAAGTAAACCCACCATGCCCCAGGAGACGTAGAAGGATGGTGATGGTAATGGGCTCGGTGAAGTTGGCCCCCATCTTATCAATCACATCCTTGGCCTGGGCATCCACCAGCGTGGTGAGGGTCGGCAGGTCGCGTTCAGAAGCCGTGTTGGTGATGTAAAAAACTGTGCAGCACTTGGTGGTGGTTTCAGCCCAATGAGCCTGTGCCTCGGCGGGCGGCAGTGAAGAGGCTGGCAGGAGATTGATTTTTTCTGTCCAGGAAATTCCCTGGGGCTGAACAGTATATGATAGGGTGTGTGATCCCGCATATAATTTACTTGTGTCCCAAACCCAGATCATCGAAGCTTCGGAACGACCTTGAATCCCCCATGCGCCGAAGTTCGTTGGACCAAGGCTTGGACCGCCAGGAGGGTCGACCTGCACACGAACACTAGATCCATTAAGATCCATCCCTGGGGGAGAAATCACCTCAATGCTGACCTGGTCACCCACATAAAGCATATCATCGGGGTGATAGAGGACCTCAAACCCTCCAGGATTAGGCGAAGGGGTGGTAGTGAGGGCGGGAGTGAATGTGGTCAGCGGATAGGTGGGAGTGAATGAGGGAACTATGATGGGGGTCTGGGATGGCTGAATTGTAGATGTGATAGTGGGAAGAGGAGTTTCTGTCCGCGTTGGGGCAGGCTTGTAGACTGATACCGGGATACCAGCGCAAGATACTGCAACGATGAGGATGAATATCATTGCTAAAAAGCGACGCATGGTCATATTATAAAATACTCAGGGGTGGTAGAATAAATCTAGTTCAATGAGAAATTTCACATTCACAATCTAAGGAGGTTCGTATGTCACCGATGTTCGTTCCAGGTCCGGTAGATGTATCTCCGGACGTGCTTCAACAACAGACGAAGGCAATGATCCCTCACCGCAGTAAAGATTTCGAGACCATTTTCCAACGCTCAGCCGAAAAATTACGCCAGATTTTTTTCACCCAATACCGCATCTTCATCATGACCAACTCGGGCAGCGGGGCGCAGGAATCTACTGTGCGCAACCTGGCGAAGGAGCGGGTGCTGAACTGCGTCAATGGGGCTTTTGCAAAACGCTGGTATGACGTGGCAATCGCCAACGGCAAGCTGGCCGACAAGGTTGAAGTTCCCATGGGCCAGGCTATCATGCCAGAAATGGTCGAGGACGCGCTCAAGAAGCAGAAATACGAGCTGATCACGCTGGTGCATAATGAAACTTCCACGGGGGTACAGAATCCAGTGAAGGAAATCGCGGAGGTAGTGCACCGGGTGAGCCCAGATACGCTTATTGCGGTAGATGCGGTTTCTTCATTGGGTGGAACTAAGATCGAGATGGATGCGTGGGGTCTGGACGTACTGTTTACATCATCCCAAAAATGTTTGGCGCTCCCACCGGGAATTGCATTGATCGGGGTGAATGACCGAGCGATGGCGCGGGCAGCGGAGGTTCCGTTCCGCGGATGGTACTTTGATTATCTACTGCTAGAGAAGCACCGTCTCAAGGATTCCACACCGATGACGCCGGCGATGTCACTGATTTATGCGCTGGATTACCAGATTGACCGCATGCTGGCGGAAGGCATCGAGAACCGGTTTGCACGCCACAGCGCGATGGCAAAATTCTCGCAAGAATGGGCGACCAAAAAGGGCTGGCCGCTGTTCGCACCGGAGGGGTACCGGTCGCAGACTATCACCGTGGTGGTCAATCCACCCACCTTCGACTGCGCGGAGTTCAATAAGTTTATCGGACCCCGCAACCTGCGATTGGCAAACGGTTATGGTGATTTGAAGGGCAAGACATTCCGCATTGCACACATGGCGGAGATCCAAATGGACGATTTGGAGAACCTCCTGTGCGGGATCGATGATTTTATGCAGGGTCGATAAAACCAGGAAAATTAACGGAGACGTCCCCGAGCGGGACGTCTCTGTGGTTAAGTGGACATAACCCAGGGTAAATCGGCTTGCAGCCTGTGAATCACAGCTTATTATCGGTTTGACAGGCTTATTGGCATAAACAATACACCCACACAATACTGTGACAAGGAAAGTGGGGAAATTGTGAAGCAGGAAGAGTGCAATCCGTATGCTATATAGCTGATTAATAACCGTCACAACGATATCTCGAACTGATGGCGCTTAATAAAGGCAAAATACGATGAACATCACTATTATCGCTCCCGGTACCCAGGGTGACGTCCGTCCTTACGTAGCGCTGGGTAAAGGACTGCAAGTCGCTGGTCATTCCGTCCGACTAGCCACACACCAAAACTTCGCAACGCTGGTAACAGGGTGCGGCCTGACTTTTTTCCCCCTTCACGGCGATATGGAGGGGCTGATGCGCGAACCAACAGTCGGTGATGCCTTAGCTCAAAATAACATATTCAACCAGTTTACCTTGTTGAAGAAAAAGCTGGTCGTCTTGAACCAACAATGGATGCGCGACTGCCTGGAAGCCTGTCAGGCGACCGAGGTTGTGATCGGTGGCTTTGGTGGGCTGATCACCGGGCAGCCCGTTGCTGAAAAGCTGGGCCTGCCCTTCATCCAGGCCTGGCTGGTGCCGTTTACACCCACACATGCTTACCCAGCAGTCTCATTCCCCGGTCTACGCAGACGTTTTGGGGGAAGACTCAACCACCTTTCGCACATTTTGGGTTGGCGGCTGATGGCTTGGCCCATGCAGCGCGCTTCGGTTAATCTGGCGCGAAGAACCGTTCTGGGGCTGCCCCCGGCACCCTACTGGGATGGCCCCCTGCCTTTTTTTGAAGAACGTACCTGGCCGGTGCTGAACGGTTTCAGTGCGCATGTCGTCCCACGCCCGCCGGATTGGGCTGCACACATGCATGTTACTGGTTATTGGTTTCTCGATCCCCCAGCTGATTGGCAACCCCCGGCTGCGCTGATGGATTTCTTACATGCCGGGCAGCCACCGGTTTATATTGGTTTTGGCAGCATGAGCCATGGGGACCCCCAGGCCGCCACCCACCTTGTGCTTGAAGCACTGCGGTTGGCTGGCCTACGCGGAATCCTACTGACCGGCTGGGGAGGACTTACCCAGGCAGATGTCCCAGCCTCCGTTTATGTAGCTGACTCGGTCCCGCACAGCTGGCTTTTTCCCCAGGTCTCGGTGGTGGTGCATCATGGTGGTGCTGGTACAACTGCTGCCGGCCTGCGCGCTGGAAAACCCACAATCTGCGTACCTTTCATCTCTCTCGATCAGAACTTTTGGGGCTGGCGCATCGCCGACCTGGGTGTCGGTTTGCCGCCTATCCCATCCAGGCAGTTAACTGTAGAAAAGCTGGCCAAAGCCCTCACCACCGCCGTAAGTGATCCCGGTATGAACCAGCGTGCCGCCGAGCTCGGTGCAAAAATCCGCTCTGAAGACGGTGTGAAGCAAGCTGTGGAAATACTAGCTTCTGTCTGGAAAGAATAAATTTGCCATGCGTCCAGTTGCATAGCACGCAGAGCAAACCAAGTAAAAAGTAACACAATTAGTTTTCAAGATAGGAAATTGTTTTTATAAACTTGTGTGATATAAAAACCCCAAGATAGCTTATCCATGAATGGATTTTATTAAAGGGTTTGGTTAAATTATGACCAACACATTCGATGTTCGTATCGACAACCCGGCGTATGGCGGCGATGGAGTCGGAAGACTGCCAGACGGCAGGGTGGTTTTCGTGCCATATACCATCCCGGGTGAGCTGGTGAAGGTGAGGTTGGTGGAGGAAAAGTCGCGCCATGCGACAGCAGCCCTGGTGGAGGTGTTGGAGCCATCTCCGGATAGGGTGATTCCCAGATGCCCGCATTTCTCAACCTGCGGCGGCTGCCACTACCAACACGTGAATTACCCTGCCCAGTTGACTGCCAAAGCAGGTATCCTGAAGGAGCAGCTGGAGCGGATTGGGGGGCTACGCGGAATCCCAGACGTTGAGATGCATCCCTCACCAAAACCATGGAACTACCGCAATACGATCCAATTCCATATCACATCTGAAGGCAAGCTGGGATTCCAGAAAGCACGATCTAACCAACCCTTTGCTATCCGTGAATGCCATCTGCCAATGGAGGCGATCAACCGGATATGGCCGCAGATTGAGGTCGAACCGACCCCCAACCTGGAGCGAATGAGCCTGAGAGTGGGAATGGACGAGGAGGTGATGCTGATCCTGGAAACCTCGGACCCCCAAGCAATGGAGTTCAGCGTTGAGGACCTGCCGGTGTCGATTGTGCAGGTAGGTGGATATGGCAGCCTCATTTTAGCAGGCAGCGACTATATCATGATGGAAGTGCTGGGTAGGCCATATAAGGTATCTGCTAATTCTTTTTTCCAGGTGAATCAGTCCCAGGCGCATGCACTGGTGACGCATATTATTGACCATCTGCCGATCACTAGTGAGATGACCATCGTGGATGCCTATTGTGGCGTGGGATTGTTCAGCGCCTTCCTGGCGCCAAAGGTGAAGCGATTGGTGGGGATCGAGGTCTCACCCAGCGCATGCGAAGACTTCTCCACCAATCTGGATGAATTCGAACAGGTGGAATTGTACGAAGCCCCGGTCGAAGATGTGCTCGGGAGCGTCATGTTTAATGCGGATATGATCATCCTGGACCCACCGCGAGCGGGGTTGGGGGCGAAAACAATTGAAGGAGTTTTGAGGCAAGGGGCAACCCACCTGGCCTACGTATCGTGTGACCCGGCAACATTGGCGCGCGATGGCAAGCAATTGGCAGCGGGGGGATATTCTCTTTCAAGTCTAGCGCTTTTTGATATGTTCCCGCAAACTTACCACATCGAGAGCATCAGCCTGTGGGAGAAAAAAGAAAAAAAAGGGGGATAGCCTGATCTATATCAGGACAACCCCGGATACTATAAAACCTTACTGGCGGAAGGTGAGCGGTAGGAAAATGAACTGCCCCAGCGCCACGGTGGTCTTATAATCAGACTTCCCACATGGACCGGCTACCGTCAGATGGACAGGATATCTACCAAGAGCAGTGTATATATGGGTTGGAGATAGATCGGAACTCGATGTGCCATCGCCAAAATCCCATTGGTAGGCGAGCGGTTGGATTCCTGAGCTCAGATTGGTGAAAGTGACACTTAATTCCTGGTTCAGCCAGGAAAAGCCAGGTTGAGGTGGAGAGCAAGCTGCGGTAACAGGATGGCTTATTTCTGCAGTACCGCAGAGACCAGCGGCGGTTAAGCTGACGGTATACTCACCGGGTAAGGCATAATCATGCACAGGAGAGACTTCGGTGCTGGTGATACTATCGCCGAAGTTCCACACGTAATTAAGGGGAAAGGTACCGGGAGTTTTATTGGTAAAGGTGAAGACAAGCTCTGAGCTGACCCAGGAAAATTCAGGGGCTGGCGGTGGATTGGTGATAACGCTGGTAGCCGACAATTCAGTGGTTAATTCCTCACCGGTGGTAAGTAAGGCAGTATTTGTGATCGGTATGCAAGCCGATACGGTTGGTGTGACATCGAAGGTGATCGTGATTGGATTGCCGGGAGCAATATCGCCTTTCCACGTGACTTCACCATCGGAGTAATTAATTGAACCAGAGGAAGCCCAAGCTGAACCAGGAACAAAGGTTGTATCTGTTGGAATTGGATCGCTGATATGGTTATCGGGGACTTTGACGATTGAATTGAGGGTGATTGTGTAAGTAAAAGGGTCGTGGGGGTTTACACTTGCTGGCGCAGTCTTCTGACCATTTACAGGATTTACACGTTGAGAGAAGATATCTTCTTGACTGCGTCGCGTATCCACCCAGGCTGGATAGATGAAGTCATTGGTTGCCGCGAGACCGCTGTAATCACCGATGAAGGGGGTGGAAAAGCTTCCAATGCTAGAGTCAGCGGTGACCTCGCTCATGCGCTGGTTGAGGCTGAAGGTGAGACCGCTATCGGTCGAGACGGAGACATATTCATCATAAAGTAGAGGTTGAACAAGCGGTGTGGGGTCAAGGCGAGAATCATACCAGCCAACATATAAATTGCCATTCGGGGCGACGTCCATCCAGGGGAAAAACTGGTGGGCATCATTGCCCATGGGGTCATCGTTGATGCGGACCGGGTCGCTCCAGGTTGAACCACCGCTGGTTGAACGGGTGAGATAAATATCTGCGTCCCCGTTGAGATAATCACTCCAGGCGACATAGATATCACCATTGTCTTTGTCAACCGCCGTGGTGGGGAAGGAGTTATCGCGAAAGCCACCGCCAGGCAGTGGACTGGGGATTTCATTGACATCAGCGACCGTGAAAGGTGTGCCGAAGGATTGACCACCATTGATTGATTTCACCATGCGGATGCCAGAAGTATCATAATTAAACCAGGCGACGTAAATCACCCCGCCAGGTCCAACGACAGGCAAAGATCCCTGGTTAGAATTGTTGCCGGGATCACTGATTTGGATTGGAATTGAGAAAGTTGCACCCCCATCTGTAGAGCGAGAAAAATAAATAGGAGCGCCATTTCCGAAACGAGTCCAGGTAATCTATACATTACCATCAAAGATGCTCCCGGTAGTGTCGACCGTAAGATAATCCTTATCCTGGAATTCTGAGGCTGAGTTCCAAGCTACGACGACAGGAGCCAACCATGTTAACCCTCCATCGGTGGATTTTGAGACTGCTACACCACCGGCAATAGTGGAGCGGCTAAAGACGATGTATGAATAATATACGTTATGGATATCATGGATGGCAATCGCTGGGTCACCCGCAGCAGAAGTGTTGGGAATACCCGAGATATCAATTATGCCATTACCAGGCCAGGTGTTACCGCCATCGAAGCTAACGTAATAGCCAGTACGCACATCGTGACCAGGCGACGGGGCGGCTAGCAAACGGTAATCATTCGAGGTGGCAATAATGTGCTTCGAATTAAAAGGATTTACATCAATGCTGGGTTCATTTTGGGCTTGGGTGGTCTGATCTTGATTGCATAGGACATTGGGACCTAGGGGGATATCTGCCAGAATGTTGAGTAGATTGTTGAAAGAACCCGGACGTGCAAATGATTGGAATTGAGTAAGATAGGAACGGGCTGGATCGATTACGACGACGCTTGAGAGCATATCCCAAAATTTGGGGTTATCACGTGGCGATGCTGATGCGCTGAGCGCATGGTGCCAGGAAGAGAATATGAAGGCGAAACCCAATGTGAACAGAATGAGCATCATGCTGCGGAATTGGCGTGACATGTGGAGGGCCTCTACAAGGTTTTCGGAATTTCTAAATTGTACCTGTTTTTGCGGTTATTAATATACGCTGGTATGTATTGTGCACAATAGGGTTGGAAATCCCTTCATGAATCCTCTGTCAATGCAAAGTAGAAATGTCCCTTTTTCTACAAAGTAGAGATGTCCCCTTTTTAAGGGATTGATAAACCATATCAGTCAACACCATTGGTAAGGACGTCTTGAATGGGTTTGCCATTGAGATGAGTACCATAATG
>JBGOXS010000052.1:0-12926 GCA_041479245.1 Anaerolineae bacterium
CGCTGGGTCAAAATCCTTGAACCCGGTTGCCAACACGATCGTCCCCACCTTCAGATCCAGGATGCTGTCTTTCATGTCATGGTTGATCGCACCGCGTTCGCACGCCGACAGGCACTCCAGGCATTCCGAGCATATGCCGCATCTCAGGCAGCGCTCCGCTTCAGCCAAGGCTTCTTCCTCGGTAAGTGTTAAATCTACCTCGCGGAAATTTTGCCTGCGCTCATCAACTGGTATGCTTGAAATTGGGATTCGTGGTCGCTTATGCGATTCACCATGATTGAACTTGGCTTCAATGTCATCCTGACTTAATTCAACAGTTGGCGGTTTTTGTGGCTCTTGAATGCCCTCTTCGCCTCGCAGATACCGGTCAATACTGCGCGCCACGTGATGACCTTCACTGATTGCATCTACCACAAAGAAGGTTACCCCCCGATGTACATCACCAGCGACAAAAACACCATTCATGGTAGTCATCATGCTGGCATCGCTCTGTACACCAACCGGGTAACGAGTGTTTATGCTTCCATCCTGGGGTAGGAAGGAGAAGTTAGGTGCCTGACCAATTGCCCAAACTACCAGATCAGCCGGGATTACATGTTCAGTTCCTGGGATTTCCTCAATATCAGGTCGGCCGCGTTTAAATCCATGAAAAACAATCTCCGCACAGCGCACACCTTTTATGATTTCATCTTTAACGATGATTTCTTTAAATATCTGGCCTGGGCTAACAATGATCCCCTCCTGCTCAGCCACGCTAACTTCCCATTGAAAGCCCGGCATTTCGCCGCGCGGCTCGAGGCAAACTATCGACACTTTGTCAGCTCCAAGGCGGATAACGGTTCGGGCTGTATCCAGAGCGACATTACCACCACCCAACACTGCTACCGTTTTACCTGCTAGATCAATTTTCTCTCCCAGGCAGGCGCGCCTTAGCACTTCCAGACTTAGCCAGTTATCGGGATGGTTTGAGTTACGAATTGGCAGCTTTTTTGCCTGGTGGGCTCCTGTGGCAACCAGGACGGCGTGGTAGCCTTTATCAAATAGACCAGGTATATCGTTCACCCAGGTATTAAGGCTGAGCTTTACGCCTTCATCAACAATCTGTTGTATTTCCCAATCCAACCGTTCTGTCGGTAGTCGGTGCGGTGGGATGCCCACCCGCATCATGCCGCCGGCGATGGGCAGAGAATCAAATACCATCGCCTGGTGGCCGATTCGCACCAGGTCCAATGCGGCGGTCATGCCAGCTGGGCCAGCCCCGATGATGGCAACTTTCTTGCCTGTCGGGGTTGGGGTGTGCGAAAATGGGGTGCCCACCAGTGATTTATCGCGCATGTTGGGCAGCTCATCCCGATGTTCATACGCCCAGTCAGCAACGAAACGTTTAAGCCCCATGATATTCACCGGTTCATCAAATTTACCGCGCGAGCAAGCATCTTCACAGCGATGATTACACACCCGCCCACACACGGAGGGGAATGGATGCTCACGCCGGATGGCCCAATAAGCATCCGCATAGCGCTTCTGCTTGATCAGAGCGATGTACCCCTGGGCACGCTGGTCAGTCGGGCAGGCTGCCCGGCAAGGTGCGATGCCGCGTTTTTCGATCACATAAGCCCCAGGTACCGCCTGGGCCGAATTACGGTAGGTTGCTTTTCTCTTACTAAGGTTTAAATCGAAAGTGTTTGACACTTCCACTGGACAAGCCTCAGCGCATTTTCCACATCCGGTACACTTAGATTCATCCACGAAGCGTGCCTTGCGGCGCACCCGCACCTGGTAGTTACCGACGTAGCCGGATACATTTTCAACTTCGCTGTAGCTGAGCAGGCTGATGTTTTCGTGGCGTCCGACGGACACCATTTTCGGTGTGAGTATTCAGGCTGCACAGTCTAGCGTTGGGAAGGTCTTGTAGAGCTGGGCCATGTGTCCGCCGATGCTGGGCTCTCGCTCCACCATGTAAACTTTCTTACCGGCATCTGCCAGGCGTAAAGCGGCTTCTATCCCGGCGATGCCCCCACCCACTATCAGTGCACTTTGCTCCATGTCCACCGAACGCATGCTCAATGGGCGGTGATGATGCACGCGGCTTACTGCGGCGCTGACCATGTGTTTGGCTTTTTCAGTCGCCAGGGCAGGGTCATCGACCACCCAGGAGCAATGCTCGCGGATGTTGGCCATCTGGAAAAAGAAGGGGTTCAGTCCTCCTTCCTGGCACGCCCTGCGGAAGGTGGGCTCGTGCATCAGGGGGGTGCATGAGGCCACCACCACCCGGTTCAATCCCTGCTCGCGTATATCCTGCTTGATCAAGTCTTGCCCTGGGTCGGAGCACATATAGGTGTAATCGCGCGCCAGGACGACGCCGTTCAAAGACCGGGCATAATCCGCTACAGCGGAGACATCCACCTTCCCGGCGATGTTGGTTCCGCAGTGGCAGATATATACTCCAGTTTTGACTTTTTCAAGATTCATCTTAGCATCTCAGCTAGTTGAAAATCTAATATACCTTCAATTTCTGCCAGGATTTGCTCTTGGGTGAAGCCATTCTGTATTGCAGCCTGCGCTGGGCAAGCTGCTGCACAGGCTCCACAGCCCTTGCATAATACTTCATTGACGTACGCCACCTGACGACCATCCAATTCAACCATCTCAATGGCGTGGTAGGGGCAGAGACCTTCACAGGTACGGCAACCCCCACATTTGGATTGGTCGATATAGGTGGTGAATGGCTCCAGGGTGACGTGCCCGGCGTCCATGAGTGAAAGCGCTGCCGCGGCGGCTGCCCCGCCTTGCGCCACGCTGTCTGGGATATCTTTTGGGCTCTGGCAAGCACCTGCCAGGTAAACTCCATCTGTGGTTGTCTCAACCGGTGCCAGCTTGGGGTGTTTCTCGAGGAAGAAGCCATCTGGACCTCGGCTGATGCTGAAGGTCTGCGCCACTTGGGCTGCGTCCGCCTGGGGTTCGACCCCCGTGCTCAGCACCACCATATCCACAAGAAGCTCGGAGAGTTGCCCGGTGTAAATGTCGGTGCTGGTGATCTTGAGCTTCCCGTTGTGGCGGCTGATCTCCAGGCCTCCACCGGGGATATCCTGGTCGAAGCGGGTAAAGTGTACTCCCGCTCGCTCCACCCGCTCGTAGAATGCTTCATAGCCTTTGCCGAAAGCGCGCATGTCGCGGTAGTACTCGTGCACTTCGGCGCCCACGTAGTCGCGCAACAGCTGGGCCAGCTTGAGCGAATACATACAGCACACCCTCGAGCAATATTCGTGATAGTCCTTGTTTCGGCTGCCCACGCAGTGCACGATGGCGATGCTCTCAGGTTTGCGACCATCCTTGAGCCTCACCTCTCCGATGGTTGGCCCACCGGTATTGATCAAACGCTCCAGCTCCATGCTGGTGAGAACATTCTCCAGCTCACCATATCCATACTGCTGGATGCGGTGAGCATCAAAATCCTTGAATCCCATCGCAAGGATGATCGCCCCCACATCGATATCGAGTAGCTCTTCCTTTTGTTCGAAATTGATCGACCCTGTCAGACAGAATTTTTCACACGCCCGACATTTTCCCTTTTGGAAGTAGGCGCAGTTCTGTGTGTCAATCACCGGCACGCGAGGTACAGCCTGTGCGAACGGGAAGAAAATCGCGGGTCGGTTTCCCAACCCCAGGTCAAACTCTGATGGGATTTTCTTCCACGGGCACTTCTCCACGCACGTTCCGCAACCGGTGCATGAGTCTTCATCCACATAGCGCGGTTTGCGCCGCACCCTCACGGTGAAATTACCAACGTATCCAGAGACTGCTTCGACCTCGCTATAGCTCAGCAGGGTGATGTTTTCGTGGCGTCCAACGGACACCATCTTGGGGGTGAGAATTCAGGCCGCACAGTCTAGGGTCGGGAAGGTCTTGTACAGCTGGGCCATGTGCCCGCCGATGCTGGGCTGCCGCTCCACCAGGTACACATGTTTACCCGCATCCGCCAGCCGCAGGGCAGCCTCGATCCCCGCGATGCCTGCCCCCACTACCATCGCCGACTGCTTCATGTCCACCTGGCGCGCTTCGAGCGGCAGTTGGAACTGCACCCGGCTCACCGCTGCCGATACCAGCGCCTTGGCTTTTTGAGTGGCACTGGCGGGATCATCCGAAACCCATGAGCAGTGCTCGCGGATATTGGTCATCTGGAACAAAAATGGATTGAGTCCGGCCTCGGCACACGCCCTGCGGAAGGTGGTCTCATGCATCAGCGGGCTGCAGGATGCCACCACAATACGATCCAGGCCCTCGTCACGGATGTCATCCTTTATGAGGGCCTGGCCTGGGTCTGAACACATATAGGTGTAATGGCGCGCGACCAACACGTTTTCCAATGCCGCCGCGTGGTTGGTGACTGCTTCTACATCCACCATGCCGGCAATGTTGGTCCCACAATGGCATATATAAACGCCGATCTTGGGGCTGCCTCTATTGGTTGGTTTCATCCGGTGTTTCTCCTCGCATAATTATTACTATCAGCTAAAACGGGCACCTGATAATCCAGTCATAAAATGTAACTCTTAGATTAATGCAAAATCGTCGCTTTGTGGGTTCTGGATGATTAAAGCGACAAAAAGGGCGGATCTATGCAGCTGAACTCCCATGGATCCTAGTTTCTCCTCAGCTTTCATTTATAGCATACTTGTGCCAGGATGCACAAAATAGTGTAATTTAGCACAAATTAGATAGGATGAAAGTGATAAATGTCACTTTATGGATAGCCCCCTTTTTGGCTAAACAAGCCTCTACTGAGAACACCTTCCAGGAGTCACTTAGCTTAAATCGTCCCCTGTATCAGCTATCCTGCGCACCCGTTTCAGGAATGCCGGTGTATTCAGGCCTCGCTCGAGCAAATAGGTAAGGTAGTTCCCCATCAGGTTTTCCAGCTCATTATCCACCCCCGCCGATAACCTGGCACGTTGTGCTTCGGCGTAGTTTGACCTTTGGAAATGGCGCAGAATATGTAAAGCCGGCATGGTTACCCGGCGTACCCCCGCCTCCTTGGCTCCACATTTTGGACAGAAAACTCCACCCTTTTCGAACGAGAAATATTGGTCTTCAGCGCGAATTTCCTCTCCACAGTTGACGCACTGGAAAAGCTGGGGTCGGAATCCCACCAGGTCAAGCAGCCTGACTTCGTAATAGCGCACTGCAAAGGCTGGGTCTACATCCTGGTTAAGCCGACCCAGGGTCTCGCTCAACAAACGGTATAAGCCGATATTCTCTCCCTCTTCGTAGGTGAACCGGTCCAACAATTCGATGATGTAGGAAGCATACCCTACACGGATCAGGTCTTCGCGCAGCGCCAGGTAAGTCTCTTGTGCCTCCGCCTGGGTTACGATGAAGAAATCCCGTCCTTGGGCAAGCAACAGCTCCACCCGGGTGAATGGCTCCAGGTGCCCGGCTTTGCGTGAGCGCGGTTTACGCACGCCTTTTGCCACCACTTTCACCTTTCCCATCTCGCGCGTGAAAAGCCACAGCAGACGGTCAGCTTCACCCCAATCTGTGTGGCGCAGAACGATCGCTTCAACCCGGTGGGAACGTACGCGTGTGGGCATCAATTTATTATAATCGTTGACTCTCATCCACATTGCTGGTAAAATCCCCCCTTGCCTGTGGCGTTGTACCCTTCGCCCAGGCAAAATTTTGCAGAAACCGAAAGGGCTTGAGAAAATGAAAGTACTCCTCCTGAAAGACGTCTACAAACTGGGTCGTGCTGGTGATGTAAAGCGGGTTGCCGATGGTTACGGTCGTAACTACCTGCTTCCACAAGGGATGGCAATTTTAGCCACCGCCGAATCGCTGAAAATGGCTGAACGCATCAAAGAAAAAGCCAACGTCCAGCGTGCCATTATTAACCAAGAAATGGATACTGTGGCCAAACAGCTGGCCGGGCTAACCCTAGTCTTTCCTGCCAAGGCTTCCGAGACAGGTAAGCTGTATGGGTCTGTAACCACCCAGATGATCACTGAGGCGATCAAGGCTAAATCTGGGGTGGAAGTTGCCCGTCGCCAGATCGACTCTCAACCTTTGCGTATGTTGGGTGAGTATAAGGTACATATCCGCCTCACCGTGGACCTCATCCCGACCATCGATGTGGTCGTCTACCGTGAAGGCGAGGCTTACACCGGTCCGGTCACTGCCAAGGCAGCTGCTCCTGTGATCGAGGAACCCGTCGCGGAGCCCGAGCCTGCCGACGAGGCCGAAGCTGAAGTCGAAGCTGAAGCTGAAGCCAATACCGAAACAGAATGACCTGCCGGGTTAGTTAATCTCCTGTGGGTGCTGCAGGGTTGAATCTTAGCCCTCTCGCACCCATGTTACCGTTTAAGCCTGCTGTATAATACAGTCGATGTCCATCGGCACACAGCTCCGTCAGGCGCGTGAAGCGCAGTCTTTGAGCCTTGACCAGGCTGCTCAAACGACGCATATCCGCTTGCACTACCTCGAAGCCCTGGAAGCGGACCAATTCGAGTCACTTCCCTCCACGACGCAGTTGCGCGGTTTTTTACGCGCTTATGCAGATTACTTAAAGCTCGATTCCAGTGAGCTGATCCTTCTGCTGGATAAAGACGCCATAGCCAGCCCTGTGGCGCCGGTTCCTCCCGCTCCCGCAAGTGAGATCACTGAAACTTCCACCAGCTCGGAAGTTATCTTCAAAGAGCTCGGAAGCACACTCAAGGCACAACGCGAGCTGATGGGTCTATCGCTCGGGGATGTCGAGCGTCATACGCACATCCGCATGCATTATATCGACGCCCTTGAAAGGGGAGATATTGCCCATTTACCATCCCCAGTGCAGGGTCGGGGGATGTTGAGTAACTACGCCTCATTCATTGGACTCAACACCGAATCCGTCCTACTGCGCTTTGCGGATGGCCTGCAGGCTGACCTGTATGACCGCCAGGCTGCATGGAAACCTTCACCAGCCGGTCAGCCTCAAGAAGCAAATGACCGGATGCCCGCTAAGCCGTCGCAGCTGAAACGTATTTTCTCGATGGACCTATTTGTTGGCGGCTTCATCGTTGTGTTCCTGCTGGGATTTTCATTGTGGGGTGTGCTGCGCATCTCAAAGCTAAACTCTGCCAAAGAACCTTCTCCGACCGCGCCGCCCATATCCGCAATCTTGCTCAATACTCCAGGCGTAGACCTGAGCGGTACCCTCGCCCTCAATCCCAGTGCAGCGGCATCGATCGTCCCAACCGGGATCATCGATTCGGCTACCATCACAGCGACGATCCCATCAGAACAGATTGCAACGCCGGTGGTAATCGCTTCCACGCCCGGTCTTGAGAATGCCCCGGTCCAGGTGAATATTATCGCCAGCCAGCGCGCCTGGATGCGGGTGACTGTGGATGGTGAAACCGTGTTCGTAGGCCGGGTGACGCCTGGCAGCGCCTACACCTTTGCCGGGAATGACCGCATTGAACTGCTCACTGGTGATGCTTCCAGTCTGCGGGTGTATTTTAACCAGCAGGACCTTGGTCCGTTGGGCTCGTTCGGACAAGTAGTCGAACGCATCTTTACCATCTCCGGTGTTGAGACTGCTACTCCGTCGGTCCCTTCCACCAGTACCCCCGCCCCGACTGGCACGGTCACTCCTACGCCTACGGTCACACCGCAAGGTCCAACCGCCACACCTTCTCCGACGCCTAGACCATAAGAGATTTTCCCTCAAAATATAGATGAAGAATAAATCGTTCCACATGATTTCACTTGGCTGTGCCAAGAATACTGTTGATTCAGCCTCGATGGCTCAAATTTTAGCCGCCGCAGGCTACCAGTCCACCGATGAGCCGTCCAAAGCTCGGGTGCTGATCGTAAACACCTGTGGGTTCATTGGTCCAGCTAGAGAAGAGTCGTTCGAGGTGCTCCAGGAGCTGGCAGATGGGAAGCAAGCCGGGCAGATTTTAATCGCCGCCGGCTGCCTCACCCAGCGTTATGGTGCCGAAGTTGCACATCGCGTGCGCGGGATTGATGGCATCCTGGGGACCCGCCGCTGGATGGATATTCTTGACGTGGTGGATGCCCTGCGTCACGGCGAGCATCCTAAACCCCTCTATCATCTGCCCGATGTTGCCACGGTGGGCACAGATGAGCGTGGTGTGCTGCGCGCCGGGGTTCAAGGCCACAGCGCCTTTGTAAAGATTGCCGATGGCTGCCGCCGCCCGTGTGCCTATTGTGCCATCCCGCTGATCAAGGGCAGCGCGGTCAGCCGCCCGATGGAGGTGATTGTAGACGAGGTGCGGAAATTATGCACTATGGGGATGCATGAGATCAACCTGATTGCCCAGGATACAACCGATTATGGCTATGACCTTGGGATGAAGGATGGTCTGGCAAACCTGCTCACCCAAATCAGCACAACAGCGCCGGATTTGGAGTGGGTCCGCATCATGTATGCCTATCCGGGTTACGTTACCGACCGGCTGATCGAGATCATGGCGACCCATCCACAGCTAGTGCATTACCTGGATATGCCTCTCCAGCATGCCCACCCTGATACCTTGCGCCGCATGAAGCGACCCGCCAACATGGATTGGGTCTACCGCACCCTGGAGAAAATGCGCCTCGCCATGCCCGACCTGGCGTTGCGGACGACTTTTATCGTTGGTTATCCCGGCGAGACCGAAGCTGAATTCCAGACCCTGTTAGAGTTCGTCAAGGAGATTCGCTTTGACCGGGTGGGGACGTTTCAATTCTCGTTTGAGCCTGGCACTGCCAGTGAGCCCTTGGGAGATCCGGTACCACCGGAGGTCAAGGAAGAGCGCTACGACCGCCTGATGGCGCTTCAGCAGGATATCTCCCTCGAGCGCAATCAGACATTCGTGGGCAAGACCCTGGATGTACTCTTCGAAGGACAGGGCGACGGATTATCCCTGGGACGCAGCTACCGTGACGCGCCCGAGATCGATGGGCTTGTGATCGTTGAAGGTGATGCCCCCGTAGGTGATCTCGTACCAGTGCGTATTAATGGGGCTATGACCTATGACTTGAGTGGGGTGATCGACACAACACGGTGATGAAAGCTATCAAACAGCTTAATAAAATGATGAACGCCTGGGTGAGGGGGGCACCCAGACGTTCATCGTTAGTAATACTACACGATAGTTTCACTTTTGACAAGGGTAAAAACATTAATTGTCTGACAATCTTTTTGTATCGCTAGAACACAGCGCCCCCGGCGGGAGTCGAACCCACAACCTCGGCCTTAGGAGAGCCTCGCTCTATCCTTTGAGCTACGGGGGCTTTTGCCCGAGATTATAGCATGGAAACTTCAGCAAATAAAAGCTTCCCGGGTGCTCTAGCCATCCGGGAAGCTTGATTACTGGTTAACGGCAATCAGCGCAATCGACCGGTAACGATGGCTGCCTTGACTTCCCCGATCGCCTGGGTGATCTCAATCTCACGTGGGCAGCACTCGGTGCAGTTGTAGATTGTATGGCAGCGATAGACCCCGAACTGGTCATTCAAGATCTTCAGGCGTTCACCCGCCGCCTTGTCGCGGCTGTCGAAGATAAAGCGATGCGCCGCCACGATCGCTTGCGGTCCCAAATACAGGTCACTCGCCCAGAAGGACGGGCAAGAAGTGGTGCAGCATGCACACAGAATGCACTTGGTGGTATCGTCGAAGCGTTCGCGCTCCTCGATGCTCTGAAGGCGCTCTTGGGGTGGGGCTGGCTCATCATTGATGAAATAGGGCATCACCGCCTTGTAATGGGCAAAAAATTGGTCCATATCCACAATCAAGTCTTTGATCACTTTCAATCCCAGCATGGGTTCGACGGTGATGTGGTTTGAATGCAGGTCCTTGAGCAGGGCTTTGCAGGCCAGGTGGTTCCGCCCATTGATGCGCATCGCATCTGAGCCGCAGATTCCGTGGGCGCACGAGCGCCGGAAAGAAAGCGTGCCATCACAATACCCTTTGATGTATTCCAGCATGTCCAAGACGCGGTCTGTGGGCTGAGCCTCCAGTTTATAGGTTTCGTAGTGCGGTCGTTTATCTTTTTCGGGATTAAAGCGGAAGACTTTGACTTTAACTTGCATGGCTGCCACCTCTTCTAATAGACTCGCTCTTTAGGCTGGTATTTTGTAATCACGACTGGTTTATAGCGCAGCTCAATTGCGCCGTCCTCTTTTATCCAGGATAACGTGTGCTTCAGCCAGTTGACGTCGTCGCGTTTGGGGTAGTCATCGCGCGCGTGCGCCCCCCGGCTTTCAGTCCGTGCCAGGGCGCACACCGTCACCAGCTCGGCAATCTCCAGCAGATTACCCAGCTCCCATATATTAATCATCTCGGTGTTGAAGACTTTCCCCTGGTCGTGAAGCGGGATGTGTTTGTAGCGCTCACGCAGCTCACGGACGGTTTCCAGCGCTGACTCCATCCCTTCACCGGTGCGGAACATGCCCACGCAGTCCATCATCACCGACTTCATCTTGCTCGAAATTTCTAGTATTTTCTCATTCCCCTGGGCATTGCGGATCAGGTCGAACTGCGCCTGAGTGAACTCGGTCGGGTCGGCTGATAGAGGTTGAAACTCTGCGCCGTTAGCGAATTCCGCTGCCCGGAGCCCAGAATGCTTGCCGAACACGATCAGGTCGAGCAGAGAGTTTGTCCCCAGGCGGTTGGCTCCATGTACGGAGACGCATGCCACTTCTCCCGCGGCGTACAGCCCCGGCATGACGGTGTTATTCTCGTCGATCACCACTTCACCATATTTATTCGTTGGAATTCCACCCATGGTATAGTGCGCCGTCGGTTGGACGGGCATGGGCTGCATCACCGGATCCACACCCAGGTAGGTGCGGGCAAAGTCCACGATATCCGGTAGCTTGGCGATAATCTCCTCCCCGGTCATTAAATATGGCGTGCCATCTGGGCGTTTACGCCCATCCAAAGCGGCATACTTGTTCACCGTCTCAGGTCGAACGTCTAAGTACAGGTAATTTTGTCCATTGATCCCGTTGCCCGCTTTGATCTCCAGGAACATCGCCCGGCTGATCACGTCTCGCGAGGCCAGATCCTTCACCCTTGGGGCGTACCGTTCCATAAAACGCTCACCTTTGCCATTGATCAGCACGCCACCCTCACCGCGCACGCCCTCGGTGATCAGGATGCCCAGCTTATATATTCCAGTTGGGTGGAATTGGAAGAACTCCATATCTTCCATTGGGATTCCGTGCCGCATGGCGACGGCGATGCCATCCCCGGTGTAGGCGTAAGCATTGGAGGTGATGTCCCACACCCGTCCGTGCCCGCCAGTAGCCAGGATCACCGATTTTGCGTGGAATACATGCAGCTCAGAGGTGCTAAGCTCGATCGCCACTACACCGGCAGCTGCCCCATTGACCACAAGCAGGTCAACCACCTGGAACTCATCGAAGAAATTGACGTTATTTTTCAGACATTGCTGGTACAGCGTCTGCAGGATCATGTGCCCGGTGCGGTCAGCCGCATAGCATGCCCGGTGCACGGGTTTACCGGTCACGTTATTGGTGTGCCCACCAAACGGGCGCTGGGCGATCTTACCCTCTGCGGTGCGTGAAAATGGCAGTCCGTAATGCTCGAGCTCATACACCGCCTGAACGGCTTCGTAGCACATAAACTCAATCGCATCCTGGTCGCCCAAATAGTCGCTGCCCTTGACCGAATCAAAGGTGTGCCACTCCCAGTGGTCCTCTTCTTCATTCCCAAGCGCCGCCCCCACCCCTCCCTGGGCCGTACCGGTGTGAGATCGGGTTGGGTACAGCTTGCTGATCACGGCTGTATTGGCAGTCTTCGAAGCGTAGAGCGCTGCCATCAGGCCTGCACCTCCAGCACCGATTACGATGACCTCAAATTGGTGTTTTTTCATATTGTTATGGCTCCTCACAGGCTGGGTCTGCGTTAATACGCCGAACCGATGACTACATAGACGGCTACAATGATCATTGCCAGCCAGAGCAGTGCGAAGAATGCCCGTACGAATGGCTGCCATAACGTGTGACCGATATAATCTTCAGCGATCATGCGCAGCCCGTTGGCCGCATGGGTGAAGGCAAGGAAGATGATCAGAAACTGCATGATCTGCCAGAAAGCATTCGCCCATCCCATGGTCACATCGGGGATGTTGCTGTTGACCACGTGGCTCGGGTTGGGCAAGAAAGTCCAGCGCAAGACTGTCGGCAGGTCCAGCTGCAGGCGGGCTCCCATATACATCGCTGAACCCAATCCAATCAATGCCAGCACCACGATTCCCACCCCTGAGATACGAGTGAACAACCACATCAGGTAATCGAGGTTAATGCCGCGTTGTGGGACGTAACGAGGTCGCATATCCGTCTCTCCTTTGCTAAACCGTGCCGGTGAAGGCTTTCATGACAATAATATAGACCGTCAGGGCATAAATGGGGATGAATATCGCCCACTCCAGGTAGACTACGTCCCTTTCATATTTAAGCAGTTTTGGCCATACATCCAGGATAACCACCCTCACCCCATTGATGGTATGGAAAAGCACGCAGAAGACCACTACAATTTGGAACCACCAAGATTCATAGATGATGTTGATCGTTGTCCCCCACGTCCCCAGTAACTGCTGCATTGAGAAGGATGAGAGTACGTGTACACCTACGAACAGGCAAATCCCCATTGCGGTGAGGCGGTGCAATGAGAAGGAATGGTACGGTCCACCTGCATTGTAAAACAAACCCCTGAAGCCTGAGTACTTACCATAAGCCATGTTCTCCTCCTTAGACAGGCAAAAATAGCGGAAAACGGATTACTCAATTATCCCATTTGTCGAAGATTAGGTATTAGTGATAAAACTCATGGATTATTCATATTACTTATCCTTATCATCATATCATGATATGTTCTACAATTATATGTGCGGGATAGACGATCTTCCTGTATC
>JBGOXS010000053.1:0-9493 GCA_041479245.1 Anaerolineae bacterium
GTCCACTTCGGTGACTTCGGGCTGCAAGCTTTGGAACCTGGATGGGTCACCGCCCGTCAGATCGAAGCTGCCCGCAGGGCCATTATGCATTCTCTGAAACGCCGCGGTAAGGTATGGATACGCATCTTCCCCGATAAACCGTACACCCAAAAACCTGCCGAAACCCGTATGGGTAAAGGTAAAGGGAATGTTGAATATTGGGTGGCGGTGGTCAAACCCGGTCGTATCATGTTCGAGGTGGGGGGTGGTCTTCCGGAAGATGAAGCCCGTTCTGCCTTACGTCTGGCACAGTTCAAGCTGGCGATTAAAACCAAGGTTATTGGTCGCCATGACCGCGTTGCCGGAGGTGAAGCATGAAAATCCACGAAGTCCGTGCTCTGTCAACTGACGCGATTGAAGCCAAGCTCAACGATACCAAGGAAGAACTGATGAAATTACGCTTCCAGCTTTCTTCCGGTGAGCTGAGTGACCATACCCGTCTGCGCCAAACCCGACGCACCATCGCCCGCCTGGCATCCGTATTGAATGAGCGCCAGCGAAATCCTGAAAGCGAGGAGATCCATGAATAATCGCCGACGAATCACTGGTTTTGTCACCAGTAATGCCATGCAGAAAACCGTAGTGGTGGAAATTTCGCGCACTTACCGCCACCCGCTGTATAAAAAAGTGGTGAACAGCAGCAAGCGTGTGATGGCGCACGATGAGCTTGGTTGCCAGGTTGGCGATCAGGTACAAATTGTGGAAAGCCGTCCAATCTCCAAGAACAAGTGCTGGGTCGTTGAACTAATCCTTCGGCACTCAGTTGGTAGCGGAGAGGAGATCGCGGAGGCGTAACCATGATCCAACAAGAATCAGTGGTCAGAGTAGCAGATAATACTGGCGGGCGCTCTCTGCTGGTGATCCACGTGATGGGTGGCTCCAGGCGGCGTTACGGTCGTGTGGGCGACATCGTGGTAGGTGCGATCCAAGAAGCTTCTCCCCAGGGCAGTGTCAAGAAAAGTGAAGTCGTCAAGGCTGTCATTGTCCGCTGTGCCAAAGAATGGCGCCGGGATGATGGTTCATACATTCGCTTCGACGACAACGCAGCGGTCATCCTCGGCGACGGGCAGGAACCAAAAGGCACGCGTATTTTTGGTCCGGTAGCGCGTGAGCTGCGTGAAAAAGGATTTATGAGAATCGTATCATTAGCACCAGAGGTCCTTTAGCAGGTTGGTGCAGGAGTATATGAAGTGAGAGTAAAAATTCGCAAAGACGATACCGTTGAAGTAATCAGCGGGCGTGAAGCAGATAAGGGCAAACGCGGTAAAGTGATCAAGGTCATGCCTGACGAAGGCAAATTGGTCATCGCCGGCATCAATCTGCGTAAAAAGCATCAAAAACAGGTCCAGGCGCAGGGTCGCACCCTTAAACCGGGGATCATTGAGTTCGAAGGTCCCATCGCCATTGGCAACGTAATGCTGGTCTGCCCCAAGTGTGATAACCCCGTCCGGGTGGGTGTGCAGCGCGAAGATGATGAAAGCCAGCGTGTGTGTAAGAATTGTGGTGCGGTGATTGAATAATCACCCAATTGGAGTATTCGGATGACTCATTATTTAAAAGAACGATATCAAAAGGAAATTGCACCCGCGCTGGAAGCTGCGATTGGCGCCGACAACGTCATGCAGATCCCTCGCGTTACCAAGGTGGTCGTCAATATCGGCGTTGGTGAAGCCCTGGACAATGCAAAGGCACTCGAGGCTGCTGTAGCCGACCTGACGCTGATCACCGGTCAAAAGCCTATCATCACCATAGCCAAGAAGAGTATCGCTAACTTCAAGCTGCGAGAAGGTCGCCAGATTGGTGTCAAAGTGACCCTGCGCGGCGAACGGATGTGGTCATTCCTTGACCGGTTGATGAACATTGCCCTGCCTCGTGTGCGTGATTTTCGCGGTATCTCCCCCAACGCATTTGATGGGCGTGGTAATTACACTCTGGGTTTGCGTGAACAGCTGGTCTTCCCGGAGATTGAGTACGACAAGATCGATAAATTACGCGGCCTGGAGGTTTCCATCATCACCACAGCCCGCAATGACGACGAATCCAGGCAGCTGCTTCAAATGCTCGGCATGCCGTTTCGGAAGGAAGGTATCTAATGGCGAAAACCTGCATGAAATATCGTGAGATGCGCCGGAAATATCCCACTCGTGTGCGCAATCGCTGCAGACTTTGTGGACGGCCACGTGGTTATATCCGCCGGTTTGGGATGTGTCGCATCTGTTTTCGCGAGCAGGCCCTTGAAGGCAAAATCCCTGGCGTTGTGAAGTCATCCTGGTAACGGGTGGAGGAAAAGAACATGTCTGTTTCAGATCCAATCTCTGATATGCTCACACGGATTCGCAATGCCGTGATGGCAGAACACACCACCGTAGCTTTGCCGAATTCGAAAATGAAGTCTGCCATTGCGCAGATTTTGAAAGATGAAGGCTACATCAGTGGGTACGAAATCGTCGATGATAGCAAGCGACCTGTACAAAAGGTCCTGCGCATCCGTTTGAAATACGTCGGTGAACGGCGCGAGCGTCGCGCAGTCATCACCGGTTTGGAGCGCATCAGCCGACCTGGTGGCCGTGTCTATGCCGGCAAGCAGGAGATCCCCTGGGTGCTGTCTGGGATGGGCGTCGCGATCATCTCCACTCCCAAAGGCATCATGACCGGTCAGCGCGCCCGCCAGCTCGGTGTGGGCGGTGAGATTCTGTGTAAGGTCTGGTAAGGAGTCAGTTATGTCCAGAATTGGTCGTCTACCCGTCGTGGTCCCTCCGCATGTGGAAGTGACCATTGAAGGTACAAATATTAAAGTAAAGGGGCCCAAAGGGTCCTTAGAATACACCTTCCCTCAGGAAATTTCGTTCACCCTGGAAAATGGCGTCATCAATGTCAGGCGCCCCTCCGATGATCGCACACACCGAGCCCTGCATGGCACTACACGTGCTCTCATCCATAACATGGTAACGGGCGTCAGCACCGGTTTTCAGCGTGTATTGGAGATCAATGGTGTAGGATATCGTGCCGAAGTACAGGGAAAGAATTTAGTGCTCAACCTGGGCTATTCACACCCGATCGTCGTTGAACCGCCTGCCGGGATTTCCTTTGAGACCGATCCAAAGACTCGCCAGATCAAGGTTTTGGGTCCGGATAAGCAGCAAGTGGGTCAGATGGCCGATTTTATTCGTAAACAGCGCCCTCCTGAGCCATACCTGGGTAAAGGTATTAAATACCAAGAAGAAAAGATCCGCCGTAAGGCTGGTAAATCGGGTAAGGGATAAGATTATGGCAAGCACAAACAAAACACGTTCTGCAGCACGCAACCGGCGTCATACCCGCGTTCGCCAGGATATTTTTGGCACGCCCGCACGCCCACGCCTGAGCGTCTTCCGCAGCCTTAATGGAATTTATGCTCAGGTGATCGATGACATCGCAGGCACTACTCTGGTGTCTGCCTCTACCATCGACCCAGCCCTGCGCGAGCAGGTAAAAGGGCTCAAGCAAGCTGAGAAAGCCCACCTGGTTGGTAAAACCCTGGCTGAGCGTGCCCTGGGAAAGGGTATCCAAACCGTTTCATTTGACCGAGGCGGTTACAAATACATCGGGCGTGTTAAAGCATTGGCAGAAGGTGCGCGCGAAGGCGGCCTTAAATTCTAACCCGAAGGCACATGGAGAAAAGCATGACAGAATATCCTAATGCAGAATATGAGCAACAAGAATACGACGAACGCGTCATCGAGATTGGACGTGTTGCCAAGGTCGTCAAGGGTGGGCGCCGCTTCTCATTCCGCGTTACCGTGGTCGTCGGAGATAACAACGGTAGCGTGGGGATAGGTGTTGGGAAAGCCAATACCGTCCCGGATGCCATGCGCAAAGCGTCTGAAAAAGCGCACCACAATATGCACAAAGTGTGGCTGTATGGCCGCACGATCCCGCATGAAGTACTTGGCCGCGTCAGTGGCGCAGAAGTATTATTGAAACCCGCCTCTCCTGGTACAGGTGTCATCGCTGGTGGTGGCGTGCGCGCCGTCCTGGAAGCCGTGGGAGTATCCGATATCCTGACGAAAAGCCTCCGCAGCAGCAATTTGCTGAACGTGGTGTATGCCACGATGGAAGCCTTGGATTCGCTTAAAAACCCCAAGGATGAGGCTGCCCGTCGTGGAAAGGACATCAAGGATGTGACTCCCTTCTGGGAACGGAGGAAAAATGCCTAGCAAAAAAGAACCCAAAGAGAAGATCGTCCGCGTTACATTAGTACATAGTGCCGTCGGTTATTCCAAGGAGCACAAAGCTACCGTCAAAGCTTTGGGTTTCAAGCATTTACACCAGACCGTGGAACAGGTAGATTCCCCCACCCTGCGGGGAATGCTCTACAAGGTTGCTCACCTGGTCGTGGTGGAGGAAGTAAAATGAAACTACATGAACTAAAACCACAAGAAGGTGCCAAGAAAAAAGGTATCCGTGTCGGACGTGGGACAGCCGGTCGTCGCGGTAAGACAGCTGGACGTGGCACCAAGGGCCAGGGTGCGCGCGCCGGAAAACCCGTCCGTCAGTATAACCAGGGCGGCAACTTGCCTTTCTATCGCCGCCTGCCCTTCAAGCGTGGTGAAGGCTTCACCCCCTTGAATCGGGTCGAGTATAACGAAATAAACCTCGACCAGCTGGATGAGTTTCCAGCTGGCAGTGAAATTAATCCTGCCTCGCTTGCAGAAGCCAAGCTACTGCGCAACCTTGCAAAACCGGTTGTGATTTTGGGTCGCGGCGAGCTCAAGACTGCCTTGAAAATCAATGTACACCGCATCACTGCCGGTGCTAAAGCTAAGGTTGAAGCTGCTGGTGGTAGTGTAGAAATCATTAAATCGTAGGTTGATGATAAGGAGTTTATGACATGAAGCGGTCTGCCTGGCGTTATTTATGGTCAGCACATGATATCCGGAGGAAGCTGTTAATCACCCTGCTGATTCTGGCGATTTATCGCTTTGCGTGTCACGTCCCTGTGCCTGGAGCAGATAAAACTGTAATGGAACAAATCCTGGCGTCAGGTGGCGCAGCGGGGAACCTGATTAATATCCTGGACTTGCTGTCTGGAGGCACCGTCTCCCGCTTCTCAGTCCTAGCTATGGGTGTCTACCCATACATTACGGCTCAGATCATCCTGCAGCTGCTCACCCCCATCATCCCCTCGTTGCAGAAGAAAATGGAGGAGGACCCGCGTGAGGGTCAAAAGTGGCAGGAAAAGTGGACCTACTACCTGGCAGTACCCATGGCCGCTTTACAAGCTGTCGGGCAAGTCAATATCTTTAACAACTCCGCTACACGTATCGGCCTGGCACCGGTGATTGCGAATTTCGGGTTTAGTAATTTCCTGCCATCGCTGACGATCATTGTCAGTATGACGGCAGGCACCATGTTTGCCATATGGCTGGGTGAGCTGATCTCTGAATATGGCCTTCGCAACCAGGGTCTGTCGCTGATCATCTTTGCCGGTATCGTCGCCCGAATCCCAGCTACAGTTCAGGGTATCCTGGCTGATGCAACAACGCGTTATATCGCTCTGGCCTTCATGATTATTCTTAGTGGTATTACCATCTTCGCCATCGTTGTTGTACAACAAGGCCGTCGGAATGTCCCCGTCATGTACCCGGGGCGCCGGGTGGGAGCCCGCATGTCAATGCCTGTAAAGGGCACTTTGCCTCTGATGGTTAACATGGCAGGCATGATCCCGATCATCTTTGCACAATCGCTGCTCACCTTCCCCTCCATCATCGCCAGCTTTTTCACCTCGGCGAAGAATGCAACGGTAGCGAGTGTTGCCACCTTTATCACCAACCTGTTCGGTGGTAACGGAAACGGTTATTTGATCATGTACTTCCTAATGGTCGTATTCTTCTCATTCTTCTATACCGATGTCTTGTTTGCTCAACAGAACTACGGTGAGAACTTAAAGAAGGTCGGTGCACAGATCCCAGGTGTTGCCCGTGGTGCACCTACCCAGAAGTATCTAACGCGTGTGCTGCGCCGGATCACGTTACCAGGTGCGTTGTTCCTCGGCGTGGTGGCTGTGCTACCATGGCTGGTTGGGTTGGTTATCCCGTTCGGCAAGAGCACCGGTTTATTATTGACTTCATCATCTGGTTTGCTGATCGTTGTAGGTGTGGTCAGGGATGTATTCTTCAACATCGATGCTGATCTCAAACTGCACGGTTACGATGATTCACTCCTGGTAAGGTAATAGATCCACCATGTCCAGGTTTATCGTTTTGCTGGGTCCCCCTGGTGCGGGGAAAGGCACTCAAGCTGAAGCTATATCAGCCAAACTGTGCCTGCCGCATATCTCTTCGGGTGATATCTTCAGGGAAAACCTGAAGAACCAAACTGAGCTGGGTAAGATGGCTGACACGTACATTAACAAAGGTGAGCTTGTACCCGATGATGTGACCATTGCCATGATCCGGGAGCGCTTATCCCGCCCCGACTGCCGCGATGGCGCATTATTAGATGGGTTTCCCCGCACACCCCACCAGGCTGAAGCACTGGCCATCATGTTGTCTGAAGCCTACGGAGAAGTTTCATCTGTCCCTTACATTTACGTGCCAGACGATGTTCTCATTGAACGCCTGTCAGGTCGTTGGACCTGCCGCCAGGCCGGGCATGTATTTCATCAAAAGTATAATCCTCCGCATCAAATAGGGGTATGTGATTTTGATGGCTCGGAACTCTACCAGCGCGAAGACGATAAGGCTGAAACAGTCAAGCGTCGTATCCGTGTGTATAACGAGCGGACCCAGCCCCTGGTGGATTATTATAAGAAGCGTGGTGTCTTGATCAAAGTAGATGGTAAAAAGCCTATCGAGCAGGTTACTCAAGACTTGCTCGATGCATTACAAGGAAATGGTAAGTCATGAGCTGGGAAAGAAACATCGTGATTAAAAGCCCACAGGAGATCGCCACACTGCGCGAGGCGGGACGCATCAATGCCCGCGCACTTGAAGCGGTTCGCCAGCTGATCCGCCCTGGGGTTACCACCGCAGAGCTGGATGCAGCCGCGGAAGAAGTGATCCGCAAGCATGGAGCCGTCCCTACCTTCAAGAGATACCCCGGCCCCTACCCGTACCCGGCATCCATCTGTGCAAGCATCAATGAACAGCTGGTGCACGGCATTCCGGGTAAACGCAAACTGCAGGCAGGCGATATCATCTCAATAGATTGCGGCTCGACTTTTGAGGGTTTTGTGGGAGATTCTGCCTTCACCATGGGTGTGGGTGAAATTTCTACGCAAGCCCAACGGCTGATCGAAATCACCGAGCAGGCACTCTATATAGGTATCAAGCAGATGCGGGCGAACAACCGGGTTGGCGACGTCTCAGCCGCCATCCAGGAATTTGTGGAAAGCTCTGGTTTCAACGTCACCCGTGAGTATACCGGGCACGGTGTAGGCAGGCAGATGCACGAAGGCCCCCAAGTGCCTAATTATGGCATCGCTGGTCGAGGGCAAATCCTGCGCCAGGGCATGACCATCGCCTTGGAGCCCATGGTCCTGATTGGTACCTCTCAAACGAGAGTCCTTCCGGATCAATGGACGGTTGTCTCGGCCGATGGCTCGCTTACCGCCCATTGGGAGCACTCCGTCGCAATTACCGATGGAGAGGCGCTTATATTAACCCTGCCCTGATTGAGTCTGGACGGCAGGTGCATGGTCAAGTATAATCAAATCTTTGGCTACACGGAAACACGCTTGGTTAGTCAGGAGTAGGATGTATGAAAGTATCATCGTCAATCAGAAAACGTTGCTCAAAATGCAAGGTTGTGAAACGCAAAGGTCGTTTGTATATCATTTGCGAAAATCCCAAACATAAGCAGCGACAAGGATAGGACTTATGGCAAGAATATCAGGTGTTGATCTACCACGTAACAAACGGGTTGAGGTTGGACTGACCTATATCTTTGGCATTGGGGCTCCGCATGCTCGTGAGATCATCAGTGCCACCGGTGTTAATCCTGACACCCGTGTCAAGGATCTGACTGATGCAGAAGTTGGTCAGCTGCGCGACTATATCGGTCAGAAGTACCAAGTGGAAGGCGATTTACGCCGTTCCGTCCAAATGAATATCAAGCGTTTAATCGAGATTGGTAGTTATCGTGGTCTCCGCCACCGGCGTAATTTACCGGTGAGAGGCCAACGCACTCGGACAAACTCCCGCACACGCAAGGGTCCTAAGAAGACGGTTGCCGGTCGCGGTAGACGGCGTGGCGCTACCAAGAAATAATAGGAAGTTGATATAGCGAGGTATTATGGCTCAAACAGCAACCACTGGACGCCGAAAATCTGCACGTAAGACCAAGCGTCTCCTGTCCGCAGGGCAGGTGCACATCCTGGCCACGTTTAATAATACGATCGTCACCATCACCGACACCTCAGGCAACGCTGTCACCAGCGCTTCTGCCGGAGCTTCGGGCTTCAAGGGTTCGCGAAAAAGCACCCCTTACGCAGCCCGCGTGGCGGCAGAAGCGGCGATGAAAAATGCCCAAGCGTTGGGTATGCAGGAAGTTGAAATTTATGTCAAAGGTCCTGGTCCTGGTCGCGAGAATGCCATTCGTGCCGTGCAAACTTCAGGCATGAAGGTTACTTCGATCACTGATGTGACCCCTGTACCACACAATGGATGCCGGCCTCCCAAGAAGCGCCGTGTCTAATCATCAATTATTATAAGGAAGAGGTAAGAATTTATGGCAAAGTATCGTGGGCCAGTATGTAAATTGTGCCGGCGAGAAGGTGAAAAATTATTCCTGAAGGGTGCTCGGTGCTACTCACCGAAATGCGCCTTCGAGCGGCGTGGATATCCACCAGGGCTGCACGGCAAGACCGCCCAATTCCGCCGTAAACGCGAATCTGATTATGCACGCCAGCTGCGTGCCAAGCAGAAAGCTCGCCGAGTGTATGGCGTCCTGGAACGTCAGTTCCGCCGCTACCATGCTGCTGCATTGAAACGACGTGGTCTAACTGGCTTGACTATGCTGCAGATTCTCGAGAGCCGGCTGGATAACGTTGTTTACCGCCTCGGGTACGCAGATAGTCGTGCAAAGGCACGCCTGCTCGTCACCCACGGGCACTTCATCGTCAATGGTATACGCACGGATGTCCCATCTATGACTGTTGCTATCGGTGATATCGTTTCCGTTCGCCCCAGCTCGCGCAGGCGCACTTATTTCAAAGAGCTGCCCGACCTGGCGGAAGATCGCAACGTGCCCAATTGGCTCAGTCGTGATCTCAAAGAGCTTGCCGGGACTGTGGTCCGCATGCCTGAGCGCTCAGAAATCGATGCCAACCTTGGCGAACAACTCATCGTTGAGTATTACTCAAGATAATCCCAGGCGCGGGGGAAGAGGTGAACTGTGTTAGGACTAAGTAACATGGTAACGCCGAAGATCGAGCGTGAAGCTGAAGCTCGCAACTACGGCAAGTTCGTCATCA
>JBGOXS010000054.1:0-8682 GCA_041479245.1 Anaerolineae bacterium
GTTGCATGACTTCTAATCTGGTTATTTCTGCATTGCTCATTGTCAGTAGTTCGTCCATGTTGTGTCCCTTTAAAGGGGACATTTTAACTTTGCACAAAGGGGACTCTACTACTTTGCACTAACACCTTCATGAATCCTCTTGACATAGAACATATGTTCTGCTATAATGTATAGTATGGCAATTATGGTGAAATTGGCGGAGGCATAAGAATGAATATCGGAATGTTGTGGTATGACAATGATAACAAGTCTGACCTGGCGACAAAGATCCAGAGAGCAGCGAATTATTACCAGATGAAGTACGGGAAGGAGCCCAATTTATGCCTGGTGCACCCACGGACGCTAGGCAACAGCTCATGGAAAAGCACAGGGATTGAAGTTCGGGCAACGCGTTCGGTGTTACCCAACCATTTTTGGCTGGGGGTCAATAATAATGGAAACCCGATCAAATCGTGAGTTCGGTTACCAACAGCTCGAGGGCTAAATCAGCATCCATTTGACCGGTTTTAATCGCTTCATCAAGCTCCAACAATCGATGATAGATTGTATCTGTGAACTTAGTGGTAAAACGTATGGCACTTTCCAGCGCAAATTTAGCGGGGTAATAGCTGATTTTCAATGATTTTGGAATATCATTGATGGTTCCATGAGTGTCAATGATTTCTCTGGCGATAATCAACAGCCGAATTTGATAAACAATGCTCTGAAAGATGCGCAGGGGGTCATCTTCCTGTAAGCTGCGGTGGAGCAGAGCCTGTGCCTTTTGTGGGTTCCGGTCACGGAGGGCGTTTACTAGCTCAAAATCACCAATTTTGGCAGTCAACGGGGTGAGGTGCTCAATGTCATCCACATCCACCGGGCGGGCGAAGTTGACGTAGGTGAGGAGTTTCGTGATCTCCTGTGAAGCCAGGCGAGAGTCGTCACCGACCTGATTGGCCAGGGTAACGGAAGCCTGGGGAGTGATTTGCCCACCTTCCGATTTTACGTGCTCCTGAATCCACTTTACCATTAATGCACCCGCAGGCTGAGGAAAGTGGCGCATAAAAACGCGCTTCGCCTGCTCGGGTGAGGCAGCCCATTTTTCGAGCCAGTGCAGCCGGCTATCTTTCCGCTCCCTGTCAGTAGTCAGGAATTCATATTCGACCAACACTAATTTTGAGGTAGGTTTTTCAGCTGCCAGGAAGCGGATAAATTCCTCCTGGTCCTTTTTATCTTTTATATAGGAGGTGGGGTGGCTGAGAACGACAAGTCTTTTGGTGGCCAGGAAAGGCACCGTTGCAACGGCATCTTTGAGCTGGGCTAAGGAGGATGACCTGCCATCCAGTCGGGTAGTATTCATCCCGGCGATGTTGGCATCGCCGAGACGGCTGACTATTTTTGAAATAGACTCATTGATGGCAAATTCATCATCACCATCGAAGAGGTAGATTTCAGGACCTTCCTCGGTCACGCTTAACCTCGAGTTTGGATACGATGAAAAGTCACACTACCCTGTTCATGATGAGTGATGGAGATGACCTCGAGCGAGCCTGGATCACCAGAGGTGGTCACGCGGCGTTGAAGCTCCAAGCCCAGGGGCTGCGAGATCATCAAAGCGATAGTTGCCAGGGCTGCGGCAAATGGTAAGCGAGCAAGCTTATCCTGCCATCTCCTTCCACTGCCCAACATGGTAGCTGCACCAGCTAAACCGGCAAGCACACCAGCAGTGGCGAAATTGGTGCCGCAGTTAGGATGGACCGCTAGCTGGCGCTCACCGGCCCGCAAACGGGCGATGGCTTCCTGGACGGCTGCATGGAGCAGCTCGGCGGGAACATTCCCAACGATCCAAAAACCGCCGATATCGGAGTGCCCAACCAGCATGGTGTGGGGGAGATAGTTAGCCAAAACGTGCAACGTGGCATGCTCCACGCCGTGATTACGCCGGATGTGCGATATTACCGGTAGATCGAGAATGGTGGAATTATTGAGTGCCTCAAGCTGGTCCATGGACACCTCCTATCCGGGATGATTATACCAGTGCACATCCAATCAGCAGTTGAACAGTGCACCAATAGACGTATTCACACTATGTCTGAAAGGTGAAGAATCGAAAAGATAATCAGGTTATTGGAGTACAGCGAATTGAAAAGTAAATTTGATTTATAGAACCGATATCCCCAATCGAATTAATGTATCTATCCCTATTTCTCAGTTTCCATCATCAACCTAGCCGCCTTGCGACCGATTTCGACGGCGAAGTTGGTGCCACGATCCCATGGATAGACCTGGCTCATGCTAGCAAAATACAGCCCAGGAATGGGCGTCTGAATCTCTGGGATATTGCGTGAATGATTGAGCAGTGGGACGGGCTGGGCGTAATTGGTACGGTACAACCAGGTCTTGTTGACCCAACCCGGCTTAAATTTTGGATTGAAGCGGCTAATTGCTGGCAGGAAGCGCTGCAGAAGCTCCTCCTGGCTGAGTTTGAAATACTCATGGTCGGTTTCGAGATAGTCACCGCAGTAGACGATATGGTCGCCACTAAAATGATCAGGTGAGACGAAGTTGGTATGCTCAACCAATGCCAGGAAAGGGAAACCGGCTGACTTGGGCAGGTTATACCAGTAATAACCCTGTTCGGATAGCTGGTGTTTCAGCGAAAGGGTCATCACCACCGCCCCCATCGACTTCAGGTCGAGCAGTCCCTGCAGGTAAGCGGGTGGAAGGGCAGGGGCCAGACGGGCGAGCAAGTTGGGAGAAGTGGTGACCAAGCACTGGTCGAAATGCAACTGACCCTCGGGAGTGAAGAGCTCGATTCCGCTTGCGGGAGCGGATAGGATCTGTGAGACGGGCGATGAAAATTTGAATGTAACGCCTAACTCTTGCAAAGCCCCGGCAAAGCGGTCAGCGAAGGCCTGGAAGCCACCTTGAAAAGTGCCCAGACGAGTGGTGCGCGCTTTGAGACGCGCCCACATCCAGGCCATGTTAACCTGCCTGGCGTAGCGCTCGCCGAATTTACCGATCATCAGTGGTTCCCACATTAACTCGTAGACGTGGTCACCGGCCCAGCGGCGCATCCAGGCGTCTACGGTGTGCTGTTCGAGGGTCTTCCAATTGTTGGTCAGGCGCAGAAATAAGCCAACCAGACCAAATCGCGCTTTGTTAACCCCCCAGCCCAGCCCTGGGAAGAGGATGGCTTTCAGGATCGAATCGAACGGATAGAAACGCCTCTGATAATACATGACCGTGTAGGGGCGGGGGAAGAGCACCTGGTCTCTCAAGCCCAGCTCGTCGATCAAGCCAAGGATGTGACGGTCGGAGGCAAACCAGTGGTGGTAGTACTGTTCGACAGACCAATCCCAATTCGGTTCCTTGAAGCCGCCGGCCAATCCACCTACCTGCGCAGAGGCCTCGTATATAGTGACCTGGTGCCCCTGGCGAATCAGGTCATAAGCAGCAGACATGCCTCCGAAGCCTGCCCCAAGGATCGCAATTTGACTCATGGAGGGTTGATCCCTCCTTCTTGGACAGGCTCGTTCCTCCCCCGGAATGCTTCGGACCATGAGATTCCCTCCCGAACCATGTAATAAATGCCGAGAGCGGTCACGGGGAACCACAGTGCAAAATGGAGCACGAAGGTATAGCTGGCAGCAATCTCGCGCGGAATATTATAGGCTTGCAGCACCGCGATGCCGGGCAAGTCGAAGGTGCCCAGATAACCTGGAGCGGATGGGATGGTGGTGGCCAAATTGACTATGCCGTTCATCAGCATCAAAGCAAAGAAGCTAACTGAAAAACTGAAGGCATGCATGACAAACCAATATTTGATCGTTTCGAGGAGCCAGATCAGGACGGAGGTGAAAAAAACCATCAGAACGTCGACAGGGGAGCTGAGAGACTTGAGACCTTCGAGGAAGCGCCGGCTGACTCCGAGGGTTTTTTCGCGGATGCGCACTGGGAGCAGGTGATCTACCAGCCAGGTGACTAAGCGGTCGGTGGGGGCTGGGAACATAGCAGCGACCAAAAAAACTGCTAACGCACCAAAAAAGGCAACACTTCCCCAGATGGCAACTTCACGTATGCCGATTTCTATCCCTGCCACACCAATAGAAACGTTGGTCAGGCGGGTGAGCTCAGCCAGATTTACGAAGATAAAGCCCAGCATGACGATACCATCAAAAACACGCTCAATGATAATGGTTGCTAAGGAAGCTGAGACAGCTACTCCTTGCTGGCGTTTGAGCACCACAGCTCGCAAGACTTCGCCCGCCCGGGCGGGGAAAATATTATTTGCGGCATAGCCCATGGTGACGATGGGAAACATCGTTCGGGTGGGGATGGCTTTAAGCGGTCGCAGGAGATAATGCCAGCGCCAGGAGCGGACCCATAAGGCGATGAAATATACTGATACGCCGGGGATCAGCCACCAATAATTGGCCTCAATCAAGACCTGCCACAACTGTGGAAAGTCGATTTTTCTTAAGACCAGGTATAGGAAGAAGGCGCTGATTGCAAGACCAAACCAGAACTGCCAGCGTTTCATGGCTCTCATTCTACCATAGCGATTATTTTTGACATGCTGGAGGCAGACCTCTCAAGATGATGCGGTTAACCTCATAAACGAAAATATCCCCAATGTGTGACAATGCGCGCATTGTTTCGTTGTTGACCCATCCCCTATAACGGTAACGAGGTAGATTATAATTTTCGATATGAATACCAGGGTCGCTTTAGCAGTGATCATCCTGATACTGTTTGTGACGGCCGGGACGGTCATATTCGCCTGGAATGCCAGGCCGCGGTTGGTGGAAATCTACCCTCAGGCCGGGGCAGTCAACGTCCCTGCGACTACAGCGATACGATTGGTATTTTCAGGCGAGATGAACCCAGAGACGGTGAGTGACCACCTTCAAATTGAACCTGCGACCGAAGGGAAGTATGCCTGGGATCAGAACGTCTTAACCTTTACACCCGCGCAAGCCTGGTCCGCTGGGCAGGAAGTGAAGCTATCCTTGCAAGCTGGAGCGCGTGCAGCTAGCTGGATTGCTTTCCCGATGGGCGAGGTGTCGTGGTTATTCAAGACCAACGCAGCCATGCTGACCTATTTATGGCCATCAGATGGTCAAGCCGATATTTATGCCCTGATCCCTGATTCCGGAGAAATTCAACGCTTAACGAATGGAATGGGAGTGCTTGACTTTACGGTGAGCAATAATGGGATCATGATTTATTTCAGTGCCGTCAACTCGGAGGGGGGAGCCAGCCTGTATGAGATTGACCGCAGTGATATGGGGAGCTCAACCAGTAGCTTGTATCCGGCTCAGGAGATCCTGAACTGCGGTGCGGCACAATGCAGAAACCCGGTCGCATCGTTTGATAATCAATACCTGGCATATGAACACATCATCCCAGACCCGGGTGGTGGATCAGGCCCAGCCCAAATCTGGTTACTTAATCTGTCGACAGAGAAATCCTCCGCGCTGGGGCAGGAAAACGATGAAACCGTGCAGCCATCATGGTCATCTAAAGGTACGCTTGCATTTTATGATGTTACTAAATCCGGGTACGAATTAGTCAATATCAATACTAACGAAAGTTTACTTCTGCCTAACCTGACCGGTCAGCCCGGGGACTGGAACCCGGGCGGAGAATACTACCTGGCTCCAGAAATATCTTATTACCGTGCACCCGATAATACTGAACGAGGGACCTCCCACCTGATGCGATACAGCCCAGCTGATGGTCAGGCACAAGACATGTCCAACTCGGTGGATGTTGAAGATGCAGAGGCAGTCTATTCACCTGATGGGAGCTCGATCGCATTTGCGCGGAAATTTCTGGATGCCGCACTCTGGTCGTTAGGCAGGCAGTTATGGATCATGAGATCGGATGCGTCAGATGCACACGCGATCACGGATGAGGCTGACTTCAACCATTATGATCTGGCTTGGAGCCGTGATGGGCAAAGGCTGGCTTATGTGCGTTTTGATGAATCCAAGCCGTTTAATCCTCCCGAATTGTGGATAGTCAATGCAGATGGAAGCAGTGCACTGCAGCTGGTGATCGGAGGCTATTCGCCGATATGGATACCATAATCAAAATCGGAGAGCAGGCTCCTGTGTTCCAGCTGCACGGTTTGGAAGGAGGGTCGCACTCCCTTAAAGATTATCTTGGCCGAATCGTAGTGTTGAACTTCTGGTCGGCTGAGTGTGACTGGTGTAAAAGAGTAGATGAAGAGGTAATCCATAACTTGGATACGTGGAAAGACCAGGTGATGGTATTGTGGATCGCCTCGAACGCCAATGAAAGCCTGGACTTAGTTGAGAAAACAGCAGCTGAAAGGAAATTACCCACGGTATTGATCGACGAGGCGCTTAAAGTGGCTGACATATATGGGGCACAGACAACGCCTCATTTTTTCATTCTTGATAGAGTTGGGAAACTGAGGTACCAAGGTGCCTGGGATAACATCACCTTCAGGCAGCGAAAAGCAACCCAGGTATACGTGCCGATGGTGATTGAGGCGTTAATGCATGACGAGGCTCCAGAGGTCACATCCACGCCGGTATATGGCTGTACGCTGGTCAGGCACCCGGGATAAGTTTATTGTTCGGATACTCCTCGGGCAAGACTTTCCTGCGGCAACAAGCTGTGATAAATAAACGAGTATACGGGGGTGGGGAGATTAAGCATTTTACCCATGCGCACTACAGCACCAATTTGCTCTTCCAATTCAGATGGGCGACCGGCCATGACATCGCGCTGAAAAGAGGAAATTGAATCCGCGGGATATTGATCAATGGCAGACATGATTTGGGTCACACTGTCGGCGGGGAGATGAAGACCTTGAGCCAATGCAACCGAGTAGCATTCCTTCAGTGCATCTTCCAGCATCTGGCGGGTTCCGTCCTGGGAGCGGAATACATCTACCGGCACGCGGGTGATTGCCCCGATCCCGCTGAATGCAGATACGAAGAGAAATTTTCGCCACATGGCCAGGTTGATGTCTGGAGGGATTTCAGCTGATATGCCGGCGTGCTCAAAAATGTGAAGAAGGTTTTGTGCACGAGAGCTCGGGTGATTATCGAGCTCTCCAAAGGCAACCCAAGGCTCAGTCCCAGTATGCCGGATCTGCCCGGGTGAGACGAGGTAGCTAAAGATGCCACATGCACCGCCCAATACGTGCTCTCTGCCGATGATCTCCGCCAGCTGTGAGGGGGCTTCAAGACCGTTTTGCAGAGGAATGACGTAAGTGTTATGGACGAGCAGGGGGATGATCGCTTTGGCCGCTTGAGGAACCTGCCATGCCTTAACACAAACCAGTACGACATCTACATCAGCAACCTGGGAGGGGACATCCGTTGCAGTAACGGGTTGAACCGTAAAATCACCGTCGATACTTTCGACAGTAAGACCGTTGGCAAGCATAGCCTGTAGGTGCTCACCGCGAGCGATGAAGGTGACATGTTCACCAGCCTTAGCCAGGCGACCCCCAAAATAGCCCCCGACTCCACCGGCGCCAAATACCACAATATGCATAACGAGCTCCTAAGGATGCAATTTCTGATTTTACATCATCATGATGATAGCAGGATGAATTATGGGAATGTGCCACAAGAGGGTTAAAATCGGGTAGAATTGTTTGGAACTATCATTTAAGATACAGCGTCTATTATCTTTGATGATAATAGATCATGGAAACTTGTTTCAAGTATTTGTGAGGAGAATTACATGAGTGAAAAAGAGTCACCCCAAAAGGTAATCGAGGCACACCGCAAGCGAACGCAAATGCGGCAAGGCACTCCGATGGCCGTCATGATAGGGGCAGGAATTCTTCTGGTTGCAGGAGCAGCAGCGCTGATCTTCTGGTTGTTAGGGGATAACTCTCCATTCAAAGGGGCAACACCGACACCAACACTAACATTTACACCGACTCAGACCAATACAGCCACACCCTTACCACCTACCAATACTCCCACCATTACTCCCACTTCACCGCCGACAGAAACTGCAACTCCGACGATCACCGCCACACCATCCGGTCCATTTGAATACACCATCCAGCAGGGTGATAACCTAGGGGATATCGCCAAGCGGTTTGGAACCGACATCCCAACTTTGCTGGCACTCAACCCATCGATTGACCCAACCACACTAATCATTTATGTTGGTCAGAAAATCCTAATACCGCCGCCCAACCTGCAACTACCCACGGCAACATCTGTGTCAACCCTGGTACCACCGGGAACACTCGTCAGCTACACTGTGATGCCAGGAGATACCCTGGGTGTCATCGCGATCCGCTTCAACAGTACGGTCGATGCGATCGTCAAGGAAAATAAGCTGGCGAATGCGAATGATATCTTTGCCGGTCTTATCCTGAAAATACCGGTCAATATTGCCACTCCGGTCCCAACAGCGACGGTGGGCACGGTTTATCCAACGGTGGTGATCCCGACGAATACACCTCTGCCGCCCACGGCGACACCTTAATCAACAACCTGTAATTTATAAAAAACCACAACGAGAATAAAACCTCGTTGTGGTTTTTTTATAATCTTGACAAATTTGATAAAGTATAATATATTTCAGTCCACTTAACTAATAGAAGTGGTTAAATATGTCTAACGAAACTCAGTTTAATCAAACGTTACAAGATTGGTCTGAAGTATATATGCGCCATTCATTCCGTGAATTTAAGCA
>JBGOXS010000055.1:0-7925 GCA_041479245.1 Anaerolineae bacterium
CTGGAAGTCATTGCCCAGGTAAAACCGGGTGGCAACTTCATGCTCAGCCCGCATACGAAGAAACGTATGAAGAGCGAGGCTTTACTCACCAAGCTGGCTGACCGGGAAGCGCGCGAAACCTGGGAGAAGAAAGGGGCACTCGATACCCATGCGCATGCTATGCAGCGTGTACGCGAGATCTTGGCTCACGACAGCACAACAATATTTCCTGAAGAGGTCGAGCGGCGCATCCGGGCAGAGTTTTCGGAGCTGGTCCCTGGAAAGCTGGAGATGCCTTCAGGCATGTAGGTATACAATTAGAGGTGCAGGAATATCGTCCTGGCAGGAGAGGAAGTTCCGATGAAATTATATTTTGCGACGGACGTACACGGTTCGGAGATTTGTTGGAAAAAGTTCCTGGCAGCCAGCAAATTTTACGAGGTGGATACCCTGATCCTGGGCGGTGACATGACTGGCAAAGCCATCATCCCGATCATTGCCCAGGGGAGTGACGTATACAAGGTCACTCTGCTGGAGCAGGAGAGCATGCTGCATGGAAAGGATGAAGTTGACAGGATGGCGCAGACCATCCAGAACCGTGGTTATTACCCATATGTGACTGATCCAGATGAGGTTCAAGCGATCGCCTCCTCACAGGGTAAGATGGATGCACTGTTCTTGGACCAGGTGATCAAGACCATCCAGCGCTGGATGGATTACGCCGATGCGAAGCTGAGTGGAACGGGCATTCGCTGCATTGTCTGCCCAGGCAACGATGATGTCTTTGAGATCGATGACGTGATTGCAGCCTCCAAATGTGTGCGCAGTCTGGAAGGACAGGTAATCGAGTTGGATGAGCACCACGAGATGGCCAATTCAGGCTGGTCCAACCCAACGCCATGGAACACCCATCGCGAGGAACCGGAGGAGGCTCTCCTGGCTCGTCTCGAAGCGGTGATCAGCAAGGTAAAGAATCCATCCCAGGCGGTCTTCAACCTGCATGCCCCTCCGTATGGGAGTGGATTGGATGAAGCCCCCGAATTAACTAAAGATCTGCGTCCCGCTTATGCCGGTCGTTCCATGGTGCCAGTGGGGAGCCGGGCGGTGATGACCGTGATCGACAAGTACCAACCGCTGCTTGGGCTGCACGGGCACATTCACGAGGGCAAGGGGACCCGTAAGTATAAGAAGACACTGTGTATCAACCCTGGCAGCATGTACGAGCAAGGAATGCTGAATGGCGCAGTCATTGAATTAAAACCCCAAAAGGTGGGTAATTATCTGCTAACGACGGGGTAAGGTTGGATGAATTGCAGGGATTTGCGAAAGGAGGCGTGCTATTCGGAAAGTTATGATCTGGAGGATATGCAGAACGATTGGTCCGAAGATTTACCTTACCCAAAGCTTCCCGGGAGTAGTCCAGGAAGCTGCAGAATAAAATAAATAAAAGGAGCTTGCAATGAGTGACGTTTCTCTATTTGTTCGCAAGGCAAGCGGCCTGGTAAGGGCCTGGTCGGTGTTTGATGCGTTCATCTACGCTACTTTCTCGATCAACCTGATCACCCTCGGGCTTTTTATCTTCTCTTATTGTTATTATCTCCAGGGGAGTTTAATCACCGGAGTTGTCATCGGTGCCATATTCACCATATTCGAAGTAATTGTTTACGCTAGCCTGATATCCGCCATGCCACGGGCCGGGGGTGACTACGTCTGGCAAAGCCGCGTATTAGGTCGCTTGATTGGTTTTGTGCTGGCAGTCACCGGTTGGTGGTTCATCCTGTGGCTGTGGACTCCTCTTTACGGTCAGATGTTGACATATGAAGTGTACACGCCTCTTCTGGCGATCGCGGGGTTCAAGGATGCAGCCTTATGGTTCACGACAACATCTCAGGGACAGTTCGTTGGTATGTTGTCGGTGTGCTTAATCGTATTTATATATATTGCCGTGGGAATGAAGTGGTACGCCCGGGTGCAGAAGTTCTGTTTTTGGGGTGGGCTGGTGGGTCTGGTGATTGTTTTCGGGCTGCTGCTGTTTGGCAGCCATGATACATTCGTAGCCAACTACAATGCTATGGCCCCCACCTTTGGTGCCACCAGTGGGGATGTGTATTCTGCGACTATACAGGCTGGTACAGACGCTGGCACTGTGGCGGGCCCGCTCTTCCCTCTGGCGATTGGTGCCAGCCTATTGCTGGTTCCGATGTTGACTTTCTTCAACCTATGGCCGAACTGGGGTTCCACCCTGTATGGCGAGGTGCGCGGCGCATCGGATTACAAGCGTAACTTCCTGGGCATGTTCATGGCAATTGTCGTGACCACAGTGGGTGCAGTGATTTTCTTCCTGCTGATCGGTAAAACCATCGGATGGGATTTTTATAACAATTCCAATGGCGCCTTTTGGAACTGGGGCTTCGGCTATACCACCACACCCCCACCTTTGCCTATCTGGCCTTACCCGGCCTTGTTTGCCACCTTCATGGTGAAGAGCCCGGCGTTGATGTTCATCGTCGTGCTGCTGATGAGCCTGTGGTGGTTTGGCTGGTCGGGTACACTCTTCCTGAGCTCGACGCGGGTGATCTTTGCCGCGGCGATCGACCGCATGTTACCTGAGTGGGTCTCCAAGATCGAGCCGCGCACGAAGACACCTATATTTGCCCTATTACTTATGGTGATTCCTGCGGCGATCATCTCGTACCTCTATGCATTCAAGATATTCAATTTCAACACCCTGGCGCTGGACGCAACTGTGGTGATTGCCATCACTTTCCTCGGTTCCACCATTGCCGGGATCGTCATGCCGTGGAGAGCGAAAGATGTGTATGACGGCTCACCGATTGCTAAGTACAAGGTTCCTGCCTGGTTGGGGTGGATCGTTACCATCATTTTTGCCGGCTTTTCTGTATATCTCATTTATATCTCGCTTAAATATGGCTGGACTATCCTCAGCGGGATCGGAGCTCTTGGCCCAAGCGCAACAACCTGGATTGTGGTGATCCTCCTATCGATCCTGACAGTCGTCAATGCGGCGGTCTTGATCTGGATCTTCCTCCAAGTTGTCAAGGGTATATTAAGCAGCAAGGCTATGCCAGTCGTTACCTTGGCGGGTTTAATCTTCCTGGGTTTCCTAGATTGGCTGCTGGTGGTATGGTTCTGGGACCCGAATGTGCTCCCAGAAGCTTTACCCGCCGTAGGAACCTATGCCATCGGCTGGTCAAACGTGAACTCGATGATCTTTATGGTGCTAAATTACATTGTGGCAGCTGCGATCTATTTCGGCTTCAGCGCATACCGCCGCAGACAGGGCATCCAGATCGAAAAGGTTTACCAGGAGATCCCGGTCGAGTAAAGCCACATTTCAGATTTTGCATGGAGAACAACGAATCAGTCACACATCATTAATAATTGGTTAAAAACCCTTCGCCAAAATAGATTAACTGTGGTTTAATTATTGAATTCACAAAAGAATGCTGCTTATTACGGAAAAAGTAAGTTCATATCTCTAGTCGTGACTCTTTGGAAATCTGGATAAATCCAACGATGAGATGGGAGGTGGAACGACAAAAAAAACCCTTTTGTCAATAATCAACAATAGATTGATGATCTATTCATATTAGTTTACTTCGAGGAGAGAATAAGAATGCTAACCAGTAAGCTCGCTTTCAAATTAATTGCACTGCTGTTGGTGGCTACTTTCGTACTTGCGGGTTGTGGAGGTGCCTCAGCCCCAGATGTAGCTCAAGGTTATACTGGAACGGTAGTTAAAAGCGTACCAGCGGATCTTGTTGACGCCTGTAAGAAGGAAGGCGGGATGACCATTATCGCCACCCCACCCGATTGGGCCAATTATGGAGAAATATTCGCAGACTTCCAAAAAACGACTGGCGTCAAGATAAACTCGTTGGACCCAAACGCTGGCTCAGCGGATGAATTAGCGGCTATTGAAGCCAACAAGACCAACAAAGGTCCGCAAGCACCCGATATTGTAGATGTCGGTTACGCCTATGGCAAGACTGGTAAAGACGCTAGCCAATACCAGCCCTACAAAGTCTCAACATGGGATAAAGTTCCAGCTACGCTCCTAGGTATTCCTGCAAAGGATCCGGATGGCTATTGGACTGGGGGCTATTATGGTGTCATGGCATTTTTGGTAAATAAAGCTGTTGTGCAGAATACCCCACAGAATTGGGCGGATCTGCTCAAGCCAGAATATAAAGGGCAGGTGGCATTGGCTGGTCCCGCCACCACCTCAAACCAGGCTATCCAATCAATTTATGCATCTGCATTAGCCAATGGTGGCTCTCTGGATAATGCCCAACCAGGTCTTGACTTCTTCAACCAATTGAATAAAGCTGGTAACTTTGTCCCGGTAGTTGCCAAGGTGGGTACTGTTGCTCAGGGCGCTACCCCCGTCGTTCCATTCTGGGATTATTTGGCTTTTGGATATAAAGATTCCTTAGCCGGGAATCCACCAGTTGACATTGTCTATCCCAGCCCGACCATTGCTTCCATGTATGTTCAGGCGATCAGCGCTTATGCCCCCCACCCCAACTGTGCCAAAGTCTGGATGGAGGTTCTCCATTCCGACGAAGGTCAGTTGGCCTGGATGAAAGGTTATGCTCATGGCGTCCAGCAGGCAGACCTTGAATCACGCGGAGCAATTCCAGCTGACCTGAAAGCCAAGCTGCCAGCTTCCAGCCAATTTGCTTCGGCGGTTGCTCCCAGCCCAGCTCAACTCGACGCGGCACTAGCGTTGATTAAAGCTGGTTGGATGACGACCGTTGGTGTGGAGCAATCAACCGCAACTCCAGCACCGACCCCATAAATCGATCGTGAACGTTTTAGATGACGTAAAGCGGGACGCGCCCAAGGCGCGTCCCGCTCGGACCAATAGGTCGTGGGCATGGCTTGGCGTTGTGCCATTCTTTCTATTCACCTTCCTTTTTCTTCTTTATCCATCTTCGACCATCGTTATCCGGAGTTTTCAAGATTCAATTACCAAATCCTTTACGTTACAAAATATTGTAACGCTGCTCCACTCTAAGTACTTGATGCAGTCGTATTGGATCAGCATCAAACTCAGCCTGATTACTGCAATAGGCGGTGGGTTTTTCGGTTTCCTGCTGGCATATGCTGCCATTCGCGGAAGCTTACCCAGGTTCATGGCTGCAAGTCTGATGACTTTCTCCGGTGTGGCTTCTAACTTTGCGGGAGTGCCGCTGGCATTTGCTTTCATCGCCTTGCTCAGCCCGACCGGATTATTAATCGGTTGGGCAAGAGCATTGGGCTATAACCCATACTTTCACGGGTTCACGCTGTACACCTTCACGGGGTTGGCGATCGTTTATATGTATTTTCAATTTCCTTTGATGGTGCTGGTGATTGCGCCAGCAATTGAAGGCATGCGCCGTGAGTGGCTGGAAGCTTCGGAGAATCTGGGCGCGAGCTCCTTCCAGTATTGGCGCTATGTGGCTTTGCCCATCTTGGGTCCTGCCTTAGCCGGAACAATGATCCTGCTCTTCGGGAACGCCTTCGGTGCCTTTGCCACCGCCCAGGCTCTCACCGGCGGACAGATCAACCTGGTGACGATCGTGATTGGCTCGGAACTACGCGGAGATGTATTGGGTAATGCCGGTGTAGGCTATGCTTTATCCCTGGGGATGGTGGTCGTGATGGCTTTGGCAATTATTGGATATACCGTACTGCAGCGGCGGACAGAAAGGTGGCTGCGATGAAGCGCGGTAAAGCCTGGGCCTGGTTCATTATGTTCCTTGGCGTACTGTATTTCTTCTTGCCGCTAGTGGCAACTTTTATTTTCTCGTTGAAAGCCAGGCTTGGTGAGTTGAGTTTTCAGGCCTATGCAAATATCTTCAACAGTCCACAGTTTTTGTACAATTTTGGGGCTTCGGTAATTTGGGCTGTGCTCACGATCATTGTTGGAATCTTGCTACTCGTCCCTACCGCTTTTGTAATACGTTTGAGGGTTCCACAGTTTCGCAGTCCAGTCGAGTTCATCACCCTGCTCCCTTTTGTTATTCCACCCATTGTGTATGTCTTTGGTCTGGTGCGCACTTACAGCCAGCCTCCGCTTCTGATTGTTAACAGTCCTTTTTTACTCATTGCAGGTTATACGATATTGTCCATGCCCTATATGTACCGCTCGGTGGACACTGGCTTGCGCTCCATCGACGTACGTACTTTGACCGAGGCGGCACAGAGCCTTGGGGCTGGCTGGGGGACAATTTTGTTTAGTGTGATTCTACCCAATATCCGCACCGCCATCTTGAGCGGTGCTTTTTTGAGTTTCGCCATTGTGATTGGCGAATTAATTCTTGCCCAATACCTTGTCAAGCCTGCCTTTGCTCCCTATATGGCTTATGTGATGGAGCAAAAGGCTTTTGAACCGGCCGCCATGGCCATCGTCAGCTTTGCCCTAACCTGGATCGCCATGGGGATCATCCAGATGGTCGGTCGCGGCCGAGGAATCCAGGTGGGTGGAGGACACTAAATTACCCAAGGTGATAACGCATGACCCATTTATCGCTTAGCAATATCTCCAAACAATTCGCCAATAATACCGTGGTACAAGACTTTAACCTGGAGGTGGATAAAGGCGAATTCGTCTCTTTCCTCGGACCGTCAGGCTGCGGAAAAACCACCACCCTGCGCATGATTGCTGGTTTTGAAGTCCCCACGACCGGTACGGTCACCCTGGAAGGTAAGGATATTACCAACAAAGCTCCCAACCAGCGTAACGTGGGCATGGTCTTCAAAGCCTATGCCCTTTTCCCCAATATGACCGTTGCCCAGAACATCGGTTTCGGTTTGAAGGTACGCAGGGAAAATAAGGAAACCATCCAGGCGACTGTGAATGAAATGCTGGCCTTGATCCACCTTGAGCAAAGAGGGGACAGCTACCCCTACCAGCTTTCGGGTGGTCAGCAGCAGCGCGTGGCACTGGCGCGCGCCCTGGCCAATCATCCCGAAGTGCTTTTGCTGGATGAACCACTTTCAGCCCTGGATGCCAAAATCCGCGTCCAGCTACGGGCTGAGATTCGCGCCATACAAAAAAAGCTAGGCATCACGGCTATCTATGTCACGCATGATCAGGAAGAAGCCCTGTCGATCTCAGACCGGATCGTTGTGATGTACGAAGGCAAGATCGAACAGGTGGGTTCCCCCTTTGAGATCTATAACTTCCCGCAGACGGCCTTTGTAGCCGGTTTTGTCGGTACCTTGAACACCACCACTGCTGAGGTGGTTGACCCGGCTGCCCATCTACTCCAGATCGACGGCGTCCAGCTGCAGGCTGCTGAAGGTTTGGAGGATAAACAAAGAGGCGACAAAGTTACCATCGCCATCCGCCCCGAGCGCTTCAATTTTGTAGCTGTGGAGAAGAAAGCCAATATTTTGGATTGTAAGATCGAGAATATCACCTTTCTTGGCTCCGTTGTCCGCATTCAGGTGGCAGTCGGCAGCAACCGCTTTTATATGGATACGTTCAACAATCCATTCCTGGCGCTGCCGAAGATCGGCGACGCAGACCAGGTCACCTGCTCACGCGAGGCTGTACTGGTACTGAGACAGTAACCCTTCTTCGATCAGTCAGGAGTTGTAAGTTTCAACAACGTTATTTTCCTGTTCACAATTGGATTAAATCTAAACTCCCTAACCTCGGATCAATAGTCGGGGAGTTGTTTTATACGTTAAATCATCCAAAAACAGCGATCATGACGATCCCAGCGAGGATCACTACTGCGCCCAAGATGCGGATCTTCCCCATCTGCTCCCCCAGGAAATACCACCCAGCAAATGCACCCATCACAACACTCACTTCGCGGATGGCCTCTGAATAGTTCACCGGTGCGATCGAGTAGGCAAACAGGGCGGACAGGTAAGCAACCACAGCTAGAATCCCAACCAGGATGAGACGCGCTGGCTGATCCTTA
>JBGOXS010000056.1:0-7629 GCA_041479245.1 Anaerolineae bacterium
ACTTCACCTGCGGCCGCCGCATGCTGAAAAGCTTCAATATCCAGGCTATGGTTTTCATACCACTGGCTGGCACGCATATGGTATTCAGCTATCTCAACGGGTGTCAGTCTTTGTCCCAGCCGCTGGCGGAGCAAATCTGCAAAGAGATGGTGATAGCGGTACCAGCGCCGCTCGTTATCCAAAGGAACAATGAACAGGTTGGCCCGTTCTAGATGCTCCAGGATTTCCTGCCCGGAAGCAGAGGGAGGACCGATAACAGCGTCACATAACGGGCCGCAAAGGCTTTCAAGGATGGCCGTGTGCAGCAAAAAAGTCTCAACCTCGATAGGCTGGCGATGCAAAACCTCCTCAAGGAGGTAATCCAGCACAAAGCGGTGGCTGCCGGTGAAGGATTGAATAAAACTGGAGGTGTCTGTGAGTCCCCGCATAGAAATCGCGGCCATTTGCAGGCCGTCAATCCAGCCTTCTGTGCGAGTCTCCAGAGCAGTGATGTCTTCTACCGAGAGATTCAGGTTCATCACTTGGTTCAGGAATTCAGCGGCTTCGGAAGGGGTGAAGCGCAGGTCAGCAGTGCGCAGCTCGGTCAGCTGGCCCTTGGCGCGGTACCGAGCCATAGGTAGAGGTGGATCCTCGCGAGTGGCAATGACCAGGTGCATTTGCGGCGGTAGGTGCTCGATCAGAAAGACGAGGGCATTCTCAACCGGTTTGGCATCAATCACATGTAAGTCATCAAGCACAAGCAAGAATGAATCCGGGATGGTCACAATTTCATTGAGCAAGGACGTCAGGATCGATTCGGAGGATGGCGGCTGAGGGGATTGGAGCATAGGTAACACCCCTGCTCCAATATCTGTCGCAATCGTCTGCAAAGCTGCGATAAGATAAGTCAGAAAACGTGCAGGTTCGTTATCACCTTCGTCCAGTGAAAGCCATGCAATCGGTCGCCCACAACTCGCAATCCATTCGCTGACCAATGTGGTCTTGCCAAAGCCAGCAGGGGCAGAAAGGAGAGTCAGCTTGCCCACTAACCCCTCGTTCAGCTGCTCTATCAAGCGTGAGCGTTGGACAACTCTCGGCCGAGGTCGGGGAATATAGAGTTTTGTGGCTAAGATCTGAGCGGACATAGATCAATTATAAAGCACACACCTCAAAAATAAAAAGCAGGAATGTCTAGGTGGACCTGGCGGGACTCGAACCCTCGACCTCTTTAGTACGATGGATAAAATGGTAGGGGAAAAGGGGAAAAAAGGCATCTATTACGTCTAGGATGTCTCAAAATGACCATACTGTATGAGCATATCTGTATCCGAATTGTTCCCAAATTGTACCCGCAGTATGAAGCAAGGAATGGTGATCCGTAGCCCTCTCCTGAGAAGGATTAGTGCCTTTTCAATTTTGTATGAATATATTAACGATAGTACGGGATAAAGTCTTTTTTGATAGCTGCATATGGTGAAACTTCAAACACCCGCCAAAAATGAATTATTCGATTTATCTACTAGGTTTGTAGATCAAATATAGAATATCAGACCTTCTTTCCTTGGTGCAGGGGTAGGCCGTTCACAATCTTTACACCCGATAGTCACCATGCAGATGTGCCGGTACCCATCCGGAATGCCTAAAGCATTTTTTAGTTGCCCGTCAGCATCCTAAAAAACAGAAATTCTGAGCAATTCATCAAGCTCTAACCGATTAAGCGATTCAGCTGCCAGCTTATTATTTTGAGCCGCAGTTATGTTTTTTTTAGAAGGAATCTATAAAACACCCGCTCCCCATAATTCAGTCAGGAATTTGACCTTTTCAATTGTTTGAAAAGCCTCTCCACCTTCATGATCATTATAAGGCCAGATTCTAATCTGTTTTGATCCAGCGTAATGATTGAAAGCAGCAAAAACCGTAGATGGAGGGCAAGTCATATCCATCAATCCAACAGAGAACAATGCTTTGGCGCGCGCACGTACAGCAAAATTCAGGCCATCGAAATAAGACAGGGTATTAAATACAGTATCTATCTGATCTCGATGTATCTTACAATAATGAGCAATTTCTGAGTAAGGACTTTCATCTGTGATCTCAGTTGCACGCCGGTAGTGGCAAAGGAATGGTACATCTGGCATGGCTGCAGTTATGTTGGGTACGAGGCTGCTCACTGCTAATGAGATCCCACCTCCTTGACTGGCACCGGTGACAGCAATCCGAGACTTGTCGACAGATGGATGGCTCATTGCTGTCTCAACTGCGCGCACAGAATCTATAAAAACACGCCGGTAGTAATATGTTTTCGGATTGAGAACACCCAAGGTCATGAAACCGGGGAAATGAGGGTTGCTGCCTTCTACTGGAAGATCTGGAGTATCACCCTGCAGCCACACACTTCCTTGTCCTCGTGTGTCCATTATCAAGTGGGCGTATCCGACGCTACTCCACAAAAGCCAGTTATATGGATATCCACGGCCACCCCCATAACCAATGTATTCAACCACGCATGGGAGTAACTTTGTACGTTGTCGTGGTAGAAGGAACCACCCCTTCACACGTTGACCGCCGTAGCCATTGAAGGTGACATCATATGTCTCAAGTGTTTGAAGCCGATAATCTACTGGCTCAAATTGCGCAGCTAATGGGAACTCTTTGGCTTGGGCAATGGTTTCAGACCAAAATGCGTCGAAGTCGGATGGCTCTTGACGATCTGGCTTATAGACTACTAATTGTTCAAGTGGAAAATCGAAATACACTATTATTCTCCTAAACAGCAACGGTTTTGTATACTGAGAAGTATCTATATTATTATCTTACGAGTATTAGAGTATGCTCTTTTTCTGTTCAACCAGCCTTGTAGAGGCTCCCTATCACTTCCTTTAAGTTTTAGATGCGTATCATCGGAAGCTGAATTGCTGAAAGAGTTTTTTGATTAATACTGGTCAATTGTCTTTCATCATAGTTCAAACAATCTTTTGAAAGGTAGATTTCAGCGCAGGATACAATTCGCGATAAACCGGATACATGATACGATAGATCCCAACTTGCCTTTCATTTGGATTGGAAATTTCTGCCAGCCTCACTACCTCCTGGCATGCAGTTTCAACATTCGACCACACACCGGCACCAACCCCCGCCAGCAGGGCTGCACCGTAGGCTGCCCCCTCTACTACATCAACCGTTATCAATTTAGCTTCGAGTACACTAGCCAGAATCTGCCGCCATAATGGGCTCTTTATTCCACCGCCAGAAGCGCGCACCTGTTCAATTGCACCCAGCCCGGCATTTTGAATCAAGGTAAAGATGTCTTTTAAGCCAAAAGCGACACCTTCCAAGACGGCACGGGTCATGTGCCCACGCCCATGCCTCAAAGTCAAGCCAATGAAAGCACCGCGTGCTAATGGATCAGGGTGTGGGGTCCGTTCACCGCTCAGATAGGGCAGGAACTGTAATCCTTCGCTACCCGTGGGTACAGTTTCGGCTTCTTTCAGCAGGTCATCAAAACTTATCCCCGGGGCAAGGGTGTCGCGATACCACTGCAAACTACCGGCCGCAGAGAGCATCACCCCCATAAAGTGCCACATCCCCGGGACGGCATGGCAGAATGCATGCAGACGTCCTTCAGGTTCGATCAGTGCAGAGGGCGTGGTGGCAAAGACCACACCGCTGGTGCCCACTGTCAGCCCAATGATACCTGGCTTAACCGCGCCTACGCCAATGGCTTGCGCCGCCTGGTCGCCACCGCCTGCCATGACGGGTGTGCCAACCTTCAGTCCGGTGGCTGCAGCGGCAGCCGGGGTGAGATGTCCGGTTGTCTGTGGCCCCTCATAAAGTGGTGGCATCCAGCCGCGGGGAATGCCTAGGGCAGACAAAACTTCACCGGACCAGTCACGCTCTTTCAGGTCGAGCAGGACGGTCCCAGACCCATCAGCCTTGTCCATGGCGAAAGCCCCCGTCAGCTTGTAGCGCACAAAATCCTTCGGCAATAGCACGTGCCTGGCTTTGGCGTAGATTTCCGGCTCGTTTTCCTTGACCCATAGGATCTTAGGTGCAGTGAAACCGGTCAAAGCAACGTTGCCAGTAATCTGGATGAACTTCTCTCGTCCAATGCGCCGGTGAATTTCGTCGCATTGGGCCTGGGTACGCTGGTCGTTCCATAGAATGGCGGGGCGCAAGACCTCACCCGCATCATCGAGCAGGACCAGCCCATGCATCTGTCCAGTCAGACCAATGGCGGCAACGGTTTCGGTTTCCACACCCGCCTTTTTCAAAACAGAATGGATACTCACACAGACCGCCTGCCACCATTCCTGCGGATCCTGTTCAGACCACAGCGGTCGGGGCGTTTGCAGTGTATGCGGTGACGAGGCAACTGCCACCACTATGCCGGTTTCATCGATCAACAACGCCTTGCTGCTGGTTGTGGATGTATCGACACCGAGAAAATAACTATTCGTACTCATCTTTACTTATTGGTTATCGGACGCCGAGAAGCAAATCTATGGTCAATTGGTCAAGCCGTTCATACTTCAGCCCGCGATCAGAGATAGCCTTACGATTAAAAGATCGCACCTTGAGTGCAGCGGCTTTTTCAGATGTGTAACTGCCGAAGTAGGACGCCATCTCTGCATCAATTAAGTTGATTTCGGCAAGCAGCGCCTGGATCTCTTGATCCGCATTGAACTGGGCGGCTTTCTCCTTCAGGACGAGATAGGTGCGCATACAGCCGCGCGCAAAATCCTTGACGCCCTCGTAATCCTCAGTCCGATAAGCATGGGCATCGAAGTGACGCGAGCCGGAATAGCCGACATCTTCGAGAAATTTAACCAGGAAGAACGCAGCCTTCAAGTCACGTGAGCCAAAGCGCAAGTCCTGGTCATAGCGACCGGGATACTGGTCGTTCAGATCGATGTGGAAGAGCTTGCCCGCTTCCCAGGCTTGGGCCACGCCATGCAAGAAGTTGATCCCAGCCATGTGCTCATGAGCCACCTCAGGGTTGACACCCACCATTTCCGGATGGTCGAGTGTGGCGATGAACGCCAACATGTGTCCTGTGGTAGGGTTGTAGATGTCGCCACGCGGTTCGTTAGGCTTGGCTTCAAGAGCAAATCTGAGATCGTATTTCTTGTCGAGGGCATATTCACACAGGAAGTTCATAGCTTCGCGGCTACGATTGATCGCGTCCAATGGATTCTTGCTGGAATCCGTTTCCGTGCCTTCGCGGCCTCCCCAGAATACATAGGTTTTCGCGCCAAATTCCACACCCAGATCGATGGCCTTCATCGTCTTTTGTAGAGCGTATGCGCGCACCTTTGCATCGTTGCTAGTAAATGCACCGTCCTTGAATACTGGGTCACTGAACAAATTAGTGGTCGCCATTGGAACGATCAGTCCCGTATCGGCCAGGGCTTTGCGGAAGTCCTTTTTGATGACGTCAGCTTCAGCAGGTGTGGTATCGATCGGGATCAAGTCGTTGTCGTGAAAGTTGACACCATAAGCACCGATTTCTCCCAGCAGGTAAACTAGTTCTGCCGGAGATTTTTGTTCACGGGTGGCGCTGCCAAACGGGTCTACACCACGATTTCCAACGGTCCACAGGCCAAATGTAAATTTGTGTTCGGGTTTCGGCGAGTAATCAGACATGGGAGCTCCTTGATATAGTAATTATTATATTTTAAATTCTTTACTCACAGGCTGCGGTGCGCCAAGCGCCACCCCACGCGCGCCGGGGGAGCAACCGCCTGCCGTTAATTGGTATTTGCCCGGCTCCAACTTTTGCCGGCCATCTTCGTCGACGAGCATCAGCATTTCAGGCTTGATTTTAAAATGGGTTGATTTTACTTGCCCAGGTTTGAGACTTACTCTCTTGAAGGCGATCAGTTGGCTCAGAGGCGCAGGCAAGTGGGTTTCAAGCGCACTTAAATAAAGCTGGACAACTTCATCCGCAGTGACGGAGCCTGCATTCTTGAGCGTAACAGCTACCCGAAAGCCGACGGATGGGTCAATAGGTGGGATGATTTTTAGATCGTGGTATTCAAAATTCGTATAGGATAATCCAAAACCGAATGGGAAAAGCGGTTCGCGCGTCGCATATCGATAGGTGCGCTCGTTCATGCTATAGTCTTCGAAGGGTGGCAAATCAGCGGTGGCTTTGGGGAAGGTGAGGGTCAACTTGCCACTCGGAGACGCATCTCCAAAGAGCAGGCTGGCCGCAGCACGCCCACCTTCCTGGCCAGGGTACCAGACGAACAAAATGGCTTCCACCATTTCGGTGATTTCACCCAGCGCGATCGGGCTGCCGCCCGTCAGGACCAAAACAATGCGCGCTCCATGTTCAGCCAGCTTACGAATAAATTTCTGCTGAACTGCAGGCAGTTCAATCTGCGCACGATCTCCATTTTCTGCAGTGAGGATCGATTCGCCCTCCTCGCCCTCCATGAGCGGCGACGTTCCAGCACACACGATGGTTAGGTCGGCGCTGATGGCTTCATCTTCGGCCCGATTATACGAAACGGCACTTTCCTGAGTCCACATGCAACCAGGTCGGTATTCCAGCTTAATTCCTTCAGGTATACGCCCAACGATCCCTTCGATCAGGGTGGTCATTTTGTTGTTAATGCCATAATAGTTGCCCAATAATACATCCAGACTGGCAGCCGCTGGGCCGGTGACAAAAATGCTTCTCACTTGCAACCCAATCGGCAGAACCTGATTCCTGTTTTTGAGCAACACCATTGACTGTAATGCGGCACGGTAGGCCAGATCACGATGTTTTTTGGAGCCCACCACCGACATGGGTATAGCGGCATAAGGAACCTGGTCCGGCGGGTCAAACATACCCAGCTTGAAGCGGGTAACCAGAACGCGGGAAAGGGCCAGGTCGATATCTGTTTGTGAAATTAGCCCTTGCTCAAGTGCCTCGCTTAAGTGGTTAAAGGTACAACCGCACTCGAGGTCACAGCCACTTTTGAGTGCTAATGCGGCGGTTTCGACAGGACCAGCTGTGTATTGGTGACCTCCATGTATATCAGCTAGCGCCCAACAATCAGAGACCACATGCCCAGTAAAGCCCCACTCGCCACGTAAAATATCCTGCAATAGCAGTTTGCTGACGGAGGCTGGCTCATCCAGTACGCGGTTATACGCGGTCATTATGGCTTCTACTTCGCCTTCGATGACTAATTTTTTAAAAGCTGGTAAATAGGTGGCATAGAGATCGCGGCGGCTAACCTGCGCGTTGAAGCTGTGACGTAGTTTCTCCGGACCGCTGTGTACTGCGAAATGTTTAGCACAGGCGGCAGCTCTCAGGTATTTTGGGTCGTCGCCTTGAAGTCCGCCCACATAAGCCGTGCCCATTTCTCCGGTTAAAAACGGGTCTTCGCCCCAGGTTTCCTGTCCGCGTCCCCAGCGCGGGTCCCGAAATATATTGATATTGGGTGACCAAAAAGTCAATCCCTGGTATAGGTCGGTCTTGCCCTTGGTGCGGAGGGCTTTATGGAATTTGGCACGGCCCTCGTCGCCAATCGCCACGGCGATAGCTTTCACGAGCGCCGGGTTCCATGTGGCCGACATACCGATAGCTTGCGGGAAAACTGTGGCGCGTCCATTGCGACCCACTCCATGCAGGCCTTCAGTCCAGAAATTATAAGG
>JBGOXS010000057.1:0-6798 GCA_041479245.1 Anaerolineae bacterium
AGATCGTTGGCTGGAGTATGAGCCACCAAATCACAGCCGATCTCGTTGAAGACGCTCTACGCATGGCGCTGTATGAACGACAGCCAGATCCAGGATTACTCCATCATTCCGATCGCGGCAGCCAGTACGCCAGCGAGCAGATCCGCCGCATCCTGGCCAACAACCAGATTGAGGTCAGCATGAGTCGCTCAGGCAACTGCTATGACAACGGCGTTATGGAGAGCTTTTTCAGCACCCTGAAATGTGAACAGGTTCACTACCAGGACTACAAAACACGAACGGAGGCCAGCAGAGACATATTCGAATACATCGCCGGGTTTTATAATACTGTCAGACGGCATTCGACCTTGGGTTTTCTGTCACCGAACCAATTCGAGGCCACTGATCACAATTCTCCTTAACTATCTGTCCACCTAATGGGGTGAAGCTCAATTCTCCATCCATTTACCTTGCTCCCTCCTGATTCTTTTTCGTGTTTTTCGTGCACTTTTTCGCGGTTTTCGTGTTCTAAAATTTTTGTATTCGTGTTTTTATTCGTGGACGGTTCTTAATTTATTAAATACCTTTGTGCCCTTTGTGTCGGAGGGCGTGCTCTTTGCGCACCCTAGTGGTTTTCTTTTTATTAAACGTCCCATCACCTCATGATTCCTTGCCTTCCTCCCATATCCCGGCTAAAATACCCCCACCATGCCCCCTACCCTCAATGACCTCATCACCCTTGCCCGCCAGGCAGGGCTCATCTTGCGCCAGAGCTTCGGTTTGCACCTGCAAGTGGACCACAAAGGCGTGATCGACCTGGTCAGTGAAGCCGACCGCTTATCGGAGAAGTTCCTCCTGGATTACATCCGTACCCGCTTCCCAGGCGACCGCATTGTGGCTGAAGAGAGCGGTGAGCTCGCCGGCACAACCGATCGCGTGTGGTACATCGACCCGCTGGATGGCACGGTCAATTACGTCCACGGGGTCCCCATCTACTCGGTCTCGATCGCCTATACCGAAGCCAGCCAGCTCCGCATGAGTGTGGTTTACGACCCGTCGCGCGACGAATGCTTCAGTGCCGAGTTCGGTCTCGGCGCCTGGCTGAACGGTCAGCCTATCCACCCTTCCACCACTTCCGATCTCGACCACGCCCTGCTCGTCACGGGATTCCCCTACGACATCCGCACCAATCCAAATAACAACCTGGATCACTACTCCCATCTAGCCCTGCATTCACAGGGGGTGCGCCGCCTGGGCTCAGCTGCCTTGGACCTGTGCGACGTAGCCTGCGGCCGGTTTGATGGTTTTTGGGAATTGCGATTGAAGGCCTGGGATGTAGCTGCCGGTGCCTTGGTTGCACAACAGGCCGGGGCGGTCGTCACCAACCTGTCCGGTGGACCCGACTTTATGACCCCGCCTCAATCCGTCCTGGCCGCCAACCCTCATCTTCATCCCCTGCTGCTGCGTGAGCTGAGTAGAAACCCCAACTCATCCGCATCCTGACAAAATCCACCAGCAGACGCTTGCGGACACGTCTCTGTATCTTTTTCCCTGGTTTATTTTTTTATCCTCTTTATCCTCTTTATCCTGTGTATCCAATTAATTTCTTATTCCCCGTGTATTATTCTGATTTATTATCCGCTCTTATCCTTTCCTCCCCAGTTATTTATTTTATCCGCTTTTATCCTGTCTATCCTGTTAATTGATCTCTTATTCCCCATATATTATTCTGATTTTTATTATCCACACCTATACTAGAAATCCCTGTTATTGATTTTTATCCGCCTTTATTCTGTCTATCCTGTTAAGTAATTATTTCCCGTTTTCGTCTCGAAGCAGCTTCTCGAATTCCTTCAAGCTCACCCTCGACGTCAAATCCAAACTCAGCGGCGTCACCGAGACCATTCGCTTTACTCGCAGTGAATACACATCCGTATCGACCGCGCTGCCGCTGAGCTCCTCGATCCGCCGGTAGCCCACCCTCTCCGGCTTATCCCACGACTCGCGTTTGGGCGTCACCGGCAGGAAGTATGCCTGTTTTGATAATCGTGTCACTGCCCATTCTGTTTTGGAAGTGGCATCACTCGGCACGTCCACCTTGAGCAAGTCCACATCATCTGGTAATGTCTTTCCTAGCATCATGCTCGCGAACAGGGAGGTGAAGTACGCCGCGGCCGAAAAGTCAATCTTGGTGGAATAGGTGAGATGGTCTGCCGTATCAGTCTCTAGTGAGATTGCCATCGAGCGAATCCCGTTGCCCGCCCCTTCCATCGCTGCTCCCACCGTCCCTGAGACGGTCACTCCCACGCCAAGGTTCTCACCATAATTGATCCCCGAAACCACCAGATCCGGTGGCTGCGGTAGGATCTCACAGATGGCATGCAACACAGCCTGGGCGGGTGTGCCTCCCACGCTATAAACTGTCCACAATTTGCCGTTCACCTGCATCTGTTGAGGCGTGATGATCCCGTCCGAGGTGGATGGCAGGCTCCTGCCCGCTCCTGAGAACTGATCACGCGGCGCCACCACATGCACGTACCCTATCTCCGAAAGCGCTCCCGCCGCGGCCCACAGCCCTGGGGATCGGATGCCATCGTCATTGGTCAGCAAAATCTGGATCGGTGTTTCCATCGTTCACACCCTCATTAGAAAATAAAAGAGCGCATGTCCCACTCAAAAGCGCTCTTTGGTACTCGGATAACAGGCGTCCCTGGGGCGATTCGAACGCCCGACCCTTTGCTCCGCAAGCAAATGCTCTGATCCGCTGAGCTACAGGGACGTTTGCGAAAATAATTTTACCATAATTGGGGTTGAATCATCGAAGCCTCCAAACTAGAAATTCTTAATCTACCTCTAACTTCTCTTGATTCTCACTCCAGGCAGTGGTAATATGAAACCATGTACCTGCGCGGCGGTAAACTGAACATGAAGAAGCGCACCCGGCGCCCTTCAAACCCGCTCCTGATTGCTTTCCTCGTCGTGGCAATCGGGGGGTTGATTTATTTTAACCAGGTCGTGGTCCCCGAGATGCCCATACCCTTCATGCCGTCTCCCACGCCCACCCGCAGCCAGGAGTCAGTGCTCAACGAAGCTCAGGCATATTTCAAAGATGGTAAGCTCTCACAGGCCATTGATTCCTATAAGGAGGCCGTCCTGGCAGACCCACGTAACCCTGCCACCTTTATCGACCTGGCTCGCACCCAGATTTTCGCCGGGCTGTACCAGGATGCGGTCACTAATGCCGAGAATGCCCTGCTGCTCAACCCCAATAATTCCATGGCATATGCCATCAAGGCTTCTGCCCTGGATTACCTGGGAAAATATGACGATGCGATTCTGGCAGTGAACAAGGCTATCGAGCTTGACCCGAATAACGCCGCCGCTTACGCCTATTACACCGAGATACTGCTTGACAAGGGCAACTACGAGGATATCCAGACCGCAATCGACATGTCGCAGAAAGCCCAGACGCTTGACCCGACTTCCCTTGAAACTTACCGGGCGCGCGGATATGTGCTTTTCGACACCGGCAATTACCCAGAAGCCATCACGGAATACCAGTCTGCCATCGCCATCAACGACAAGCTATGGGATCTGCATTACTCCATGGGGGCAGTTTACAAGATGCAGGGCGAGTATGACAAGGCCATCCAGGAAATGCTCACCGGCGTGGCGCTCAACCCCACCAATCCCGATATCCTCACCGAGATTTCCCGCACCTATGCCACCGAAGGCCAATACGGCAAGGCGATCCAGTTCGCCGAACAAGCCCTCAGCCTCGACCCTGCGAGCGCTCGCCTGCACGGCAATTTGGGCGTGATGATGTATCAGAATGATGACTATTCCCGCGCTGCCGAAGAGCTCACATTTGTGGTGCATGGCGGCACCACCGCCGATGGAACCGCTGTCGAAGGTCTGCCCCTGGCACCCGGGCGGATCGCCGATGACTACTACTCTATATACGCCCTCTCACTCACCCAGCTTGACCGCTGCCCCGAAGCCATCCCCATCATGCATCTCATCCTGACCAACATCGCCGACGACCAGGTGGCGTATTACAATGCTACCCAGGGCATGGACTACTGCAAAACCGTTTCCGGCACGCCCAGTGCGAGCACGCCTGAGCCCAGCGAGACTCCTACTCCCTGATATGAGCCAGATCCAGAATGGTAAAACGTTTAATCTCCACCCGGTGAGGAGCAAATCCAACCCCTACCGCATCCTGGTGCTGACCTTCCTGATCCTCGGGGCTGTGTGGCTATTGCTCCAGCTGAACCGTGGGCAGGTGCAGTCTCCTTTCAACGCCACGCCCACCCCCACGCGCTCGCCGCAGTCGTACATACTGGCAGCCCAGGCCTATTTTGCGGCCGGCAAGCTGGATGACCCCACTTCCGACCAGGACGCTATCGGTGCCTACCAGCAGGCGCTTATGATCGACCCGCAGAACGCCTTGGTGTGGGCTGAGCTTGCCCGCATCCAGACCTACTCATCCAGCAACCTCAGCACCGACCAGGAGCGCCTTGATCGCCTGCAGGACGCCCTTACCTCGTCCGAGAAGGCGGTTGAGCTCGCTCCCGATGACAGCACCGTCGCCGCAATTAATGCCTTCGTGCTGGATTGGAACGCCTCCAGCAACCTTGTCAGCGCCGACGATCGCGAGGCTTACCTGGCCAAGGCTGAGACCTCCGCCAACCGGGCTTATCTTCTCGACCCGCAGAATGCCCTGGCGCTTGCCTTTTACGCCGAAGTACTGCTCGATCAGCAGAAGTGGGACCAGGCCCAGCAGTATGCCCGGCAGGCGGTAGAGCTCGCCCCCGACTCAATGGATACTCACCGCGTCTTGGGTACCGTGCTTGAGAGCTGGGGCTACTACCGCGACGCCATCGACGAGTATATCAAGGCCTCCGAAATAACCCCCAACCTCACCTTCCTCTACCTGCGCATCGGTCTGGGCTACCGCCAGCTGGCTTATAACCAAAGCCAGCTATACACCACCGCCCTGGAGTACTTCGAAAAAGCCGCCACCATCAACCAGCAGCTAGGGATCAAGGATCCTTATCCATATATCGCCATCGCCAAGACCTACGCCCAGCAGGGTGAATTCTTTATCGCCTCGCGCAACGCCGAGAAAGCCCTGGCTTTTGACCCTGCCAATTCCGATACCTACGGGCAGTTGGGGATGATCTATGTTCAGGCCCGCAACTACGAGACTGCCCTGCCTGCCTTGCGCTGCGCCGTGGATGGCTGCACTGCCGCGGAGAATGACACCGTGAAGCAGTTCGTAGAGAATGGTCTCCTGGCCAAAAGCGCCGCGGATAATGCTACGGTTCCCCCTTTACCGCTGACCAACCTTAATATAGCCTACTACTACGTGCGCTATGGCAGTGTGTTGGCTTACCTGAGCACGCCTGATAATGGTTATTGCTCCCACTCACTCCAACTGATGACCCAGCTGCGCTTGACCTACCCCGACGATCCCGTGTTGATGCAGAACGTGGCAGACAACGAAGCCACCTGCCGCTCGCTGATGGGCACCCCCTCTACAGCTGCCACGCCCACTCCGAACGCTAAACCCACACTCACCCCTTGATCCAAGCATCTGGCTAATAATTCTCCTCCCGTAATTTCCGTTCGTTGGAAATTCTAGTCCCAAATGCTTTTTGTTCGGGAAAGGGGAGGCGGGAGGGGGTAGCCATGATCGCTGATCACGGCTTCTTTGCACTTCCGCCATCAACACGTTTATTACGGATTTATCCTGTAAATCCTGCATATCCCTGTTAAATATCAGCCAGCTGCGAACACCGCCATCACCGATGGCGGCTACAACCGCAAAGACAAACTATGATTGTTCAATCCTGGGTATCCTGTCTATCCCTGTAAATTATTATCAGAATCTCGTAAGAATCATTTTGAATCTGCCTATCTCCCTTGACTTTTATTCTTAAATTGGGTATTATTCAGTATGGTTTAGCACTCATCTGAAGAGAGTGCTAAACCACTAACTGTTGGTCAATCCAAACATTCCACAATAGGAGGTGGCTATGTCCATCAATTTCAAACCGTTAGGCAGCCGTGTGGTGGTTGAACCCATCGAACAAGATGATATCACCCCGTCCGGCATCGTTCTCCCCGAAACTGCAAAAGAAAAACCCCAAAAAGGCACCGTCCTGGCCGTTGGCCCGGGTGACCGTGATGACGAAGGCAAGCGCATCGCCATGGATGTCAAAAAAGGTGATGTGGTCCTGTTCGCCAAGTATTCCGGCACCGAAATCAAGGTGGATGGCAAGAAACTGCTCATCCTGCGCGAAAGCGATCTGTTAGCAATTGTTGTAGATAAATAATCAAGGTGTATTAAAAGGAGTAATGAATTATGGGAGCAAAACAACTGCAATTTTCTGAAGAAGCACGTCGCAAGCTGAGCAAGGGCATGGACGTCCTGGCAACCGCAGTCACCACCACACTCGGCCCCAAGGGGCGCAATGTGGCTTTAGACCGCAAGTTCGGTTCCCCCACCATCACCCATGACGGCGTCACCGTCGCCAAGGAAATTGAGCTGGAAGACCCGTTTGAGAATATGGGCGCCCAGCTGCTCAAGGAAGCCGCTACCAAAACCAACGATATTGCTGGTGATGGTACCACCACCTCCACCGTGCTGGCACATGCCATCGTCGCCGAAGGTATGAAGAACCTCGCCGCCGGTTTTAACCCCATGCTGCTCAAGCATGGTATCGAAGCCGCCACCAAGGCTGTGGTGAAGAAGATCGGCGAAGATGCCATCGAAGTTACTACCAAAGCCGAGATCGGCAACGTAGCCTCCAT
>JBGOXS010000058.1:0-6587 GCA_041479245.1 Anaerolineae bacterium
ACAGTTGCTAAATGAAGCGCAGGATAAAGATGGGCTCGAATGGATTCAAGTGAAGGTGATCGAGGACAACAGGCAAGGCTGGATTTTGCAGTCGTTGTTACTCATCTCGACTCCAGAACCCAATTGGTAACCTGAGACTATATCCAGCTCAATATACCGGCGAACAAAACTAGGCAGAGTGCGTCAAAGCCCAGGATGCTGCCTACGGTGATGGCTTTCTTCCGTAGCGTGAGCATATCGAAAACCCAGAATGAGACCAGGAAGAAGGGCAGGTAACCTATCAGGAAGATCAACCAGGGGGCGCCGACATTCCACCATGTGAAGTCCCAGGTGAGTGCACCGGCCGCATTCAAGAACAGCTCCACAATCACACAATAGATTGAACCGATGATAGCGAAAACCAATCGATTAGGGATTCCTAGAAGCTTGAGTTTCTTATCAGCCGGCAGCATTTTTGAGAAAGCAATCCCGGCAATGGTGAACATGAAGCATATTTCAATGTTCAAGCCAATCAGCAGCAGGTAGGCAGTCTTACCGGGGGCACCCCAAACAGGGGCGAAATTGGTAAAGTGAAAAACCAGCCCATTCCAGATCTCATTGAACCAGTCCATGCCCCAAAAAGCCAGGCCGGCAAAGACCAGGCTCCAATTGCGCCGTTCCACTTCGACGGCGTAGACATATACGATCAGGGCAAATAATGGGATAACGTACCATTGGAAAGTAATCGGGTTGCGTAGGATAGCAATTGCTTGAGAAGCGGAATCAGTGGGCATTTATATCCTCCTCGATGAGTGAAATTTCACTTCCTGATCCGAATTGATTGCCATAAATTGATTAAAGAGCTAATAAGGTATCGCGTATTAATTATACATTACGAGTGCACAACGTTTCTCTGCTAGATTCTGGCATGGCAAACACTTAGTTGCAGTAGGTAGGGCTGACCAATCCGCTTTACAAAAGCGGTCGTCCGAATTGCGAAAAATTTTAAATCTATAATGCATAAATCAAACCGCCCACTATCGATTTAGCGGGCGGTTGGCTGTGACTATTTTTGCAGCTGAGGCGGTTGTGAACTACCTTTGCTCTGGCGTTTCGAGCGCTGGCTCGGTTTAGACTTTGATCTGAAGTGCGGTGAGCTTATCCAGGCTCTGGCTCCAGCCCATCTCTGCCCCTGCCCATGCGCCTGCGGATACAGGAGTGGACTTCAACAGCACGATATGCAGGGTCATTTCGGTTTTTCCACCTACCTCGCTGAAGGTGACCGTGCAGAGGGACGCCAATTGTGGGACGCCTTTTTCGTCCGGTAAGGCCTCGTTGCTAAAGACGATACGGCTGGGTGGGTCGAACTCCTGAAAGATGCCTGTCGTGGGAAGATCAATGTCAAAATCGCTGCCCTTGGGTCCATGCATGACGATATAGAGCTTTCCGCCTTTCCGTGCATCCACCTGGCAGATTGGGGTGGTAAAGTCGGTGGGTCCCCACCACTTTGCTAACAGGGAGGGATCAGTCCATGCTTTGAACACGAGCTCGCGAGGAGCATCGAAGGTACGTTTGAAGGTTAATTCTTTTGCCATTTTACACATCCTTTCTAATATTTTGTCCTTTTTCTTTTTCAGCCTCGAGTAACTCGTCCAATGCATCAAAACGCTCATTCCATTGCTGTGCCAGCTTCTTTGTCCAATCTTCGAGACCCAGTATTGCCTGCGAGTTGATCTGGTAGATACGCTGCTGGGCACGCTTTTCCATCTTTACCAGATTGGCTTCACGGAGAACTTTAAGGTGCTGCGAGATCGCTGGATGGCTGACCTCAAAATTGGCGTATATTTCCGTAGCCGGAAGCTCTCCCTGGCTGGCAAGCAGCTCGAGAATTTTGCGTCTGGTTGGATCGGCGAGTGCATAAAATATATCCATAAACACTATAATAAACCATTAGATCAATTAAGTCAATACTTAACTAGTTAATACTAGATTAGTATTGAAAGAAAAGGTATGTGTTTAACCATTGGCAAAATGATAAATGTCGGACACAATAGGTGCATGTATATCTTTGATTTTGAACGTAACTTTTACCCGAGCCCGGATGCTGAGATAGCTGAACGCGAGAGCTACAACAAAGCCCTGAACGATTTTGAAGATCTGTGCGGGAAGGTGGCCGCTACTGCCGGTCATCTGCTGCATGCACTCCAGCTGTACGATACAGTTCTGGTTGAATTCATTCGCCATTACACCTACCATTACCTGCGGTATGCAGTGAACACCACCGACCTGACCAGCAAAAGCTTATGCTCCAGGCTGGGAGCTGAGTTCACACAACAGACAACGTTTTTTCGGCAGGAATTAATCCAAATCGACCAGACCGTGCTTGACCTTTTCATCGAGCAAAAACCTGAGCTCGAGGTCTATCGTTACGCGGTCGAATCTGCCCAGCGTTATCGATCTCATACGCTTTCGCTGGAAGAAGAATCCATATTAAGCATCACAGCACCGGTCACCAGTGAATGGGAATATGATCTTTATGAAACCCTGCTGCAGCACACCACCTTCGGCAGCATAAAAACACTGAAAGGTGAACTGGATGTGATCAGAAATCGAATCGCCATTGCCAACCATCCAGTCCGTTCTGTAAGAGAAGCAGGTTTTAAGCAGCTTTATGCGGGCTATGCCTCGCAGCGGGACCTTTATGCCTTTGCGTTGATCAAATTAATCACGGCGCGCAACCAATTGGCGCGTATCCATCATTTTGAAGACACCCCCGGTGAAGTTTATTTCAACAGTTACTGGAGCAAGGCAGAAGTCAAAAACCTGCTGGATCTGATTGGTCAGCAAGCCGGGATTTACCAAAGTTACCAACATTTGCGCACCGAGCATGCCAGGAAAAGGCTCGCAGTTGCAGATGTCGATGTGTGGGATATCACTGCAAGCCTGCCTGGTGAAGCACCCCCACGCTTTAGCATTGAACAAGCCACCGGTATCATCCGTGAGGTGTTGTCACCACTGGGGACAGACTATGGGCATGAGCTTGAAGGGCTGCTTGACCCTGCCAATGGCCGGATGGACATTCTGCCCGGCCCCAAACGCAAACCTGGTGGTTTTTCGAAAGGTTACCCGGGGGTGACCACGGTCTTTTTCAGCGCTGGTTTTGAAGGTTACTATAACGATATGCGGGTGCTGATGCACGAATCGACCCACGCGATTCATCGCCAGATGATGAACAACCAGCACGTCCGAGCGACCTATGCAGACGGTCCGCATTATCTATTTGAATCCTTCGCTATATTAAACGAGCTGCTTTTGGCAGACTATCTTTGCCAACACGAGATCAACCCGCTGAGAAGGCAGTATTACCTTGAACAATTCCTGGACGGAAAAGGGATGGCCCTGTTCTTTATTGCCCAAGACGCAAGCTTGGAACAATCCATCTACGAAGAAGTTGAGCAAGGAAGGATTGAAACCGCGGACGACCTCGATGCACTAACCCAACGGAATAACAACCGGTTCGATATCTGGATCAACCGGCACGCTGAGCTGAAGATGCGCTGGATCACCAACCGTCTATTTTATGAGGACCCCTTATACGACATCAATTATGTCTACGGATCACTCCTGGCGCTCAAATACTACGCAATGTTCACTGAAAGACCAGAACCATTTGTAAAGAACTACATTGCCTTGATGAGCAATGGTTTTAACGCTGCGCCCACAGTTTTACTGGAAAGATTTTTACACATCGATCTTCACGATCCACAGCTCCTCGCTGGCGCAGTTCACATCCTCGAGAATAAAGTCAGACTATTGGAACAAGAGTACTCACATGAGTAACACTCCCAAGGTCCATGCGATAGAAGGGCTGGCTTGAGGCCTCAGGCGATTACTCCCCTATATCCCACCGGGATTTAATCGATGATTCAAGCACCACCCAGGTCTGGTTAAGACGTTGAGTATTGCGGGACAATCCCGCTAGTTCTACTAATTTAGAAGAAGATAGATGGCTTTCTGGCAGAAAATTGTTACTTATGCCAGGAAATTTCCCATTTTTCGGATCGAGATTACATCCTCCTCAGGCAGCACAGGCGGTGGGACCCCCATCGCCCGGCAGGTGAGCAGCTTGAGGGCGGTCACCTCGACCACATCGGTGATATCCGCGGCACGGCGAAGATTGCTGGCAGCCACCACCAGCCCATGGTTTTGCATCAGGGCAACAAAACCAGTGCCCATGGCTTCTGCTACCGCCTCCCCCAGCTCGTCGCTTCCTGGCATGATGAAAGGCACGACAGGGACATCCCCCAGGAAGGCTGATTCGAGCGATATCGGCAGGAACCTGGTGCCAGTGAGTGCCATCAGGGTGGCTTGAGGGGCATGGGTGTGGATCACGGCGGTAATCTCGGGCCTACGACGATAAATGGCACAATGTACCCTGCGCTCGCTGGAGGCTGAGTAAGCCGTCTCGCTTTTGAGAGTACCTTGCAGGTCAATCCGCACCATCATTTCGGGGAGCAGGTCTCCTTTGAATATGGAACCCGGAGTGATCCAGATTTCATTAGGGTTATCAGCACAGCGGGCGCTGACGTTGCCGCCTGTGGGGGTCAGCAGGCATTTGCCATATAGCTCGCTGGCAATTTGCACGATCTGTTGGCACACGTCAATCTCCATAATCGCTCCTTATTTAGCCACCCAGCCGCAATCCACCAGCCAGTCGGATTCGGTGACTAACGAAGCACCCTCACTGGCCAGGAAGTAGATTGGCTCGGCGATTTCTGCCGGATCTGCCCAACGCTTGAAAGCCTGTTCAGCCTCACGCTCATGCTTGACTGTATCGAACGGCATGCCCGTACGCCTGGATTTCAGGTCGATGTCACCCAGCAGCATGGGGGTATCCACGCTACCAGGGCTGATGGAATTAACACGGATGTTGTAGGGCGCCAGCTCCCACGCCAGGGCTCGCGTCATGGCAATGATGGCACCCTTGGTCGCTCCATACATAACGTGATCGGTTTGACCGACGTGCCCGGAGACAGAGCCCATATTGATGATCACCCCACTCATCTGCTTCTTCATGTACGGCAGTACATACTTGCATAGCAGGAAATGCCTACCCAGGTTATAGCGAGCCAGGGATTTACAGCGGTCATTGGGCCAAAGTGTAGTGAATGAGTTTGCCATTGTACTCACTCAAGTCCTCTGAATTGTAAATGCTGGAAGCTCACAGATTACGGACCGGAGGGTCCTTCATTTGGGTGATCACCCCAGCCAGCACTACCAATAATGCAGTTGAAAGCACCAATGATGGTGTGAAGGCGCCATTCTTGCTCCTCATCGCCTCCATGATATATACGAAGACCACTGACAGCTGCCCAAACAGCTGGATCAATCCAGCAGAAGTGCCCTCGGGGGCGGGGTAGGTGACCTCGGCGACGTATTGCAAACCAATCGGGGCGACACTGATCAGGAAGAACCCCAGGATGAAGGCGGAGATAAGCAACAACCAAAGAGAGCTGGCAAACGTCACCCCCACCAATCCAGGGATCGCCAGCAAGACCCCTAGAAGCATGTAGCGCTGCCGTTTATGCTGTTTATCAGAGAGCGAAGGGATGATCACCGCACCGAGGATGCCACCCACCACCATCACGGCACCCAGGAGACCTAGATCGGTGGGAGTAAAACCGGTCGGTCGGATGACCCCCACCCAGGTACTGATGCCGTTAAAAATCCCCATTCCAACGAAGTAGACGATCACAAACAGCCAGAATGGCACCACCCTCAGGATTTGTTTTAGACCATCCAACATCAGGGAGCGGACTTCCATCCCCGGTGGACAGGGTGGGGTGAGTGGATGCTCACGTGAGAGCGCAATGAACAGCAATGCAGCGAAGGCTGCCACCCCACCATAGATTAACTGCACGGTTGGGATAGACATTGTTTCGGTGAGGATGGGTGTGAGCGCCATGCCGAGGGCAGCACCAAGCAAGTTCGCCAATGTAACCAACCCTACCGCAGTGGCACGCTCATGGATCGAAAACCAGTTGGCTGGCACTTTCGTCCATGAGTTCATTAAAAAAGGCTGTCCGATGGCAATGCCAACTGTGCTTGCCAGCACGAGACCATAGTTTGTCCCAGCCAACCCACGCGCAATTGCAAACACACCCATTAGGATTGCCCCGATGCTGACCGCCAGACGAAAGCCATACTTGTCAATCACCCAGGAAACCGGGATGGAGAGAGGAACATAAGCGATCATGAAGGTCATCGCTAACAAGCCAATCTGCGTGGTGGTAACCCCATAATATTTGGCTGCAGCATCTGTAATGGGGGCATACGTGATCCAAAGAATTTGGATGGTGAGGTTGATGAGCATAAAGACCCCCAGCACAATCCAGCGATAGCCATATACTCGATATGTTTGATCCTTCATGAGGTATCTCCAATTTTGGATTGGTCTAAATCCTTGCCCGGGTATATCCGGGCAAGGGCATGAGCATGCAGGAGGGCTGGATAGCCCGAGTTGCTTTAGTTAGTTAACCCTGATTATTCTTCGCGGGTACGCAGGGGGGGAAACAGGATGACCTCGCGGATGTTGGGGTGATCGGTCA
>JBGOXS010000059.1:0-6095 GCA_041479245.1 Anaerolineae bacterium
AATGGAAAGTCCCAGCCCAAAGCCCTTCCCATCCTTCTGGCGGGTCCGTGATTTCTCCCCACGATAAAAGCGCTCGAAGATGTGTGGCATATCCTCGGGTGAAATTCCCGGTCCATTATCAGTCACGGTAAGCTGTGCCCGCTCGGAGACCTTGCCTAAACCGACAATTATTTCACCATCTTTTGGGGTGTAATTGATCGAATTTCCGACTAAGTTGACGATCACCTGTTTTAACCTGTCACGGTCACCGCAAACCAACACCTGATCAATATCACCGATTGTAAGTTTAATACGATCCCTTGCCAACACCTGCATTTGATTTAATACTTCCAATAACAGTGTATCCAGTTCTACCACTTCGTGCGCCAGCGGGATTTTACCGGATTCTGCCTGTGCGAGTAAGAGCAGATCACCAACCATACGCGTCAGACGGTCGACTTCATCTTCGATGGTCTCTAATGATTCTTCATCAAACTCCTTGATTTTACGCATCAACCCCACATTACCTTTGATCACCGTGAGCGGCGTACGTAATTCATGGCCCACATCTGCCAGGAACCGCCTTTGGGTTGAAAACAGGTTTTCCAATCGGCTCAACGTCTGGTTAAAAGCTGTCACCAGCTGACCAACCTCATCTTTGGATGAACCTCTGTAAGGGATGCGGCGTGAAAGGTCATCTGCGCTGGTGATCTGTAAAGCCGCCTTGGTAACGTTATCCAACGCACGTAGTGCCTGGTAACTGCTCAACCAGGCTGCCAGGCTAGAGGCGATAATCGCGATGGCTATTCCGATGACTAACACTTCCAGCAAGGTGTGTTGGGTCGCGTTGACCACATCCAAGCGAGTTCCCAACTGAATGACGACTTCCACTCGGTTACCATTACCCGCCACCAGCGGAATGGTGAGTACCCGCAAGCGTGACCCTCCCTGGTTTACATCATGGAAAAGAGGGGCAGCGCTGTGTAAGTTCGCCAAGTCGAGTGGGTTATTTAATATCCGAATATTTTGAGTCGCATCGATTAGCTTGTCGTTTCGCCCCCACACTTGCACAAAAATATCATTCGGCAAGTCTAGTTTCTGCAGATCGACGTTCAAATTACCATTATCATCTATACGGGTATTGCTGGAAACGGTTCCCCCTCTGAGCCTCAGTGCGTTATCTAATTGATGAATAACCGTCGAGCTTACCGAATAATAAACGGCGATTCCAAACAAAAGCAAAATACCCCCTACTATCGATGTGTATAGTAAGGTGAGCCGGCTCCGCAGGGACATGAAATTAATTTACGATGGTTCGCGCAGAACGTACCCCATACCGCGCACAGTATGAAGGAGTCGTTGCTCTCCCTGTAATTCCAGCTTCTGCCGCAAATATCGTATATATACTTCGATAATATTACTCTCACCGCCAAAGTCATAACCCCACACGCGATCGAAAATCATCTCCCTGGTTAAGACCTGGCGTGGGTGACGCAGGAATAACTCAAGTAGTTCGTATTCCTTCGCTGTCAAAGAGATAATCCGGTCGCCGCGTGAAGCTTGACGCGTACCGGTATCCAGGATTAAGTCGGCGAACCGCAACACCTGGGGTCGGCTTGGTTGTGCTCGGCGTAGTAAGGCGCGTATACGGGCCAGGAGCTCGTCCAGATTGAACGGCTTGACCATGTAATCATCTGCACCTACATCTAGCCCCATCACTCGATCATTAACCGAGTCCTTGGCAGTGAGGATCAAGATCGGCACCGGGCCACCTGCCCGTAATCGTCGGCAGACTTCCAAGCCGTCAATCCCAGGCAGCATGATGTCTAATACTACCAGGTCAGGCGGGTTATCTCTTGCTGATGCCAGACCCGAATGTCCATCAATAGCAGTGTCCACCTGATAACCTTCATATGCCAGGCCGCGGCGCAGGAACCGTAGGATGGCCTCATCGTCTTCGATAATTAGAATTCGTGCACTCATAAGCCCTCCATGATTACAATATACCACAGGGCGAGTAAAAACACAAAAGGATATAACCCAATTCCCGGAAGCAATTGTGCTTCCGGGAAATTCATCCTACGGTTATTGGACTTCAACCGAAGCGCCAGCTGCTTCTAGCTTGGCTTTGGCATCGGTAGCAGCTTCCTTACTCACAGCTTCGAGCACTTTGGAACCAGCTGTCTCGGCCACATCTTTCGCCTCTTTCAGACCCAGATTGGTCAGCTGGCGAATGACTTTAATCACCTCGATCTTCTTGGCACCGGCGTCTTTAATTACGACGTTGAACTCAGTCTTTTCTTCGACCGCCTCAGCTTGGGCAGCTCCACCAGCAGCAGGCATGGCAGCCATGGCAACCGGGGCGGCAGCAGAAACACCCCATTTCTCTTCCAATTTCTTTACCAGCTCTGCAGCTTCGATTACGGTGAGGGTGCTTAGATCCTCAACCAGTTTATTGATATCAGACATTTTATAAACTCCTTCTTAGATCATGATTATGATTTAGTTGTAGATTTGTAAACAGGCTATGTTTACCCGTCAATGATTAATATGTATCGAATGACTATTATCGTTATGCAGGGGCGGCTTCGGATTCCGCATGCGCCTTGATGACCGCGGCGATCATTCGACCAGGCTCAGCTAATGTACGTACCAGCTTGCTGGCCGGAGCGAGCAGCGTTCCGAGAAGCTGGGCACGCACGACAGGCAGCGGTGGTAATTCTGCCAGCGCTTTTACACCATCGGTGGTCAATGCCTGCTTTTCAAGGAAGCCGCCTTTGATCTTGAAAAACTCTGACGTTTTAGCAAAATCAGTCACGGTCTTCACAGTTGCCGGAGCATCCGCAAAAGCAAACACAACTGCGGTACTGCCCTCTAGCTGCCCTGGTTGAATCGAATATCCTGCCTGCTCGAATGCTCGTTTTGCCAGCGTATTCTTAATGATGTGGAACTCACCACCATTTTCTCGCACTTTCGCCCGCAAGGAATCGATATCCTTCATGGTCAAACCCACGTATTGGGTCAGAACCAGGGCTTTGCTTTGCTTTACCCATTCGCTGTACTGGGAGATCAGCTCATTCTTGCGTTCCTTTGTAATAGCCAAGGTAATTTCACCTCCTTTCAAATAAAAAGTCTTTGCCTCGCATGCTTTTCCGGCAAAGACTCTCCGCTATCCAAATTTCAAACCCGTCTCAGACGGATCCATCGTCTAGCAGATATCTTCACCTCGGCAGGAAATTAAGCGGTCTTATCGCACCTGCTGTCTTTGGCGAAGCGTATTATTAGATTTCAACTATATCACAAAAATTCTATTCCTGTACATCCATGCTCTGTGCTTGCATCGGGTCCAGCTTAATCCCCGGCCCCATCGTGGAGGTCAGGGTGATACGCTTGATGAAAGTACCCTTGACCGATGCCGGTCGAGCTTTCTTGATCGCCTCCATCAATGCCGCCAGATTTTCATATAGCTGCTTTGCATCAAATGAGGCTTTCCCTATTGGAATATGCAGGTTGGCGGTCTTGTCCACCCGGAATTCCACGCGACCGGCTTTGGATTCGCGGATCACACGAGGAAGGTCTTCCGCGGGCACAACGGTTCCGGCTTTCGGGTTAGGCATCAGCCCACGTGGGCCTAAAACACGGCCCAGACGGCCTACCTTGCCCATCAAATCAGGTGTGGAGATGGTCACATCAAAATCGGTCCAACCGCCCTGGATCTTATTAATCATCTCGTCATCATCCGCCACATAATCTGCGCCAGATTCGCGTGCCAATGCCGCCCCTTCGCCTTGCGCGAAGACCAGCACCCTCACTGATTTACCCAATCCATGCGGCAGCACCACAACATCACGCACCTGTTGGTCGGCATGTCGAGGGTCAACCCCCAGCCGCATATGAATTTCCACTGTTGAATCAAATTTCACGAAGTGGGTTTCCTTAACCAGGTTCACTGCTTCTTCAGGGGTGTACCAGTGGTCCTCATCAATTTTAGCTAATGCAGCTAAATACTTCTTTCCGTGCTTTGCCATATAATCTCCTTCGTGGTGCAAACGGGTGGGTTCCACCCTCCCACAGGGTTAGTCTTCTGTTACCGTCAGGCCCATATTGCGGGCGGTACCTTCGATCTGACGCATTGCACCTTCGATATCCACCGCGTTTAAGTCCTTCATTTTCAGCTCGGCGATCTCTCGCACCTGTTTCCGCGTTACCTTTCCAACTTTCTCACGGTTGGGGACTGCCGACCCTTTCTCCACTCCCGCGGCTTTCTTCAACAGAACTGCAGCTGGGGGTGTTTTAAGGATAAAAGTGAAGGATCCATCGGTAAAGATGGTGATCTCCGCCGGTATGATCTCGCCCATGCGGTTGTTAGTGCGGGCATTATATTCTTTACAAAACGCCATTAAGTTGATGCCATGCCCGGCTAATGCAGGTCCAATCGGTGGTGCAGGGTTGGCTTTTCCAGCCTGGATCTGCAGACGTACAATTGCTTTTAGTTTCTTTGCCACTTTATTCTCCTTTCGCCGCCCATCTCTCGCGGAGTAGCGGCGCGTGGTTTTAGCGGGTGATTATTGGGGACACCCTCCCACTTCTACAACCAGAGATTTCCTGGCCTTCGCTTACGCTTTCTCTACTTGTAAAAAGTCAAGCTCGACGGGCGTTTCTCGACCGAAGAAGTTCACCATCACGCGAACCTTCGCTCTTTCCATATCAATCTCCGCGACTGTGCCGCGGAAATCATTGAACGGTCCATCGACAATGCGCACACGTTCTCCAGAACGGAAAGTAACTTTAATGTGTGGTGCTTCAGCTTCCATCCGTTTGATGATCTGAGCCACTTCCTCAGGCCTGAGCGGGGTGGGTTGTGTGCCCATTCCCACGAATCCCGTCACCCCAGGCGTATTGCGCACTACATACCATGATTCTTCCGACATGATCATGTTGACCAGGATGTATCCTGGGAACACTCTGCGCTCCACGGTGCGGCGTTTACCTTCTTTTACCTCGATCTCTTCTTCCGTGGGGACGACTACATCGAAAATTTTATCTTTCATCCCCATGGATTCGATCCGCTGTTCCAGGTTATGGCGAACCTTATTCTCGTAGCCCGAATAACAATGGACCACATACCAGGCGCGACCATCTTCCTGGACCATCTCATCTGGTTGTCCAGGATACTCCTCGGTCACGATCTCGCCCGATTCTTGTGGAATCATTACATCATCCACTTTGTCAGCATCCTTCTCGTGCTCCTCGAGGGGCTGTTCATTTTCTTCTTCCCGGTTAAATTCGTCCATCATAATCGCTTGATCGTCTATATCTTTTTACCGAGTATACTGTCCCAGACTATCCCAGGATTACACCAAAAATCTTGGTATAAACGAAGTCTAATCCTCCCAGGATCGCCGCCATAATAAGTATGACACCAATGACAATCCAGGTTAATCGAATTGCCTCACGGCGCGTAGGCCAAGAAACCTTACGTAATTCTCCAACCGTTTCCTGGAAAAATCTCTGGATTTTAAACCAGATCCGTTGGAAGAAGTTCATCTCCTGGCGAGCAGTTCTGAAATCAGGCACGGTAATCCTCCAATCATGGTTAAAACGCCGCATCTTGTAGACGGCGTCATCCGGAAAAGTAAAATACTTTTCCTCTCAGGCAGGCCAGGCAGGAATCGAACCCACAACCCCCGCTTTTGGAGAGCGGTGCTCTGCCAAATTGAGCTACTGGCCTAGATGGGGCCGGCTTTCGCCTACCCCTATTTAGTCTCCCGATGCAGCGTGTGTTTGCGGCATCGCGGGCAATACTTGTTCAACTCAATACGCCCCGGATCATTTCGTCGATTTTTCTCCGAGGTGTAATTGCGTTCCTTACATTCCGAACATGCCAGCGTGATCACCGGGCGAACATCTTTTTTCGAAGCCATTCTTTTCCTTTACTCATGACGCCATAGGTGGACCCCATGGCATAATTCATTATGCAATGATCTTGGTGATCACACCTGCGCCGACGGTCAAACCGCCTTCACGGATGGCGAACTTGGAACCTTGCTCCAAAGCCACCGGCACGATCAGCTCAACTTCCAGGTTCACATTATCTCCCGGCATCACCATCTCCA
>JBGOXS010000060.1:0-5650 GCA_041479245.1 Anaerolineae bacterium
CCTGATATCCCTGACCTGCCTCCGGAGGCAGCTAAAGGCAGACGCTTGTGGGTTTTATGGGCTTTATTGGCAGTAGTGGCTTTGGCATTGATTGCTGGTGGTAGTGCATTCGCGGGGTATAACTCAGCCGTCGATCAACGCACCCATTACCAGTCAACCATGGTAGCTGGAGAGGCAGCCAATCAGTACGTGCTGGCGCAACAGGATATTGCGCTTGGCAATTATGATCGCGCCCGCCAACGCCTCGAATATATCATCAAGATCGATCCCAATTATCCGAATGTATCAGACCAGCTAGCCTTCGTCCTGACCCAACAACGAATCACTGCCACTCCTACACTTGAACCAACCCCTACGCTGACGCCTACACCAGACTATCGTGGCAGGGATGATCTATTCACTCAAGCCCAAAACCTGCTCATCGGGCGTGATTGGACTGCTACCATCGACACACTGCTGTTATTACGGAAGAATTATCCGGATTATATGGCTGTGAAGGTCGACGATATGCTGTTTGTGGCATTGCGGAACCGGGGGATCGATAAGATAGCTCAGCAGCATGATCTGGAAGGTGGAAATTACGATTTGACCCTGGCTGAGCGGTTTGGTCCCTTGGATTCCGAAGCCCGCAACTGGCGCGACTGGGCAGATCTATACATACGCGGCGCCAGCTTCTGGGATGTAGACTGGGCTCAAGCTGTCTATTATTTTTCGCAGTTAGCCAGTGCAGCTCCGAACCTGAGTGATGCCTCTGGCTGGACAGCTTCAAATCGTTATATGGATGCATTACTCGGCTACGGTGATTGGTTTGCTGCCCAGGAACAGTGGTGTGATGCCCAGGCACAGTATGATACTTACATGACCTTACTAGCGAGCCCGCAGGTTGAACCGACTGCAATATATGCGGCTGATAAATGCACGCAAGCCCAAAATCCGCCTCCTGTCCCGGTTACTCCGGTTACTACGGGTACGCCTGAAACAGAGACACCCACACCAACAGCAACGCTGCCAGCGGGCACTACCCCTAGTCCTTAATTAAGGTGTAGCTATAGGTTTTAGATAAAGCTGAAAAGGCTGCCCGGGATAATAATGATAGACCGTGCGGTTGGGAAAGTCGTACTTAAGTAGAGAATCGGTGGATGGACTGATGCTCCAGGCGAAGATGAAGGGGGTGGTCAGCTCAGGGTCCTCAAGGTCCAGCAGGGCGCCATACTCCATCCAGCGGCTGATGTGTACAATGACCAGGGCTGGGGTGAGCGATTTAGCTGCAGGGGTCAGGAAAGGTTCCTGGTCAGCGCGTTCTATACCATACAAGGCAACCATGTCACCCAGCCGGATGGGTATGTATAGCGTCAGATTAATTCCAACGATCACACCCAGCAGCAGGGTAATTATGAGAGGGCGCAGCTTGCGCCAATCTGTACGGCGAACGAAGGATTCCCCTAATTTTACAGGCCAACCTGCCAACCAGGCGATACCCGCTGCACTGAACAGGGTCAGGCTGAACAGGACTTCATAGTAATAACGTGGTCCAAAAAGGATAGCCCCAATCCAATAGGTCATATATAGCAGCACCATACTGACGACTACGCTGCCAATGAGTAACCCCTTCGGGTTGCGCCTGGATGCCCATAAGCCGAATGGCAGGAAAATCCAGGAGAAGCTGGACCAACCGTACAAATCATACATTCCAGCCGTGAGGCTGTTACGTGTATTAATCCACGCCAGGTTCAATGTATGACCCGTGGCTTCATGACCATGCCCGGGGCCGAACCCTATCCTGTCATATGGCCACCACAAGGTGTATGGATTGAGCAATGCGTCTCCCGTGAGGGAATACTGCCATAACAGATATAAACCGATGAATAGGATTGCCATAAAGCCGAAGACCAACAGACGCAGGTGCGTTTTAGCATCGCTTCGGAAAAGTAAATACAACCCATGCATGCTAAAAGGTACTGCCACTGCCAGGGCTGTCATTGGACGGGTGAGGATTAAGCCTCCGAGCGCCAATGCTGAAAGAATCGTATAAACCCATTGTTTTTTGAGGCGGGCTGAAACATCGATATTGCTGCCATGCTTGTTATCCCAGAAAGATTCCAGCCAGCCCAGGGCAAATAGTGAGCTCAAGACCAGCCCAAACGGGTGTGAGAGCAATGAGCCGGAGTTCATCAGGAAGAATGGCGAGGTGACGGTTAATCCAGCTGCAAGCAGCCCAACAAATTCACTAAAAATCCGCTTGCCCAGCAGGTAGGTCAGCCAAACTCCCAAACCCGCCAGGATTGGATTGATCCACGCCCGCATACCCAAACGGATGGCTACGGCTAACAGCGCCGGCCAACCAGGTGGATATTTGCCGAACCGTTCGCCCTGGTAATCCACAATGAAAGGCACCATGAAGCTGCTATGATCGGGCGGCGAGGAAATCGTCAGGTGACCTTCAATCAGCGCCTTGGCTTGCCAAACATATGCGATTTCATCTTCAATATGGGGAATTGCCTCGAAGACGCGCTGGGTGACCAGCGCGGATGCCAGAAAGCCGGCTATTGCAAGCAATAAAGCAAGTAGATCAGCGCGATGTCTGCTGATCAGCTGTGATAAAACCGGATGGGAGCGATTCAAAGTAATTGTTTATTTTGCGGCTCGGTGACCAGGAAGCTACATTTCATGGCATGGCTGCATAATAGACGTTATTGGCAATGGCAAGGAAAGCAGTTCGGTTTGGGCTTATGGCAAACGCGGTTGCCTTGCCTTGCACCAGAGGCGCTTCGGGTTGATATTGCCATTGTAAGGTCATAAGCACACTGAAATAATAAACCGCCTGGTTTTTGGGGTCCAGCAGATAGATCGAGCGTTCTGGGAAGGATGAAAAAAAGATCTGGTTGAAAACCGCATCCTCGATCACGGGTCCATGCACCCGACCTGGACGGTTATCGGAATATGGATAGGGATCATCACAACGGGTTGGTGATTCGGTCATCCCGCTATAAGTGCATTTGGTGGAATGCCCATCGGCATGCAGCAGGAACAGATCATTGTTATAGACTGCCAGGTCAATAACATCCTGCATCGGTGGAACAGTATCGCCGAAGAACAGGCGCGGCTGCTGGCTGACTTCCATATTGCGATATATCCACACTGCGTTGACCTTTGGATCCAACACAAAAAGGTCGCCCTGGTCGAGGCTCATGGCAACTGGCTCACCAAGGCCGGTGTTGGGGGGTGCCATGCTAGCGCTGTATGGCTTAGAACCTACCACGCAGTAGAGCAGATTACCGTTTGCGTCCATCCCAAGCAGGCTGGCATTTTCGTATGACCCTGACGGCAACTCAGCAATATCCACTAACGGACCCACATTGATCGGGCCATAAGTTGGACCGCATTGGAAGTTTGGATCGAGCTCATAGCCCCGCCCGGTCATAATGGCATGCAGCACGCTGCCATCTGTTCCATTGAGCAGGTACAAATCAGTCGCAGAGGCAACAATGTGGGTCACGCTGACGCCGCTTTCCAAACCTCCAACAATGGCTTGTTTGTAGTCCAGGCGTTTGACTGCATCCAGGACGTCGAGGTTGGTAATCACCTGGGCACGCAGGTCTTGCGATTGGCTGGTGAGGACATAACTCTCCGCTTTATCCAGATCGCCGAGCGCATTTTGCCACGCCAGACGCTGCTCCATCGGGTTGGTTAGTGTGGCTGCATAAGCGGCCGCTTCCTCAGCCTGTTGGTAATATTTTTGTTGCTGTTGAGCTCGCCCACGTTGGAGGAAAACCATCCCACCAATCACAGCTAGAATCAGCGGGATTGCAATGGCGATGAACACCATCGTCGAGGGGGGTAATCGCATGACGTCTGCGTCTGGTAAAAGATTTTTCAACAGACGCAATAGAGCAGAGCCAATCGTTCCCAGGGCACTGCGCAGGGCGCGTAAAATGGCTGTCCCAATGGACGCCAATGCTGCTCGAAAAGAGGTAAAGTATTTAGCCCACGGACGGGGATTCGATGTGGCACGACCTACCCTCGAGCTGATCGGTGATGGGCCAGGCATGGGGGTGGACTCGGATGCTTTGATCGATTCGGTGGATGGGAGACCAACCTGGACTTTCTCTACTCCCAGCGCGGCTAATTGTTCGCGGGCAGTTTGTGTGGAGAAGGATTCACTCTGGGCCTGTTCCCCCCGTGGCATCGAAGCCTCACTTGGTCCATATGGAATGGATACCGGGGGAGCGGTGGGTATGCCGAGCCTTTTATCTTCCGCTGGTGGTTCAATTGTGACTTGTGCAGCCTCGAAGGGGCTGGTGGGAATACCAAGTCTTTTATCTTCCGCCGGCGGTTCAGTTGTGACTTGAGCAGGCACAGCGGCGGATGGGATACCCAATCTTCGATCCTCCGTCGGACCATCGACCGCTTGTGCTTCCGGTGCGGTCAATGAGTGCTCGGGTTCGGTTGGTAATTTAGCCACAGCGGATTGCGCCATGGCAGGTGCTTCAGACTTGCGCCGGAGCAACCTCAGCTTGCCCTTGCCGGCTTGGGCCTGAACGATGACGGCGTTATATTCCTGGTTGCCATTTTCCAATAGCTGGCGATGCAGCGCTTCAATACCCTGGCGATCGGGATGTTTCACCGTGGCTTCTGACCAACCAGGTGAGGCGACAGTCGCCAGCACAAGGTAATCATCCGCAGCCATTTTTATTTGCAAAAAGCGCACGGGCATTGTGCGACTGAGACCGAGCCCGCGCCCGGAGTTTTGAGGGTCATATAAGTGCTGCGTTTCGGTGTGAGTAACCAAAAACGCGTGGACGGCGCCGCACTGGACGAGATACAATGTATCGGCACGTAATGCCACCAGTAAAAGCTGACCAATACCTTGACGACCCACACTTGTGCTGCGTAGATTACGATCGAGCAGGTATAAATTTAATGCTTCAGCCACGGTACGCAGGGCTGCAGTCAGACTGCCGGTAGTTTTATAAAATTTATGCGCCAGCTGCTCCAATAATTGTGTGTGTGCTTCGGTAGAGAGGGGCGAATTACCCGTCATGCTGAGATAGATGATCAGGCTATCAGATTCACGCCCGCGTGCTGTTCGATGCGGAGGTGTTACTGCGTACAAATCCGGCTTTTCTGATACAACATTTTCACCCTGCCGGGCTAATAATAAGAGATTGAGATCGAGGGAAGAATTCATACCGAATGATTATACTGGTAAAATCTAACTTGGATTATACCGCCTGGAGATAATATGCACATTGTCACCATCCGCACCCTGCCAGAATTGATCAGCCTAGAAAAAGAATGGAATGACCTGCTTGCTATCAGTGCAAGTCATGTGCCGTTTTTACGTCATGAATACATTACAGCCTGGTGGCAGGGCTTGGGCGGTGGTGAGTGGCAACAGGGTGAATTATACGTTGTCACTGCCAGGCAGGACGATGGTGGTTTGATCGGGATCGCTCCACTTTTCCTGACGGATAACAGGGATGGTGAGCCCGCACTGATGCTGCTTGGCAGCATTGAGATATCCGATTACCTGGATGTTATCGCCCGCCCGGAAGATATGCCGGCTTTCATCGAGGCACTCCTGGAGCACCTGGCACAAGCGCAGGCACCTACCTTCCACCTGCTGGATTGGTATAACCTGTTGGAAGAC
>JBGOXS010000061.1:0-5494 GCA_041479245.1 Anaerolineae bacterium
CCGACCGACCATATCGAAAGGCCTGGTCGAGAGAAAAAGCCCTCCAATACATTTCGGATGAACGAGGAAAATTCTTCGACCCAAGAGTCGTAGAAGTGTTTATGTCACTGAAACAGGAAATGGGATTAGCAGAAAACGGGAACTCAAAATAACCCCGCCTTCGACAATTAAAGAAACAGAAACCTCACAGGTTTTATCATCCTGTGAGGTTTTATTAATATTTTTCCTACCTTTCTCCACAATTTCTGCACAATCAAAGAGTATGCTTATCTTTGGTTTAAAAAACCCTAAAACCACAGGGAGTAAATAGGTCTTGAGTTCATAGCTTCAGGAGGATAACATGTTACGAAAGAAACAATTATTTACAGTGCTTTCAATGGTTGTTTTACTGGCACTTGTCTTGGCAGGCTGCTCAGCACAGGCATCTGCCCAAACAGGTTCGACAGGAAGTGGTTTCACGGGTTATGGAACAGTTACCCAGGTGAATTTCACTGACACGGTTGAAAGCACGGGTCAGATCCAACCCCAGCATATGACCAGCTTAAGCTTTTCCACGAGCGGTACGGTGGCGCAGAGCAAAGTTCAGGTTGGGCAGACGGTGAATGCCGGAGATATGCTAATGTCACTTAACCCCGCATCTGTACCGGCAAATTTGCTCACTGCCCAAACGGACCTGACCAATGCACAAAATGCACTTAACCAGTTAACCAACCCCGACTTGAGCACCATTTCAAATGCACTGAAATCACTATCAGATGCCTATACCAGCTACCAACAAGCCCAGGCAGCACTGTCTAACGCCATCATAAGCAACCAGACAGCCAGTGACTCAACATTGTATAACAATTGGTTAGCCAGCAAGAACGCCCTGGATAGCGCACAGAATAACCTGCCATTGGCAAATGCCTCCATCGATGTTCAAGCGTATTTTCAGGCATTGCGCGATACGAACGCCCTGCAGGCTGGGCTGACAGCAGCTGAAGCTATTGCAGGCATTAATTCTACTGACACAACTCTGGCTCAGAAGGTTTCAGCTCTAGAGACTGCGGTGCAAGGTAGTCAAAACAATGCTTCGATTTTACAAGCAACACTTTCCCCTGAGGTGTCACAGCTGGCGAGTACATTATCGGACAAATAAACTACCTATGATACGCCTGCATCTGACTTCATCGGAAAAGTGGTTAACACCACAACCAGTTCCAACGTGAATTTAGCTCAAATACAGGCTGACCAGACATCAAAACAATCGACTTTGCTCGGCACACAGTCCACACTCCTTAATCAAACAAACAAGCGTGCTGGGATGAACGGCGTACGCTGTGATGCTACTACGATTACCAATTATCAGAATGCATATAATGCGGCCTTGGAAAGATATAACCGGTCTGGACATATCATTGACAGCCAGGAATATAACGCCATGCAGACTGCTGCAGCTAACCTGACCTGGTGTTCGTCCGATTACAGTGCAGCTGAAATTGCCGCAGCAGATGCCAACATCGCTTCCACACAAGCGCAGATCCAATTACTCCAGACCCAGATTGCTTCAGACCAGGCTCAAATCAGTGACACTGGTAACTCGGTTTATATCTTAGCCATCAATTTGAACACGGTTTGGGCCGCATATCAGGCCGCTGATCAACAATTGAACAGTTCGGTAACCACACTTTACCAGATGCAACGAGCTCCGAACCCGGATGATTTAGCTGCCGCCCAGGCGAAAGTTCAATCTGCCCAGGCAGAAGTTAACAGCATGACGCTGACTGCTCCATACAACGGGGTTGTGACCAGTGTTGGTTACCAACCAGGGGATAGCGTAAACCAAAGCACCCCTGCCGTCGTGTTGGTAGATCGCTTAGCTCTATTTGTAGATCTGCAGATCGACGAATCACATGTCGTGAAGCTAAGTTCTGGTGATAAGGCTACCATCGTATTGGAAGCCAACACTAGCCTGGCGTTGACAGGTAAGGTTTCCTATATCAATCAGGTTGGTACATCCAACCAGGGTGTGGTTTATTACGCTGTCCGGGTGGTGCTCGATCAGGCTGACCCAACCATCCTGATTGGTGCCACAGCAGATGTGACCATCCAGGCAGGGCAGCCGCAGGCTGTGCTGACTGTGCCCGTTAGTGCAGTGGGAAGCGATTCACAGGGTGAATACGTTTACGTGATTGGCGCGAATAACAGCTCCCAGCAGGTTACCGTAGTAAGTGGCCAGATCCTATCTAATAATGATGTTATTGTTTCCGGGAATCTGAAAGCAGGCGATACGGTGGGTCTGTTATCGAGCACATCCACTGGAACCAATAACAACTTTGGCAGTGGCGGTGGTGGCCGTTTCTTTGGTCCGTAAATCGTGAATAACATACATTAAAGGTGAGAATATGATCGAACTAGAGAACGTCACCAAAATCTACAAAATGGGTCAAAGCAAGGTAAATGCCCTGGACGGCATCAACCTGCAGATCCAGGCTGGTGAAATGGTTGCTGTGATGGGTCCAAGCGGATCGGGTAAAAGTACATTGATGGCCATTTTAGGCTGCCTGGACGTTCCAACCCAAGGTGTGTACCGCCTGGAAGGAGAGCCGGTGGAAAAACTCAACGATAACCAGCTTGCCCAGGTGCGTAGCCGTAAAGTCGGTTTCGTGTTTCAGCAATTTAACCTATTACCACGGACGAGTGCTTTAGAAAACGTCATGCTGCCTTTGCTATATGATGGTGTCCATGGAAAAGCACGCACCGAGAAAGCCAAGGCTGCACTCGAGACTGTGGGACTGGGAGACCGCATGCGCCACCGCCCGAACCAACTATCGGGTGGCGAGCAGCAACGCGTGGCAATCGCGCGTGCACTGGTAAATAATCCCACCCTACTGCTGGCTGATGAACCGACCGGTAACCTGGATACAAAAACCGGTGACGAGATTATCGGTCTGTTCCAAAGGCTGCATGAAGAAATTGGGCAGACTGTGGTCTATGTAACCCACGATGCTTTCATCGCCCGCCATACCCAGCGGATCATACGCCTGGTGGACGGCAAGATTATCAGTGATGAACCGGTCGCTCATCCCCTCGTAGCGGGGACACCTCGACCAGAGGAAGCATTGGAAGCACGCACCGCATGAATTCACGCTAATCCTGTCAGGAATTAATCAAATTACCTGAAGGAGAGACAAAGATGAACATACTAGAAAATATACGAATATCATTCCGGGCTCTGGCAGCCAACAAGCTGCGCTCAGGGCTGACCATGCTGGGTATCATTATTGGGGTAGCAGCTGTGGTCGCATTGATGTCAATCGGCCGTGGTGCCACTCGCAGCATAACCAGCCGGGTGGAAGGATTGGGCTCGAACCTGATCTCAATCTCATCCGCCCGAAACGTACGACAGGCTGGTATCGCAGCCCAGCCAACTTCTTTATATTATTCAGATTACCAGGCGATTCTGAAGGATGCTAACAATGTAGTTGGGATTTCCCCGATATACCAAACCCAAGCCCAGGTAATGTTCGGTGCCAACCAATCTCAATTCTCGGTCACCGGGGTCACACCTGAGTTTGCATCTGTCCAAGCCTACACGGTCGCTCAAGGACGCTTTATAAACAATGGTGATAACTCTGCTGAATCCCGGGTCGTCGTTCTCGGCTCTCAAGCAGCCACAGATCTATTCAGCGGATTGAACCCAATGGGGAGAGACCTCAGCATCAACGGGATCAACTTTAACGTGGTCGGTGTGCTGGCTTCTAAGGGCTCAACTGGATTCTTCAGCACAGACGAAGTCATCCTGATCCCTCTCGAGACGGGTTATACCCGTTTGTTTGGAGGCAGGGCGCTGAATAACGGTCAACGCACGCTCTCAAGCATCTCACTCTCGGCTGCCAATGCAAACGTCGTAAATAGCGTGATCAGCCAGGCGGAATATATCCTGCGAAGAGATCATGGACTGACCCTCCACGATACGCTGCCTTTTTCAGTTTCCAGCCAAAGCCAGGCTTTGAGCACACTTACCAGCATCACCACGACGCTTACTGCCTTCCTGGGTGCCATTGCCGGTATTTCACTATTTGTAGGTGGTATCGGCATCATGAACATTATGCTGGTATCTGTCCGCGAACGCACGCGTGAGATCGGTCTACGTAAAGCGGTTGGAGCCAGGCGCTCGGTGATCTTGATGCAATTTATTGTGGAAACCATCACATTGAGCTTGATCGGAGGGATATTGGGCATCTTACTCGGAGCAGCCATCGCGGGGGTAGTAACGCTTACAGGATTAATCACCACCTACGTTTCATTGGATGTCATCTTGTACTCGTTCTTCTTCGCAGCCCTGGTAGGATTGTTCTTCGGAATTTACCCCGCATACCAGGCAGCCTCGCTTAGACCGATTGAGGCTTTGCGATACGAGTAATATCAGGACCCTACAGATCCTTTACTACCTTTAGGGTTGGAGAAAGGGAGAAATAAATGAACACACAAAGGCCTGCTGTGGTCACCATCGCAGCAATACTATTGATCGTTTTAAGCCTGTTCGTAGGCGGTTTGGGGATTGCCCGCCAGGCTGGATTATTAGGGTCTGGCTTTGGCAACCGGCAGTTCGTTCCTGGGCAGTTTCGAAACAGAAACTTCACCCCACAAAACGGGGTACCATCGAATGGGTTCCCATCCAATGGGCTCCCCAATGACCAAAATAACCAGGGTACAACGCCGAACTTTTCTCCCACCCGTCAATTTGGTACGGGCCTCGCCAGGATAGTCCGCCTGATCCGACCAGTTACGATTGCCTTGGATATCATATTACTGGTGCTGGCTGGGGTGGCTGCTTTCGGCTTATTCAAGAACAAACGCTGGGGAGCGATATTAGCCATCGTGCTGGCTGTGCTTTTATTCCTGCTGGCAATCCCTGGCTTTATCCGGATCTTCTCAGCGCTCGCACTTGTTGAGAACATCGCACGCATGCTCCTGGCAGTTGCGGTTATCGTTCTGCTGCTCCTGCCATCCGCACGCCAGTCATATCTACCTCCCAAAGATGTAATGGAGGGATAGTCTTTATTCCCTGGGTGGTAGAACAGGATTAACCCAGGCCTGAGCCCGGCCTACTCGTAGTTATCGTTCCATGCGATAATGGAGGCGAAATGGCAAAGAAAATACTGGTGGTAGATGATGAACCGAAGATCGTGGAGATATGCCAGGACTACCTGGTCAAAGCGGGCTTCGAAGTGGCTCACGCTTACGATGGTCGCACTGGTCTGGAACTCGCACATAAAAACCAGCCCGACCTGATCGTGCTCGACTTGATGTTGCCAGAAATGGACGGACTGGATGTATGCCGTGAGTTGCGCCGTGAAAGTAATGTGCCCATCATCATGCTCACGGCGCGGGTGGAAGAAACCGATAAGCTCATCGGGTTGGAACTGGGAGCGGATGACTACATGACCAAACCCTTCAGCCCGCGCGAGCTGGTGGCGCGTGTACGCACGGTGCTACGCCGTGGAACAGG
>JBGOXS010000062.1:0-5354 GCA_041479245.1 Anaerolineae bacterium
CAGGCAAATCACCTGGGATGATTTCGGTGCTCTTGTTAAGATTCTGGCGGAGCTGGGTGAACCTTTTCAACCCCAGGTGATCCTTGGTATTGCCAGGGCAGGCTTGTTCCCCGCTGCTGCAGTGGCTTGCAGCCTGCGTCGAGAATTATTTCCCATCCGGCTGACCCGCCGCTTGAAGGATGAGGTCATATACGATCATCCAGTGTGGAAAATACCCGTCCCCCGGGATGTGGCAGGCAAGATTGTCGCGGTAGTAGATGAAATCGCGGATACCGGTGAGACCCTGGCCATGGTTGCTGATAGTGCCAGGGCATTGGGTGCAGTCCAGGTGGTGACTGCCAGTCTGGTCAGCCATTCATGGGCTAATCCTGCTCCCCAAATTACTTCTCTTGTCAGTGATGAGTTCATTATCTTCCCATGGGATCAGCGGGTGCTGGATGGCGGAGTATGGGTCACGCATCCTGAAATTGTTGCTGGAATAAAAGCTCAATCGGGAAGCCCAAAGAATTAATGCTATAATATTTATCCTTATTGGTAACCATGGATGAAATATGGCACTTGATCGCTACGGAAGACGGCTTCAATATTAACGCATCAGCCTGACGGATCACTGCAATTTACGTTGTTTATAGTGTATGCCAGAGGAGATGGTCTTTCGCCCTTCTGTTGAGCTCATGCAGGATGACGAAATTCTCACTCTTGTGCGTTTATTTGTCAGTCTGGGTTTTGATAAAATCCGTCTGACTGGTGGTGAGCCGACGATACGGCTTAACGTTGTCAGCCTGGTCCAGCAAATCGCTGATACCCCCGGTGTGAATGTGCTTACCATGACTACCAATGGAGTTCGGCTCCAACGGATGGCCCGTCCGCTAGCCCAGGCTGGTCTGCAGCGGGTAAACATCAGTTTGGATACCTTGAATCCGGATAAATTTCAAACTCTTACCCGTTGGGGGGCTTTGGATGATGTTCTGTCCGGTATCCATGCGGCTGAAGACGCGGGTCTGACGCCCATTAAGATCAATTCCGTGGTGGTGCGTGGCTATAATGAGCAGGATATGGTTGATTTGGTGCGCTTGACCCTGGACCACTCCTGGCAAATTCGTTTCATCGAGATGATGCCCTTCGGCGGTAACGTTGATTTTCAGATGGGTCAGTTGGTCACCGCTGCAGAGATGCACACTTTAATTGAGCCGGTACTCGGTCCATTGGAGCCAGTTAATGGTGGGGATTTGGACGGCGAAGCGCGCATTTTCAGGCTGCCCGGTGCCCGTGGAGATGTTGGGTTTATCTCCTCAGTCACCGCGCCGTTCTGTCATTCCTGCACCCGTGCCCGTCTCACCGCTGATGGTCGCCTACGTCTATGCCTGCTGCGGGAAGGGGAAGTGGACTTGCTTACACCCCTACGCGCTGGAGCCCCCATGGAAGAACTGCGCAAGCACATCCTCGATGGACTTTGGCAAAAACCATGGGGTCATGGATTGGCTGAGGGGGTCATCCCGCTCAACCGCGAAATGAGTGAAATTGGCGGCTAGCTGAACATTATCAAAGTAGCAGCAGCCAGAGTCCCGCTGCTACGATTGCCCCCATCAAGGAACATCCAAAATTAACCAAGTCATTGTTGATCCAAGACCAGCCACGCACCTGGCGTGTTGGGCTGCCACACGTGTGCGTGGGGTGCCTTTCTGTTTCTTTATTGCAGGTGGGGCACCAATATATGGCTTGCACATTGGCACCCAGCACCGAATCGAACAATGACCCTACCAGTCCTCCCAGGATGATGATGCCCAGGCTGTAAAGCCAATTGTGGACACCTGAGAACAGAATCGCTGCAATACCGATCAACGCCGCGCCCCCAAGAGATGCCAATATCCCCGCCAGGGTAATGCCACCGGATGTGCCGCGCTCGACTGTCTGACCGGTGGTGATCATTCTGGGTGGTATCGGGCTCAACACGCCCAGCTCAGTCGACCAAGTGTCGGCATTCACGGCTGCCATGGCGCCAGCAAATGCCAGCCACAGCCACTCGTTGTGCGGGAAAAGGATGTTTCCAACTGCCAACAAAGCTCCCAGTCCCCCGTTCGCCATCACCTGTCCCCAATCACGCTGGCTGCCCTTGGAAAATTTCTCTGCCAGGCTGGCTTTCTGTTTAACGAATGCCCGAGAAAGCGCACTGGAAGAGATGAAAAAAGCTAACAGCAGGATTGCCCAGCGAAATCCACCCATTCCGAATATCAATCCGCCAGTCAGCATAGCCGCCCATGCTCCGCTTGTGGATAGTGAGCCAGTTCGCCATGCAAGAACTGCGATAATGATTGCCAGAAGGATACCGATTAATAACTGAAGTATCAAGGCTTATTCCTGTAATGGTTAAGTTACCCGAAGGATGAAGTAGACGGCGCCTAAAAACAACGAGCTGGTAAGTGCGGAGCTCGCCCACATCAAATAACCCAGGGATTGGGTATCCGATCTGCGGTAGAAGAATAACCCCAACAATAAGTCTGTGATGAAGAAAAAGGTATTTAACACCGGGAGCAGCAGCAGGCGGATCCCAGGAACAAGCTCGACTGGAGAACCATCCGCATTCAGCCGCAGGGCAGTCATCGGGTGATTTGGGATGCTTATGCTTACCCAAACGATCAGCCCCAATGCCAGGACCGCGCTTGTGATCAACAGGATCCGTGCCGGGCGGTCTGCCCACGAGCGCGTGAGCAGGAAGGTGGGATAAACTGATGCAGATTGAATAGGTGCCAGCGATCCAAATTCAGCCAGCCTGTGGTAAGTGTTGAGGAATTCGGTGTCTTTAGCTGGAGAAATGGCGTAAGTCCGGTCGGGAGTGACAATCATAATTAGGTTTGCGGCACGCGCAGCCAGGAATTCCACTGGTCTTCCATCCGCCTGGGTTTGCACTCCAAGGGTTGCTCCTGGTATTCGAAAGAATGGTTTGTGAAGTGGGGTTCGATTTTGATCCGCAGACCCAACCGAGGTAACCAGGTTGATTGGGATTTCCTCATGCCGCAATCCCCAGTACAAGCTGATGCCATCGCGTGCCAAAATATATCTTGCCTGCTGGAGAGCAATCATCCGGTATATGAGGCCCGGCAAGAATGCAAATGCCACCAGCGCGCCCAGCAAGTAAAAAAGGAAAGTAGATCCGCTTTCCGAAAGGGATGCTTTCCAGATACAAAACGCGCCGATTAAGGACAGGAATAGTACCGCCACACCGTGAATTATGATACCGGTCCGGCGAGGTGGGCGAAAAATAAATACCTCTCTCACGAGAGGTATTATAGTCGAGTTTATTATCAGCGAGTATTCAGCCCGCTGGGGTCGGTTTAGGGATCTTATTTGATACCGTAAGTCACACTGACTGATACAGTCAGGGTCAGCTGTCCGGATGAAATAGGCACACTTCCCCCACCACCAATGCCCGCTGCAGCTGCCTTGTTATCGTAATAAATCGGAGATGGGGAGCTGCTGTAATAATTGATCGCTTGTACGTCACCGAGGGTTGCACCGGCTGCTTTGGCAAGCTCTTCACCCTGGGCTTTAGCATCTGCCATAGCCTGGTCACGTCCGGTTGCCAATGCAGCATCCTTATTCTGTACATCAAAGGTTATGCCATAGATGTTGTTGGCTCCTGCAGTAATGGATGCATCCAGGATTTCACCTATCTTGGTGAGATCTCGCATGGTCACATAGACCGTGTTATCGGTCATGAAAATGATGCCTTGATTTTCTCCGTTCGGGCCTGTTTTAGTTTGCTGATATACGCTGAAGTTCGTGGTCTGGATATCCTTGGCATCGACACCCTGAGCCTTGATCGCATCGACAACTGCCTGGGTCTCAGAATTATTGCTTGCGACTGCTTCTTTTGCAGTTTGCGCTTCGGTGTGAACCCCGATGGAGATATAGGCTATATCCGGGGATAGGATTACCTGGGCGTTTCCGGTGACGTTGATCATTCGTGGCGGTGTTTGACCGAATTGGAATGTGCCACTGCAGGCGCTTAAGGCTACGGCTGCCAGTAATAAGATTGTGGGTATTAATAATTTAGTACGCATTGTTACCTCCATGTAACTCGATTTGTTTCTTTTAGACGATAAATCCCAAAGGAAAGTTCCTCCCGACGTATGGTTGGTATATATGATAATTTACCCTCTTGTCTTCACCGAACCCTGGTGCTATACTTTGCGTCGCTGTAGTAGGAAATCTATTTTATTATGACTATATTATTGAACCAAAATCAAGATGCTACCATTGGTAGCGACTGCTCGATGGGAGTCGAACTGCGAAACACTATAAACGAAGATGATGACCGCCCTCCGAGTAGTCGGTGCACACTGGGGTGTGCATTTAACAACGTGATTATACCTGCAGGGATCAGGAAGGCATAAAAGGGAAAGTTAGCATCTAATTAACTTCCCGGAAGTGGCTGTATTATAGCCGTGCCTTCCGGGATATTTTTTTAATCCACCTCAACTCCTGAACCTGCCAGTGATTTTTGTATGTCCCATTAAAGTTCAGGAGGTAAAGCATGTTATACGCCAGCGAATTTATCGGCCGACCAGTTGCTGATGCAGATGGAGTGCGCATCGGTAAACTCAAAGATCTACTCGCCGTCCGCCATGGTGAAGTTCCCCATCCTCAACTTATCGCCATTGAAGTCAAGCAGAGGTCTGGCACGGTTTTTATCCCGATGCATGAAGTAGCTGCATTAATTTCGCTGGCCATCCCCTTGAAGAGGAAAATATCTGAAATCACCCCGTATACACCAACGTCCGACGACTTGCACCTGGTACGGGATGTGCTCGATAAGCAGATCATTGACACAGATGGGATGCGCGTTGTGCGCGTCAACGACCTTGAGCTAACCCGCGTCAATGGAGATGTTTACGTAGCCAATGTGGATATTAGCGGGGTTGGGTTGGTCCGCAGGCTGGGTCTCAGCAGCCTGGCAAATCGTCTGAGTGCCCATCCACGATCTTCCGAGCTCCCTTCAATTATCTCCTGGGATAATATTGAGCTGTTATCCGGTGATCAACCCTTGAGATTGAAGGTGCCAACCTCCAAAATGGCCGACTTGCACCCGGCTGACCTGGCTGAGATCTTGAGCGACCTCACCAGGCAGGAAGGCAGTAAAATCCTTGAAACTCTGGATATTGAAACCCTGGCAGATACACTGGAAGAAGTCGAGCCTGATTTTCAAGTTAGCCTGATCGAGCGCATGCCGGATGACCGGGTGGCAGACTTGTTGGAAGAAATGGCACCCGATGAAGCAGCTGACCTGCTGGCTGAATTGCCTCAAGACCGTAAACATGAGCTGCTCGAACTCATGGAGGATGATGAGGCTGAAG
>JBGOXS010000063.1:0-5188 GCA_041479245.1 Anaerolineae bacterium
CCGCTGGCACGCTGGATTGACGGGGTGCCTTGGGAACACGGCGATACAACTCTGCCAGCAGATTATGGACGATTTGAACAACTGCTGGAAGGTGCCATCCGTCGCATCCCATTTCTTGAACAAGCAGGCATCATCACCCTGGTCTGTCATCCAGGCGCCTACACACCAGATTGCCAGCCAATGCTCGGACCTATGGCGGGTACACGCGGCATGTGGATTGCAGCGGGGATGTCGCTTAATGGATACGGTGGTGCAGGGGGGATTGGTAAGCTCATGGCGGAGTGGATTGTAGGTGGGGAGCCGTCCGTCGACGTTTATGCCTATCGAGCCACCCGCTTCGGTAACTATTACGCGAACCCGGAATACGCTGCTGAACGGACCCGCGAATGTGTCAAATACTATTACCGCTTGCGATTCCCAAATGATGAGAATGAGTGGGCGCGACCGCATCGCTTGAGTCCAGTTCACTATCGGCTGCAGGAAATGGGGGCGGTCTTTGGTGAAAAATTCGGTTGGGAACGCGTCAACTACTTTGAGCCTGATAAACCATGGCGGAGAATGGGCGCTGACCAACGCATCTGGGGCTGGAAGCGCCCCCCGTATTTCGAGCGCGTAGGAATGGAGCATGAGGCCACACGCGAACGTGTCACCCTGTTTGATCTGACCTCCTTTGGTAAGATTGAAGTGAGTGGCCCGGCAGCTCTACCGCTTTTACAGCGCGTTTCAGATAACGATATTGATAAACCGGTGGGTTCGGCGATTTATACCCAGTTCCTGAATCCGCACGGCGGTGTGGAAGCCGATCTTACCATTTCACGCCTTGCCGATGATCGTTTCTGGGTCATTACCGGCTCTGCCTTTATTGGGAATGATCTCGCCTGGCTCAGAATGCATCAGCAAGAGCAGGATGGTCCGGTATCGATCCGCGATATCACCCAGGATTGGGCCTGCCTAGCATTGTGGGGACCGAAGGCACGTTTGGTCTTGCAAAAACTTACTCCCGATGATATCTCCAACGAAGCGATACCCTACCTGCATGCCAGGATGATCCAAATAAATGGGGTCAGGATCTGGGCACAGCGGGTTAGCTATGTGGGCGAATTGGGATGGGAGCTGTACATTCCAACAGAACGGGCGACTGTGGTATGGGATGCGTTAATAAAGGCTGGTCAGGAGTTCGGGATTGAGGTCGGCGGGTATAAAGTACTCGATTCCTTGCGACTTGAAAAAGGATACCGCTACTACACGGCTGACGTCACCCAGCTTGAGACTCCTTACGAGGCAGGCCTGGGCTTCTGCGTGGATCTCAACAAGGAAGATTTTATTGGCAAACAGGCGCTGGTTAAACAAAAGCAGCAAGGTCTGAAACGCAAACTGTGCACCCTGGTGCTGGATGAGAAGGCTTACACTCAGATCTATGGTGGCGAAGCGGTTTATTTCGATGGTAAGGTCATCGCCCGTGTGCGCAGCGGAGGCTACGGATACACCCTGAAGCAGAATATCTTATATACATACCTGCCAGTGGAATTAGCAAAATCCGGCACGCGGCTTGAAGTAGACCTAATCGAGGGAAGCTTCCCCGGAGAGGTGACGGTTTCAGTGCTTTTCGATCCAAAAGGTGAACGTGTACGCGTATAATTGGTCATGGCCCGATTTTCCTGCAAGAAAGGGTGAAAATGGCTGTGATGAACCCTAATGAATCAGACTTGCTAAATAATCTATTAGATTCTCGTGAACCGAACTACGGTCTGCCGAGGCCTTTTTATTACGACGAATTGCTCTACCAGCTTGAAATGGAAGCGATTTGGAGGCAGGGATGGCTCTTTGCCGGTCACTCTTGCCAGATCCCAAATCCTGGCGACTACTTCTTATATGCCGTTGAAGGTGATTCAGTCATCGTGGTGCGTGGTGACGATGGTCAGGTGTATGCCATCTATAATGTCTGCCGCCATCGAGGAATGGTGATCTGCCAGGTACCTGAGGGAAACGTCAGGCGTTTTGTTTGCCCATATCACCAATGGACATATGATCGCAGTGGGCGATTACTACTCCAAAATGGCATGCAGGAAGGTCTTGATAAGACCCAGCTCGGACTGCATCCTGTCCATGCGCGTGAGGTTGAAGGGCTGATCTTCATCAGCCTCGCCCGAGAGCCGGTCGATTTCAATCCGGTCGATACGGCAATCACCCCGGTTGCGAAGCCCCAAGGACTGGGCCGCGGCAAGGTGGCTAAAATTATGGATTTTAACATCGAATCTAATTGGAAGCTCGTTTGGGAAAATAACCGTGAGTGTTTTCACTGTAACGTCAACCACCCGCAATATATCAAGGCTAACTTCGATCACTACAACGCAGATGACACTACTCCGCGGGTCGCCGAGAGGTTGAGGAGGGTCACTTCACGTCTCGAAGAGAAACTGGCAGCCCAAGGCATGTCTTTGCGCGCAGAAACAGGCATGACCGAATTCCCTGACCCCGATCACGGCATCTGGTATGCCGCCAACCGTACTCCGAATGAGGAAGGTTATGTCAGCGAAACGATGGATGGGAAGCAGGTGGCACCACTCATGGGTGATTACACCGACCCTGAAGTCGGCACGCTGCGCATCCGTAGCCTGCCAAACTTTTGGATCCATGCCAGCTGTGACCATAGCGTTGCCGTGCGTCTCACACCGCATGGGCTTGCTCATACCGACATTCGTATGACCTGGCTGGTGAACAGTAATGCAGTTGAAGGCAGGGATTACGACCTGGATAAACTGCTGCCATTTTGGCAGTTAACTGCCGAGCAGGATTGGAAAATCAGTACCAACCAGCAACGTGGGGTGAGCTCACTTGCCTACACCCCTGGTCCTCTCTCTACATATAAAGAATATAATCTCGATCGCTTCCTGCGCTGGTATATCCAGGAAATGAAGGCTTATTTTAAAAAATGAACTATCCCCGGCCTGTCTATGTAGGCTTTGGTATGCTCACCTCGGTTGCCATCATGGTGGTTGAGCAGTTGCCCGAGCATAACTGCGGTGCGCTGGTTAAGGAAGTTAGTGAGTTCGTCTTCGATGATGCGGCCATCGTTGCCTGCTTACTCCGCCAATGGGACTTGCCGACCGCCATGATCGGTTCGGCGGTAGGGGACGATCCGCGCGGACACCTGCTGGCCCAGCAGCTGGAAGAATGGGGTGTGGCAGGGGAAGTACGTTTCTCCAAGGAGTTTAAAACCCCCCTGGAAGTGGACGTTTCGGACGATACTGGCGCCCGGACGTATTTCTGGCAAAGAGAACCCCGGGTACTGGACACGCTCGATACCGCCGACTTGATACTCATCGAAGGGGCGCGCATGTTATATGTGGACTGGTATGATGGCGATCACATCCTGCGCGCCATGGATGAGGCCATCCGTAAGAATGTGCCTGTATTTTTAAATTTCGAGCATGGCCATGCTGATTCTGATTTAGTAAGACGCTATGCTGGGAGGGCAGTGATCTGTCAGGCAACCACGGATGCCGCTCAGCATGGGAAGGTTTCTCCATTAGAGGTTGCTGTGAAGCTGCTAGAGACTGGTGTGCAGACAGCTTTGATCACGATGGCGGAAGAGGGCTGCCTGGCAGTGCAGGGTGAGCAGGTCATACGTGTTGAGGCACCGCATGTCCATGTCGTTGATGGATGTGGGGCAGGTGCAACTTTCTCCGCTGGTTTCATCTATGGACACCTAAAGGGTTGGAGCCTAGAAGAATCGGTCCGCTTTGCGACAGCTGCAGCCTCCTTAAAGGTGACCCACCCAGGGCTGAAGATGTTCCCCATCCCGGAAATCCAGGCACTCGCTGACCGTCTCACCGTTGAGCGGCTGGGGCTGGCTGATCATCATCTGAACTAGGAGAGTTCCTTGATCCATTTCGCTGCCCTACTCACTTCTGACCAGGTCGAACGAACACATGCCGCCTCGCTGGAAATCCTCGAGCAGGTTGGATTGCTGGTGCGCAATGAAAAGGCGCGTGCGATCTTCAGACGCGGCGGCTGCCAGATAGATTTAGAGACACAGATTGTAAAATTCCCACCCGCAGTGGTCCAGAAGTTCCGGCAGATGCTGCCGCCGACTTTCACCTTTTACGGACGCGACCCACAGTATGACCGGACTATTCCGCAGGACGGTCCGCTGATCGTCACTGGCAGCTCGGCACCGGATTTGATCGACCCCGTCAGCGGCCACGTCAGAAGGGCGCGTTCGGATGATATTGCCCGCATCGCTCACCTGATCCAGGAGCTGCCTGCTTATGATGTCTTTTCGATCTCCACACTTGCGGATGATGCGCCGTCGGGGCAGTTCACCCTGGCCCGCCTGTATCCATCCCTGAAATACTGCCTCAAGCCGGTACGCAGCACTACCAAGGACATGGATGACATCCGGACGATCCTGCGCCTGCTGTACGCTACTGCAGGGGGTGAGGCAGCCTACCGTGAGCATCCCTTTGTCACCCATCACTACTGCCCTGTTGTCTCACCTCTGACAATGGATCACCTCTCCACCGAAGCAGTCATCTATTTCTGTGAGCAGGGGCTGCCGGTCTACCCGAGCATCGTTCCAAATGCCGGCCTGACTTCACCGATGTCCATGGCAGGCACCCTGGCGCAAGGTAATGCTGAATTCCTCGCCATTGCAGTGCTGATGCAGATGGTGCGCGAAGGCACTCCGACGATCTACGCCACCTTGCCAACCGTCGCCGATATGCGCACCGGCGCTTATGCCTCCGGCGGCATTGAGTGTGGTATGCTGCACATGGCCTTCGCCCAGATGGCGCGCTTCTATAACGTTCCCTGCGGGGGGTATATCGGATTATCGAATTCCAAACTCAATGACGCCCAATCAGGATACGAAACGGGTATGTCGACTGTAGCAGGGGTTCTGGGGGGTGCCGACATGCTCAATATGGGTGGTCTGCTGGATGCGCTAAAGGCTTTCGACTTTGCCAAGGCTGTGATCGATGATGAGATTGCTCAAATGCTCAAACGCCTGAGGCGCGGTATGCTTTTCGATGAAGAGGAACTTGGACTGGAAGTCATTGCCCAGGTAAAACCGGGTGGCAACTTCATGCTCAGCCCGCATACGAAGAAACGTATGAAGAGCGAGGCTTTACTCACCAAGCTGGCTGACCGGGAAGCGCGCGAAACCTGGGAGAAGAAAGGGGCACTC
>JBGOXS010000064.1:0-4959 GCA_041479245.1 Anaerolineae bacterium
TATCGCCGGGCGTATAGAAGCAGCTGGCAGAAACGTAAAGCATTTTCGACCAGGTGATGAGATTTGGGGGGACTTGTCTACCCCGTTGGGTTATGGAGCTTTTGCAGAGTATGTGTGTGTTCCTGAAAATGCATTAAGGCTGAAACCGACCAGGATGACATTTGAGGAAGCTGCCGCCATGCCTTCAGCAGGAGCCAATGCCCTGCAGAATCTTCGAGGTGTTGGATCATCTTCACCCAGTTTTCTTCTGTCGGATAGAGGAAAGATTCAGCCAGGACAAAAGGTTTTGATCAATGGTGCGGGTGGTGGTGTGGGTACCTTTGCGGTGCAGATTGCCAAATCGTTCGGAGCTGAAGTGTCTGGCGTGGACAGTCTGAGTAAATTGGACATGCTGCGCTCGATTGGTGCGGACCATGTCATTGATTACACTCAAGAGGATTTCACCAAAAGTGGGCAGCGGTATGACTTTATTCTTGATGTTGTAGCATCTCGTTCGATTTTCGATTATAAGCGGGCTTTGAGTCCCAATGGAATATTTGTTATGGTCGGAGGTTCCGGGGCTGCAATTCTTCAAGCTTTTTTACTAGGACCATTGCTTTCAATGACTGGTAGTAAGAAATTGGGAATCGTGATGTGGAAACCTAACAATCAAGAAGATTTGGATATTTTGGAAGAGCTTTTTGAAGCCGGTAAAGTAGTGCCTATCATCGATAGACGTTACCCGCTAAGTAAGACGGCTGAAGCTCTCCAGTATCTTGAAGAAGGCCACGCCCGAGGAAAAATAGTCATCACAATCGCGGCACAGGAGTAATCAAACAATGGATACAAAAATTATTCTTTCCGAAACCTGGGTGGTCGTCATGCTAATTTATCTTTTGGGCGATGTCTTGCACATCTACAGCGGCGACATGGTAAAAGCGATGGCCGACAGGAGTTTCAACCAGTTCGTTTGGCTGGCGTTCGCGGTTTTGATGTTGACGCCAATCCTGATGGTTTTCCTGACTTTGATATTGCCCTAGTCTGTGAGTCGCTGGACGAATATTATCGTGGCCGCCTTCTTTTTCCTGTTCAACTTGCTTAGCCTGCATACCTATCCATCGTCATATGACAATTTCCTGCTGGTGGTTAGCATGGGGTTCAATGTGGCCACGATCTGGAATGCGTGGAATTGTAGTTGAGCCTTATAATTAACTCATGCCCGCGCCAATTTTAGCAACAAAGCTATATATTCCCCCACCTCGGCCTAAAGTTGTCCTCCGCCCCCACCTGATCGAGCGGCTGAACGAAGGCTTCTCTGCAGGCTGCAAACTGACCCTCATCTCTGCCCCCGCCGGCTTTGGCAAGACCACGCTGGTCAGCGAATGGGTCGCTGTTTGTGAACGACCAGTCGCCTGGTTGTCGCTGGACGAAGGAGATAACGACCCCACCCGCTTTCTGACTTATCTTATCGCAGCTTTGCAGACGATTGCGGCAGATATTGGAGCAGGGGTATTACCTATGCTCCAATCCCCTCAACCACTGTCAACCGAATCGATTCTGACAGCCCTGCTCAATGAAATCACCGCTATCCCAGATCATTTCGTACTCGTCCTGGACGACTATCATGTGATTGATGCTAAACCGGTTGACGAAGCCCTCACCTTTCTGCTCGAGCATCTGCCACCACACATGCACCTGGTCATCGCCACCCGTGAGGATCCACATCTACCCCTAGCCCGGTTACGTGCAGGGGGTCAATTGACCGAACTGCGCGCCGCCGACCTGCGTTTTACCCCCTCCGAAGCCGCTGAATTCCTAAACCAGGTGATGAACCTGAATCTCTCGATAGGAGACATCACTGCCCTGGAGACGCGCACTGAAGGCTGGATCGCCGGCCTGCAATTAGCCGCGATTTCCATGCAGGGACATCAAGACGCCACCAGCTTTATCCAATCTTTCACCGGCAGCCACCATTTCGTGTTGGATTACCTGATTGAAGAAGTCCTGCATCAGCAGCCCGAAGACTATCAGACTTTTCTACTGCGAACATCCATCCTCGACCGCATGTGCGGCCCCCTTTGTGATGCTGTTCTACTTGACCCCTCCGTTCCCGGACAGGAAACCCTGGAATATCTCGAGCGCACCAACCTGTTCATTGTCCCATTGGACAACGAGCGGCGCTGGTATCGCTATCACCATCTCTTTGCAGAATTGCTGCAGCAGCGGTTGCAGCAAAGCGCATCTTCAGGGAATGAAGAGGGAGGTGTGGCCGAATATCACATCCGTGCCAGCCGGTGGTATGAAGACAATGGCTTGGAGATTGAAGCTTTTCAGCACGCGGTTGCGGCCAACGATATTGACCGCGCCGAGCGAATAATTCAAGGAAAAGGCATCCCTCTGCACTTTCGTGGTGCGGTGACTGCTATACTGGCCTGGCTGGCGTCGCTGCCGAAGACAGTACTGGACGCCAGGCCCTCGTTGTGCGTGAGGTATGCCACGTTGTCGCTGGTTGCCGGACAAACGACTGGCGTAGAAGAGAAACTACAATGGGCTGAGGTAGCTTTAGCTACCGCCCTGCAAGGCGCCGAACCAGACGACAAGACCCGTGACCTGATTGGGCAAATTGCAGCCTCCAGGGCCACGCTGGCGCTCACCCGCTACCAGCCAGATGCCATGATCACCCAGGCGCGCCGTGCCCTGGAGTATCTGCCCCCCGACAGCCTGTTTTCCCGTATTAGAGCTATCTGGACACTTGGGTTTGCTTACCAGGTACAGGGGGACCGTGCCGCGGCCGGTCAGGCCTATACCGAAGCCATAGCTATAAGCCAGGCGTCCGGGAATATCCGTATGACTATAGTGGCTACAATTAGCTTGGGCGCAATACAAGAACTTGAAAATCACCTTTATCAGGCGGCCGAGACCTTTCGGAGAGGCCTGCAACTAGCAGGTGATCATCCGCAGCCGTTTGAAAACGAAGCCCATCTTGGTCTGGCCCGCATATTCTACGAATGGAACGACCTGGAGGCCGCTGAGCAGTACGGGCAACAGGGCTTACAACTAGCGAAACAGTATGACCGCGTGATTGACAGATATATTCTCTCTGAGGTGTTTCTCGCCCGCCTGCAACTAGCTCGGGGGGATGTAGCCGGCGCAGCGAGCATGTTATCACAGACGGTACAAACGGCGCGTCAAAATAACTTTACCTTGCGTTTGCCAGAGATTGCCGCCGCCCAGGTGCAGGTCATGCTGAAGCAAGCCAACCTGCCCGATGCTGCCGAACTTGCCCAACGGTTTGAACTCCCGCTCAGTCAGGCCCGCGTGCTTTTGGCACGGGGCGACTCCTCCGCTGCGATCGCTGTGTTGGAGGCATACTATCAGCAGGTGGAAGCGAAGAATTGGCAGGATGAACGGCTCAAGGTGATGGTCCTCCAGGCGATCGCGCTCCGTGCTCATGGAGAAAAGGAGAAAGCGGCGGAACTGCTGGATGAGGCGCTGGTGCTGGCCGAGCCAGGTGGCTTCATTCGTCTCTTTGTGGACGAAGGTGCCCCGATGGCACAATTATTGCGCGAAGCAGCTTCTCATGGGGTTATATCGAACTATATTGGTAAGCTGCTGTCTGCGTTTGAAGGCGAGAAGCGGAAAAGTAAAGGCACGCCTGATCTCCCCCCTGTCCAGTCCCTACTCGAGCCATTAAGCCAACGCGAGTTAAAAATACTGCACCTGATTGCACAGGGATTATCGAATCGGGAGATTGGCGAGCGGCTTTTCCTCGCCCTAGATACGGTCAAAGGTCATAACCGCATAATCTTTGACAAACTGCAAGTTCAAAGCCGCACCGAAGCTGTCGCGCGTGCCCGCGAGCTGGGTTTACTGTAAGTTTCAATTTTCCTCAACATTTCCCTGCAATAACTAAAAACAACACCCATAACCAACACTTAAGTGTCTATTCGTTAACACTGTGTGGGGGATATTATCCCTTTATATTGAACAAGCGGAACAAACGGTGTAGAGCGACCGCAGAAGGTATTGGGTAATGTCAAATATACGCGATCAAAAAACTAATCCAAGTCAACCCATGATATATGAAATCAGGATCAAGGGTCATCTGGGTAGTCAATGGACAGACTGGTTTGAGGGCCTGACCATCACGCTGGAAGAGGACGGCGATACGCTTTTAACCGGCCCGGTGATCGATCAGGCCGCGTTGCATGGCTTGCTGAAAAAAGTGCGTGATTTGGGCATGCCATTGGTCTCGGTCAGTCCTGTTGAACCCAACCAGGCAGATATGTCAAATATCAAATCATAAATAGGCGTAGGCGGCTTGTTTACGTCAAAATCAATCACAAAAAAAGGAGATAAAAAAATGAATACGACCAAAGCAAGTCACCATGGAACAGACAGAAAGACCGCAGCAGTTGTGGGCGTGCTATTCATCCTGGGGACGGTTCCGGCTCTACTCAGTCTGCCACTAGCGGTAAACACTGTGAATGCTCAGGATCATCTGACTGCAATTTCCACAAATGAAGGCCAGATGATCATATTCACGGCGATTAAATTCATCATGGGTGTTGCCTGTGCCGGTATTGGCCTTGCGCTGTATCCGATTCTGAAGAAATACAACGAAGGACTGGCGTTTGGTGCAGCTGGATTCAGGGTTATCGAGGGAATGATCTCTGTTGTTGGTGCCCTCCTCTATGTTGCCCTATTGGCACTTAGCCAGGAATTCGTGAAAGCTGGGGCTCCGGCGTCATCGTACTTTCAGACAGCAGATGTAGTGGTCAACGCAGGAATCGGTTGGCTGAGAGATGCGGCCATGCTGTTGACTTTCGGCATCGGTGCCCTGATGTACTATGTTGTCTTCTATCAATACAGTCTTGTTCCTCGATTGCTAACCGTTTGGGGTCTGGTTGGAATCACATTGACCATCATCAGAGCTCTGTTGGTAATGTTCCATCTCCTACCTCCTTTTGGGACGATCCA
>JBGOXS010000065.1:0-4622 GCA_041479245.1 Anaerolineae bacterium
AACCATATTATAACTCTACTCGTTGGGCAGGCTACTTCCCTAGAGATGGTGAATCACCGTTCCCAGCTCTTCACCGAGCAGAGCACGGCGTACATTACCAGGCACCTCTCCTGAAAAAATTAAGGCTCTGAGGCTGGGAATGTCGTTAACCATTGCGATGATCTGGAGAACCTTGTCGCTCATGCCCCCGGTGACGTCCGTCGCAACCGATCCTTTTAGAGCAGCTTCAATCTGAGGGAAGCTCGCTGAAGTGATCTCAGGCAACAGGTTGGTGTTATCAGGGAAATCGGACCAGACGCCGGGTTCTTTTCCAGCAAAAAGGAGCCGGGTAGGTAGCATCTGGCGTACCAGATAACGAAACAGGTCCTCAGTCGATAAAATCGTTCCACCCAATACATGGTCGAAGACCACGTCACCATAGATCACGGGCAGTAATCCTTTCTCGAGTGCTGTGAGCAAGGGCTCCGGGTTCCATGTGACAACTTTTCCGCCCTGTGCAATGATCATCGCCGAGGGCGGGAATGCGAGCGCGGGGAGGCTAGCTTTTTCCAAAGCCTGCATGACCAGCTGATTTAATCCGGCTGCCTGCCGCCAGACTTCAATAAATCCATTCCATTCTGCACTCGAATGCACCCCCATCCTGGTATTGTATTTGCTGGCAGCAATGTGACCAAATGAGCCGGAACCATGTCCCAGCAAGATTTGCAAGTTCGGGTTCTGCGCCCGGGCTCCTGCGATTTCCTGTGCCAGGCGTTCCAGAACTTCCAACCTGGGCGTATGCGGCTGGTCTTTCACCGTGATCAGCGAGCCACCTAATTTAAGGAAGATCAGTTCGCTATTCATGTCTTCGGGATTTCCGTTATGATCGTGCGCACAGCTCCGGCTTGTTCAATCGCTGTAGCCACCTTACTAGCTATTTCAGAGGTGACCAGTGCAATCATGTTGCCCCCTCGCCCGGCTCCCGAGAGCTTAGCGCCCAGGGCACCTGCCTTCCGCGCAGCTTCGATCAGCCTGTCCAGCTCTAGGGACGAAACACCCATCTTGCTGAGCAGTGCCTGGTTTTCATCCATCAGCGGTCCAAGCTTTTCCACCGAGCCATGCTCAATGGATTTGCGCGCCGCGGCTGCAATTTCTCCGACTGTGTCGAACAACATATCATATTGTTCAAGAGCCCCTTCCCAGGCCGTGCGAACATCGTTCACCACGCTCGAGGTAGGACTTCGAACCCCTGTGTCGCCGATCACCAGGCTGAAGGGTTGTTTAACCCGCAGGGTTTCTATCGTTTTTCCCTTTACAAAGTACACCGGCCTGGCATAAGTGATCACGGAATTATCGATCCCGGAAGGGGTGCCGTGATGGATCACCTCCACTTCATACGCAAGTTCTGACACCTGCTCATCGCTGAATGGGTGCCCCAAGGATGAAGAGAAAGCCCGCAGGATTGCCACCGAAACCGCGGCACCCGAGCCCATACCCCCTGCGATCGGAATGGTGGAGGTAATTTTAATATTACACGCTGGTATATGGCTAAGCATTAAAGCCGCTGCTGCTTTGAGTATCACTGCTGCCAGGGGGTGATTTTCTGGTAAATCATATAAAGAGGTTTCCAATCCTATGTTTGGCGCCTGGAATTTCACCAAACCGGGGAAACTTCTCGGATCCACGGTTACGATTGCCTTGGCGCGTACCTGCAGCACCGGAACCGCAATCGCTGGGCACCCGTAGACAACCGCATGTTCGCCAAACAAGATTACTTTTCCAGGGGCAGATGCAGAGAATGCTGGCATCTCGTTTTACCTTAATAGATGATCACTCAGGCAGGAAGTAGATAGAAAATGACCAGGACAGCAAGTATCCACAAGAGTATGGTTGCTTGAAGTGGCCGATCCTTCAATAGAACTTCCTCAGGCTCACCACCATAGTGTTTTACCTGAAGGAGATAGAGATAGCGGAAGATACCATAGATCACGAAAGGTATGGTCAACATCATTACATCGTTCGCTGGCAGGTTGGGTGCTGAAAATGTATAAAGGCTATAGGTAATGATTGCGCTGCCCGAGACGATCAGGATGAGCTGATCGAGCAGTGGCAGTGTATATTCCCCCAAGGATCTGCGGTGCGAATTTGCCTCTTCAGCCAATAGGTTCAGCTCTGCGCGCCGCTTTCCAATTCCCAGGTAAAGTGCCAGGAAGGTGGTGAAAACGTACAGCCATGGGGAGAAGCGATGGACGACGATCAATGATACTCCTGCCCCCACCCGCAGGACGTAGAAGCTTGCCAGGATCATCACATCCAGGATTGGTTCGTGTTTGAGCCAGGCTGAATATACCAGGTTGAGCACCAGGTATGCCAATCCAATTAATGCAAAGGTGAGGGAGAGTAATGGTGCCGTGATGAATATGACCACCACGAGCACGATGCCTGCGGTTCGAGCGGTTGAGATTTTCAGCGCCCCGGATGCCAATGGGCGTAAGCTTTTTTGTGGATGCTTCTTGTCAGCTTCTAAATCAACCAGGTCATTAATGATGTAAATGAGGCTGGATAGCAAGCAAAATAATACGAACCCTAAAATGATGCGACCAAGCGCATGCCAGTTGGTTAGCTGCTTATCAAAGATTATTGGTATGAACAGCAACCCGTTCTTTACCCACTGACGGGGGCGCATCGTTTTGAGAAGTGGTAGGAGCCAGGTCTTTGACATATCCCAATGATATTAGTTTACCTGATAATCGTCAATTTAGGAAAACGGAATCTGCTACTCGAAACCAGAATCTCGATTAAGATATGCCTATGAAAAAGATGCGTTTGGATTTATTGCTGATTGAACGAGGCCTGGCTGAAAGCCGAACGCTCGCACAACGTCTGGTGATGGCAGGCCTGGTGCGCGTAAACGGCGAGGTGGAATTACGAGTGGCTGCAAATGTGGCGCCTGACGCACGTTTGGAGGTTGAGCACGGGCCTCGTTTCGTCTCGCGTGGGGGTGAGAAGCTCGAGGCAGCGTTACAGGATTTTAATGTGGACGTCGCCGGGCGAATTTGCGCCGACGTAGGTGCTTCAACCGGCGGTTTCACCGATTGTTTGCTTCAACATGGTGCCGCACGGGTTTATTCGATTGACGTCGGTCAGGGCGTCTTGGATTGGAAGCTGCGCCAGGACGAACGCGTGTTGGTTATGGAGAAAACCAATGCACGTTATCTTGAACGCTTGCCAGAGCCGGTGGACGTGATCACCATGGACGTATCCTTTATCTCATTAAAGGTCTTATTGCCAGTTGTAAAGCACTGGTTTTTCGACCAATCAAATGAAGGGCAGGATTCAAGAGGGTCGATCATTGCCCTGATCAAACCCCAATTTGAGGCTGGTCGTCAGCAGGTGGGGCGCAACAAAGGTGTGATCCGTGATCCGCTCATCCATCGCCAGGTGCTGCTGGATGTACTCGGTTTTGCCCGAGGCTTCGGATACACCGTGTGCGGATTGATCCGTTCACCGCTGACCGGGCCAAAGGGGAATGTGGAATTCCTGACCTGGCTGGAATTAGCTGGTGAACAGGTCACCTCAATCGAAACATTGGTAGATTCAGTGGTGCCAGTCACGCCTGAATGAAGCGAACCAACCGGTCTATCTCCCGGCAGTTAAAATCGGTTATACTATGCCGCGTCAATGACCTCGGAACACATTCGTAACTTTTGCATCATCGCCCATATCGATCACGGTAAGTCCACATTGGCAGACCGTTTGCTTCATCTCACCGGTACTGTCCCTGACCGTGACACCACTGAGCAGATTCTGGACAGCATGGAGCTTGAACGTGAAAAGGGTGTCACGATCAAGGCTTCAGCGGTACGGATGAGCTATACTGCCAAGGATGGGGAAATATACGAATTAAACCTGATCGATACCCCCGGGCATGTGGATTTTGGGTATGAAGTAAGCCGCGCCTTGGAAGCTTGCGAAGGTGCGTTGTTGGTGGTGGATGCCAGTCAGGGGATTGAAGCCCAGACTCTGGCCAATCTTTACAGCGCCTTGGAAGCCGACCTGGAAATCATCCCCCTCATTAACAAAATTGATTTACCCTCCGCCCGGCCGGATGAGGTGGCACAGGATATAAGCAGCCTGTTGGGAACACCACCGGGCGAGATCATTCGCATCTCTGCCAAGGAAGGCACTAACATCGATGCCGTGTTGGAAGTCATTGTTAAAGAGGTTCCTTCCCCCAAAGGCGACGAAACTGCCCCCTTGCGCGCGCTGATCTTCGACTCGCATTATGACTCCTATAAAGGTGTCGTGGCATACGTCCGCCTGATAGATGGGAGGATCGATCACACTGATACCCTGCACCTGATGGCAACCGGTTTCGATGTCAAGCCGGTTGAGATTGGTATTTTTGCTCCCGATTTGCGCCCCGTCCAAGACCTGGAAGCGGGTGAGGTTGGCTATATTGCCACGGGGCTGAAGACTGTGCACGAGTGCCGGGTAGGTGATACGGTCACCAATACCGCCTGCCCTGCTGAAGCCCCGCTGCCTGGCTACCGCAAGGTTAAACCGATGGTTTTTGCTGGGGTTTATCCGGTGGAAGGCGAAGATTATGCCAACCTGAAGGAAGCCCTGGAAAAGTTGCAGCT
>JBGOXS010000066.1:0-4501 GCA_041479245.1 Anaerolineae bacterium
CAACTTCACCAACCCGGCGGGTTTGGTCACCCAGGCATTGCAGCAGTACGCCCCGGATGTGCCCTCGGTGGGAGTGTGCAACGTAGCCATCGGCACAAAAATGGACATCATTGCCCGCTTGGACGGGCTTAAAGATACAACGGTGACTCTTGAACGGACGGAGCTGAAAACGCTTGGGCTAAACCACCTATCCTGGCATCGTGGCTTTACCGTGGATGGAGAGGACGTCTGGCCGCAGGTGATTGAATCTGCCCTGGTTGAGCTGCGGTCAGAGTCCGAGCCGGAGTGGGACCTGCGCACCGTTGAAGTTCTGGGGATGCTGCCAAATTATTACCTGCAATACTTCTATCATACCGACCGAAAGCTGAAATCGCAGCAAAAATGGCCACCATCCAGGGGAGAAGAGGTGATCGAGATCGAGAAAGGCTTGCTCAAGCAATATGCCGATCCATCCCTCACCGAACCCCCAGCTGACCTGATGCTGCGCGGTGGAGCATTCTATTCCACCGTGGCCACCCAGTTGCTGAATGCCCATTACAACGACTTGGGCGAAACCCACGTTGTCAATACCACCCATGCCGGAGCTGTATCTGGATGGCCGGAAAACTGGGTGCTGGAAATGCCTTGCCGGGTGGATAAAAGCGGTATCCATCCCTTACCAGCGGAACCCCTACCGCAGGTATGCTTCGGTTTGATTGCCCAGGTGAAGTCTTATGAGCTGCTCACCGTGGAAGCGGCTGTGCACGGCGACCGTGATGCCGCCTTCCAGGCACTGCTGGCTCACCCGCTGGGACCAATGGCTGACCGCGTCCAGACCGTCCTGGATGACATGCTGGCAACCAATCGGATGAACCTGCCTAAATTTTGGAAACATTGGGAAGTATCTCCGACCGGGTGAGGAAGAAATGAGCTCATTGCCCCAAAAATCATTGCTTCTTAGCGAGATCTACGAGCAGCCCGCAGCCATCCGGCGCATGCTGGATACTGAATCAGAACGGGTGGCTTCAATCAGCCAGCAGCTATCGCCGCAAACCTTCTCCTATGCGCTTGTGGCGGCGCGTGGTACGTCCGACAATGCCGCCAGGTATGGGCAATATATCTTTGGGGCGATCAACCATTTACCGGTCGCCCTGGCAGCCCCGTCGTTGTTCACACGCTACCATTCACCTCCCCGCCTGGAAGGCTCACTCGTCATCGGCATCTCGCAATCCGGCCAATCCCCGGATATCGTCAGTGTGATCGAGGAAGGCCGGCGCCAGGGAGTGCCCACCATCGCCATCACCAATGATCTAGAATCTCCCCTGGCCCAGGCAGCCGAATACCAAATTGGATTGAGTGTAGGTAAAGAACGCAGCGTGGCAGCCACGAAAACCTATACCGCCCAGCTGACCGCCCTGGCGTTATTGGCACTGTGTCTGAAAGGCTCCCCCATTCAGCTCGACCCGCTGCAGACCATCCCCGATGCCATGGAACAAGCCTTAAGCTCAGAGCCCCAGGCAATAGAAGCTGCCAAAATCCTGGCTGCCTCCGACCATACTATTTTCATCGGACGGGGTTTCAATTATTCAACCGCCTGGGAAATAGCCTTGAAATGCAAGGAGCTGGCGAATATCCAGGCCGAACCATATTCATCGGCAGATTTCGTGCATGGACCGATCGCGATTGTGGATCAGGGATTCCCGGTCAGCCTGATTTCGATCGGCGATACCTTCAGGGATGAGTTGAATGATTTGGGTAAGATCTTGCGCATGCGAGGTGCCAGGCTGATCACGATTGGTGATGCAATGCTAGAGGGGCACGTCGCTGGGCAGGATATGTTCATACCGGTTCCCCAGGGGCTGGCTGAGTGGCTCAGCCCAATTGCAGCCATCATCCCGGGGCAGCTGCTCGCCTACCATCTAACCAAAGCGCGCGGTTTTGACCCGGACCAACCGCGCCTGCTTCGTAAGGTCACACTCACAAAATAAGTCACCCGAAATTTTTTGTTGGGGCGAGCCTTCAAGTTTATGCTTCGACTTGACCGCAAGGATATCATTGCTATCCTTGATCTCCATCAAAGGTCGGCGGGTCGCCCCTACTATCCCTCGAACGTGAAGGCTGCCAGCTGGTTCTGGACAGTGCACATTTGGGGTGAACCATCAAGGTAATCTGTCAGCTGGTCGACCAGGATATCATTGGTATCCCTAATCGGCCTACCAGTGGGCCGGTGGACGGGTTTCCCTTACAGTGCTTCGAGCTCGGGTGCCTCCAGCTGGTTCTGGACCGTGCTGAGACGGCGATACAACCCATCCTGGGCCATCAGCTCAGCATGCGTACCAATCTGCTTGATCTGCCTACCCTCCAGTACCACAATCTTATCAGCATTGCGGATGGTTGAAAGCCGGTGCGCAATGATGATGGTCGTACGACCTACCATCAAACGCTCCAACGCCTGCTGGATCAGCAGCTCGGTCTCGGTATCCACCGAAGAGGTGGCTTCATCCAGGATCAGAATCGGGGCATCTTTGAGCACCGCGCGGGCGATACTCAGACGCTGCTTCTGACCACCTGACAGCTTCACCCCACGCTCGCCGATCAGAGTGTCGTACCCGTCTGTAAGGGCGGAAATAAATCCATCTGCATTGGCGATCTTGGCAGCCGCGATGACCTCCTGCTCGGTAGCATCTGGACGACCAAACAGGATGTTTTCCTTCACGGATCCATGGAACAGGAACACGTCTTGCAGGACGATGCTGATCTGCTGCCGCAGGGTCTCGAGCGTGAACTGGCGGATATCACTGCCATCCAGGGAGATACAGCCGGAGCTGACGTCATAAAAGCGCGGGATCAGGCTAACCAGGGTCGATTTCCCCACCCCCGTTGGACCGACCAGAGCCACCACCTGGTGAGCAGGGGTTTCTAGATTGATATCCTCCAGGACGGGCGTCTCGGGCGCGTATTCAAAATTCACATTTTGGAGTGAGATTTCCCCTTGAGAACGACCTTTCAGAGGGATCGAACCGGGGCAATTCTCCATCTCCGGCTGTTCCTCCAGAAGATCAGCTACCCGGTCGGCCCCTGCCAATGAGCCCTGGATTTGCTCCCAGGCATTGCTCAGGTTGCGCACCGGCTGGTAGAAAATATCCAGATACAGGAAGAATGCCACCAGGTCTGCCACCGAGAGCACATGCTGCAGCGCCAGCCTGCCGCCGAAATAAATAACGATCAGCATACCCAGGGAGGAGGTGAATTCAACGAAAGGCTGGAATGTCGCCATCAGCTTGAGCGCACCCAGCAGTGAAACCCGGTAGCGGTCGATACTATGGCTGACGCGTTTCATCTCATCCACTTCGCGGGTGAAAGCTTTGATCTCGCGGATGCCCGACAGGCTGTCATTCAGGATGGCATTCAGGTTCCCCAGCTCTTTTTGCCGTTCACGGAATGCCGGACGCACATAACGGGCATACACTCTGAGCGAGACGACCACCAGTGGGATGGGGATCATGCTCAAAAGCGTCAATCTCCAGTTCAAGCTCAATAAAACTGCCGTTACGCCAAATAGAGTGATCAGGTTCACCACTACATCCGGGATGGCATGCGAGATGAGCTGCTCAAACAGCTCGGTATCGTTGATCACGCGTGACATTAATTGGCCGGTCTGCTTATCCTCATAATAACGCAGGGAGAGGGCCTGCAGGTGTTCATAAATGTGCTTGCGCACATCCGCCACCACCCCCCAACCAGCCAGGTGAGCCATATAGGAACGCAGGAACTGCATTGCGGCACGTACGATGAATATTCCAAACACCGTTATGGTTAATACATTCACCAGGGTAAAAGACGAAGGTGTGATCGTCGGTGCGGTGACGTTGTTGATCAATGTCCGGATGATCCAAGGAACGAGCAGCTGCACACCAACCAACAAGAACATGCTGATGATGGTGATGATCAGCACCAATCGATATCGCCTGGCATAAGAAAATACTAACTGAATGGGTTTCAATCCAAATACCTTTCTAACCGATAAGTTTATTTATCTAAGCAACTTTGGGCGAAGACTCACCCATTATAGGCTTCGATGCCCAAATTGGGGAGTGTATAATTACCAGGAAAGAGGGGAGGTTTACCATGCTTTGGGTAACCCGTTCACACGTCCATGTTGACCGCGTAGCTTGCCCCTGGCTGATCACACGTTTTGTAGACAGCGAGGCAGAGTTCCTGTTCGTCCCAAACAGTCAGATCGAGAAGCTGGTGACGGAAACCGGTGCCATTCCTTTTGATGCCCCAGGGGTTGAACTCGGGCACCATGAAGGCAGATGCTCATTCGAATCCATCATCCTCAAGTATGAGCTGAAAGAGCCGGGGTTGCTACGCCTGTCCAAGATCGTTCATGCAGCCGACGTCAGTGAGGATATCGACAAGGACCCGATCGCACGCGGTCTGGAAGCCATGGCAAGCGGGTTCAGCTTGCGCTTCCCGGAGGATAGCGAAAACCTGGCCCACCAGTTTGACGTGTATGATG
>JBGOXS010000067.1:0-4301 GCA_041479245.1 Anaerolineae bacterium
CTATGGATGAGTGAAACAGCCAGGACAGGTTTCTGAATCAGGGAAACGAAAGAGAAAAGTGAAGACGATGTTTTTTAAGGACATCATTTGCATCAAATCCCCCTCAGGACAGAGCTACGGGTCGCCTTTCCTTGCTTCATACTGCAGGTACAATTCGGGAACAATTTGGGAACAGATATGCTAGCACAGTATGGTGATTTTGGCACATAATAGACGTAATGGAAGGTATTTTCCCCCTTTTCCCCTACCTGCTCCTCTATCGCACTGAAGAGGCCGCTGGTTCGAATCCCGCCAGGTCCACTGGAATACCCCCACTAGTGGGGGAATCTTGTTTAACATGCCTACAGATGGGGGTATGCGTTCGGTGATAGGAAGAAAAACTATTGTCGTGTGCAACCATATGCAACAGATCGCGACAATTATTTTACCGGGATTGGTTCAGGAAGCTCCACTGGCGTTGATGTGATCCAAGAATCGATCAGCAAGGCAGCCTCATCCTGCATATTCGGAAGCAGGTGACCATAGACGTCAGTTGTAATTGAGGTCCTAGCATGACCAAGCCGGCGCGAAACGATAATCACTGGGCAATCATGATTAAGCATCAAGGTTGCCGATGTCTGTCGTAGATCATGGAACCTTACCCGGGAAAGCGCTTCCCCACCAAACATAGATATGTATTTACTTACATCCCAGTAAGCGAGTTAAACAACCTGCACTGCGTCTTCTCTAAACCACTCGTCTGTCCCATTTTTCAGGCAATGAGTCCCGGTTGCTAAGTGCTTCTTATTTAAACGTATAGGTCGGAATGTGGAGTTTTAGAGTGTATTCCACCTCTTCGCACTACATTAATAGACACCCAATTACTGCATATACTTCTTAATTGGATTTACCAGAGGGAACTCTGCTACGTACTGCCTGGCCTGTTCTTCGTTCATCGAGCGACCCTCTTTCCAGGCGTCAGCAAAAACCCCTACGCCCAATGCAGAGCGAGTGGGATTTAAACCCACGTTCTGGCGTGCGCTAGAGGTGTATTGAGTCAATCCTACAAACCGATCGGCCGCATCATTTATACTCCATCCGCCGCATCAAGTGCCTGTTTCAATCCTAGTTTCTGCCCTCTGGTGTACTGAAAGGTGAAAGCCTCCACTCCCAGGATCTCCTCCATCCGTGCCCGCAACTTATCGTATTCATGTTGGTCTACAGGCCAGCGTGTAGCGCCCAGCGATTGGAATAAGGCATCGCTGGCACCCAGCAGGCAGGCGGCGAGCTCTGACTGGCCAGTTGCGCCGGCCAAGAGGGCAAAACCGTCGATGCATTCCACAAGGCCGCGCTCGAGATTCAGCTGGCTGAATAGTTCCCAGCTCTCCCGCAGGAAAGAACGGCCTGAATCCAGGTCTCCTTGCTGGACTGCAACATAACCTAGGTTGAACCGATTACGGGCATAGTCATTTATCAAGCCTTGTTGGCGAACGATCTCCCCGCTTTCCAGAAAATAATCGAACGCCGTAGAGTAATCACCCATTAACTGCGCCAGATTGCCCGCTTCACGTAACCTGCCCGAGGTCAGCCACAGATCGTTCATACGGCGGGCAATCTCCAAAGATTCCTGGTTCAACGCCTGGGCTGTTGTATAATCACCATTTGATATCGCAATCAACATCTGGTCGTTCAGAACCAGGGCAATCAAGAGTCGGTCGCCGGCTGTACGACTCCATTTTAAGGCTTGTTCTATAAAGGGCAGAGCAGCTTGTAACTTACCTTGCTCGATTGATATTCGTCCAAGGGCGTAATTGCTGTTCCCCAACCCATAGGCGTCATGGAGTTCCTGAAACAGAGCTCGTGAGTCTTCACCATCTCGTTGAGCGGAGACGAAATCCATAAGCCGCATGTGAGTGAGGCCACGCCAGTCAAGCGCTAAGGCCAAGACATATCTCGCGGGGGTTCCCACGGTACGAGCCAGGTCAATGCTTCTGTTAAGCGATTTGATGGCGTTTTGATATGAACCGCTCAGCCAATAAAACTCACCCAAGCCTTGCAAGGCAGTCGCCAGCTCCATGGGGTGTTGTTCTATGTTGGGCATTTGTATAGCTTGCAGTGTTTGATTCATGCCCTCCTGGATACGCCCAATCCGGTACCAGAAGTAATAGAGTGCGCCGCTCAATCGCAACATAGCCTTGGTATTCTGTCCTTGTACCGCTGTTTCGAAAGCAGTCCGCAGGTTGTCATTCTCACGCGTCAACTGCTGCACACCCAGAATATCCTCAGAACTTCTCAATTGTGGTTCGACTTCCTCTGCCACGTTTAGATAATACTCCAAGTGACGTCCATACCAGTAAGCCTGCTGACCACTCTCCTGTAGAGCCTGTGAGGCATACTGCCTTAGGGTTTCCAACAACCGGTATCGAGGCTGCTCCTCCTGCTCTTCGGCTATTACCATCGAACGGTCCACCAGGCGTGCCATCAAATCAAATATGTCATCTGGGTAGATGCCTTCGCCTAAGCAGATTGCTTCTACTGCTTCCAGTGACCAGCCTCCCGAGAAGATCGACAGGCGATTGAAGAGCAAGCGTTCCTGATCTGTAAGCAGGTTGTAAGACCAGTCGATCAGCGCCTTGAGGGTCTGGTGGCGAGGTAAGCTGGTGCGGCTCCCATCGGTGAGTAGACGGAAAGCCTGGTCCAACCGGACGGCGATCTGCTCGATTGAGAAAGCTCGCAAGCGGGCAGCCGCCAGCTCGATGGCCAGGGGAATGCCATCCAATCGCTGGCAGATACGAGCCACCAGTTGACCATTCGACTCGGTCAGGGTAAAGCTTGGAGAGATGGTCTGTGCCCGCTCGACAAATAGGCGGACCGCCTCGTATTGCACCAGAGATTCCATTGAGGATTGACCTATCGGAAAAGAAAGAGACGGGCAGTGGAAAGGCGTTTCGCCTTCGACGCCCAGGATCTCACGGCTGGTTGCCAGGATGTGTAGCTGGGGGCAGGCGTGCAGCAGATGCCCTGCCAGCGCTGCCGCCTCAACAATTATGTGCTCGCAATTATCGATGATCAGTAGTGTTTTCCGGTTGTGCAGGTATGCAATGAGCGCCTGGAGGATACTTCGCTGTTGGTCTTCTTGCACCCCAAGCACAACAGCGACGGCTCGTACCACCAAGGATGGGTCAGAGAGAGGAGCCAGCTCCACCAGCCAGATACCCTGCGGGAAGGCATCCAGTATCTGCTCTGCTGCCTGTAATGCCAAGCGCGTCTTACCTGTACCACCCGAGCCGGTCAGCGTTACCAACCGGGCATGGCGAGTTATCAAAAGTTCTTGAAGATCCGCAATCTCCTTCTCCCGACCGATAAAGGAACTCAGCTGGGCAGGCAGGTTGTGGGGGATCGACACTCCGGTTGACAGGGGTTGAAAGTTTTGGGGCAGGTCCGCGACGATCAACTGGTAAAGATGCTCCGGCTGCTGCAGGCCTTTCAGACGGTGCTGGCCCAGGTCACGCAGTTCCACCCCTTCCGGCAGCTCGCGCTCCACCAGATCAGCGGTCTCCAGGGAGAGCAGGATCTGGCCTCCATATCCAGTGGACATTATATGCGCAGCGCGGTTGAGGGTATAGCCCACTTGGTAGGACATATTCGACCCCTCATCTAGTTCAGCCGAGCCGGCGTGCAGGCCCATCCGTACCTTGAGCGGTCCAGTCGGACCCCACTGAGCGTCTCGTATCGCCCGTTGGGCAGCCAATGCCGCGCACACACCCTCGGAGGCCAGGCGGAAGGCTGCCTGAAATGAATCACCGAGGATTTGGAAGACCTGCCCGCCGTTGGACTCGATAGACTGACGTAGGATCGTGCGGTGTTGCGCAACGGAAGCTCGCATCGCTTCCGGCATCTGCTCCCATAACTGGGAGCTGCCTTCGATATCGGTGAACAGGAAGGTGATCGTGCCGGTTGGGAGGCTGGGGACTTCAATAGTCGGGGGTCCAAGCTGTTCCAGGATACCCAATTCGCGGGATTTCACCACGGCCTGTTTGCGATTGTGTACCCCCAGCTTGGTATAGATTTGCTGCGCGTACCACTTCACCGAGCTGAGCGCCAGGCTCAGGCTCTTCGCAATTTCAGCGTTCGACCGGCTATCCGCCAGCAGCACCAGGATTTCCAACTCCCGCCGTGTCAGGGGTTCCACGAGCGCAGAGGGTTTCTTCAGCGGACGGCGTTCCATTTATATAATTTGCTCAATTCGATAATTCTGCTATTTTTGATAGAAATAACCAACTTTGACAATTACATTTTATCACGTCAACAGAGAAGATCAA
>JBGOXS010000068.1:0-4163 GCA_041479245.1 Anaerolineae bacterium
TAGTCTGCATTCAGCTCATAGATGGACATGGAACGCATGCCAATCGCCCAGCCGCCAATGGCGATCAACACGATCGACCAGAACGGCAGCTGGTAATGTACGATCACCGACCATATAAATGCCCAGCTAAGGTTGGGCATCAGGTCGAACCCATATCCACCCGAGGTGGGTAGCATTTTTAATGTGATTCCAAAAATGACCAGTAAAATGGTCGCCATGCCAAATGCCGGTAAACCACTCACGAAAATACTAAGCGGCATGACGGCTTTATCATATCCCCCCCTTAGATAAGCCGCTAACACACCCAGTATGTTCCCAATCAGAAAACCTACGATGATCGCCGGGAACTGCAGAGCCACCGTCCACACGAGGGAATTTTTAAGAACGTTTGCTACCGTTCTGGGATATTGGGCAAACGAGAAACCAAAATCGCCGCGGAATACATTTTTTACATATATAAAGAATTGGGTGAACATGGGTTTGTTGGTACCAAACAATTCCGTATACTGCCTGTAAATCGCTTGGACCCCGCTCGCGTTCGATTGGCCCTGGGCCATCCTGGCTACGATGCCTGCCACAGGATCGCCAGGCATCATGCGCGGTAGGAAGAAATTCAACAGGAAGGCGGCGATGAATGTGACTATGAACCACATCAGCTTATTACCGAAATATTTCGTGTATCCTTTCAAGCCGGCACCTCCTATCGATCTTACCCTGATAAGCTTGTATTAATACAAGTCATAATAATGGAGATATCATAACAAACAGCCATGTCCCCTCGCTAGGCGGAACATGGCTGTTTAGTTATACTATCGGTTACGGATTCACAAGTTTGAGGTTATACAGACATGCCACACCCCAACCATCAGTGCAGTCCATCGGCGGGACGGGTGGGTTTGTGCCATCACCCTGGTGCGGGTAGCCTGTCCAGACACTCTCGCTCACCGCATGGAACGCATCGGGACGATACATGAGCGTGAAGGACGGGACATCGGTCAGGTAGACCTTGACCAATTCCGTATAGGTTGCCTTCAGCTTGGCAGGATCGGTTTCAGCGGGGATCGATTTGATTAATTCGTCCACAGCTGGATTGCTATATTGACCCCAGTTGCCGTTCCAGTTGACCGCCTGGCCAACGAATTCAGAGCTCAACAGGTGGCGGATACGGCCCCAGGGCTGGGTCGGGCCAGCACCATCAGACCACATCATGAAGATGTCATAGCCTTCAGGCAGATCTGTATCTGATTTAGTGACGACCGTCTGATAAACGCCCCATTCTGGGTAGTTGGTGGTGATATCAATGCCGATCTTTCTTCCTGCGGCAGCCACTACCTCGATCGCCGCCTGCCAGTCAGACCAGCCATTGGGGCAGGTGGCTACATAATGCAACTCTGTCCCCGCGGGCCATTCACGGTTGCCATCGCCGTTGGTGTCCTTGACACCGGCATCATCCAGCATCTTCTTGGCGCCCTCAATATCATTGCCAGCCCATTGCAGGTCAGCGACAGCCGCATGGTCATACAGAGCTTGCTCGCCATCGGTCGGGTTCATCAGGCTGCGTGGAACCTGATCGAAGGTCGCTGATTGGTTGGTCATGGCATTAGCAATGATGGTGGGATAATCAACCGCAATCGCAATCGCCTTGCGAATCGCGACCTGATCCAAACCAGGTGACGCCAGGTTGTAGTAGGCGGTTGGCAGGCTGGCGCCAATGCCATAGGGGGCCTCGGGAAGATAGGTGGAAATGGGTAGATAGTAGTTTAGCCACAAAACCTGAACATTGGAGTTAAACTCCTGGCTGACATCCACTTCAAGCTGTCCAAAAGCAACAGAACCGGCTGCATTATCCTTGTAGATTACATGTGCCAGGTACTTCGGAACTGGCAGTTTGCCCCACATGGATTTGTCCTGACCCCAGTAGTTGTCATCACGGACGAGGACAACCTTGGTATCGTCAGAGAAGAACTTATGGTAAGGTCCAGAGTAAACCGCATCTTCACCGGGATCGGCTAAAAGTTTAGTTGCATCGTTGCCGGAACGGGCTTCCAGAGTCTGGGTCCAGGCTTTCTGGATGACAAAGCACATGTCCAGGAAAGACTGGATCTGAAGAGGATTGACCGCTTTGCCGTTCGCATCCAGTTTGGATTTGATCAAAACCGTCTGGGGATCAACCGCTGTGACGGTATCGACGTAATCTTTGAAGTTATTGCCAGCACTAGTCGAGTACTTGAGATTGGTAGCCCAGGTATAAGCCACGTCATCGGCGGTCACCGGGGTGCCATCGCTCCACTTGGCGGCAGCTTTGATCTTGACGGTGACCTCAGTACGCGCCTCATTCCACACGGGATCGCCATCTGCCAGCAGAGGATACGACTTGCCATCCAGCATGTCGTACAGGTACAGGCTTTCGAACATGAGGACGCGGGATACGTCCTTGGCGGTGGTAGCCATGGCATTATTATTGCTGGAAGAGTAAGGATTCCAGCCTACAACCGCGCTCCACTGCTGGCCATTGAAGTACAGCGTTTCGTTGCGCGGAAGCTGCTCCTCTGGTGACACTGGCACTGGAGTCGGTGCAACCACCTGGGTCTGGACGACCACCGAGGTCTCCTTGACCGTAACGACTTGGGTCTGGATGACTGGCACTCCAGTCTGAATAATGGTCTGTGCGGTTGGAGATGCACAGGCTGCGAGCAGCATGCCCATCACCATGACTACAGAGATTGCGATATACAAGCGTTTCATATTCATTCTCCTTAGAGTTTGGTTAGATTGGTAATACAGTTGGATCGTTCAGTCTTTGTGTTATATTCGATGATTCTCCACCTCCTCTTGTTCGTGGGGCGATTAAGACCTTTTGATATTGAGAGCGCTCCCAAATTTGTATTCATATTAGAGCCTTTCACTTACCATTTTCTTTTGGGATGCTCCACAGCTGTCGCGGATGACCAGCTCTGTCTCCATTATTATTCGCCGGGATGGTTTGATGCCGTTCTCGATCAGGTCGATCAGCGTATCCACTGCTTTGGCGCCGAATTGGATGATCGGCTGGCGCACGGTGGTTAGGTTAAAATCCGACAGGGAGGCAACCGGCAGGTCATCGAAGCCAACAAAGGCGATGTCCACCGGGACGCTCAGGCCTGCATCGCGTGCTGCCCGGATGGCACCAATTGCCATGGTATCGGAAGCTGCAAAAATGGCGTCCGGTTTGAGCGGAAGCAGCTGTTTCATCGCCAGATAACCGCCATTCTCGGTGAAATCGCTTTCCACGATTAATTTCTCTTGCACCTGCCAGCCTTGTTCGGTGATGGCTTTCAGGTAACCTTCCTTACGGTCAATACCAACTGTGCTGTTCATCCATCCGGTGATCGTTCCAATGCGCTTATAGCCAAGCTGGATCAGGTGGCACACTGCATTATGGGCGGCATTGAGGTTATCCACATCGATATAGCTGATCCCATTGGCTTTGAATGGGCGCCCAGCAATTACCACTGGGAAATCAGAGCTGACCAGCTTATCGATTAATATATCCTCCAACGGCGCAGTCTGCAGCAGGATCCCGTCTAACTGCCCTCTGCGTGAGATGAGTGGGAAAATGCGTTTTTCATCCTCTTTTGTGTCTAGCAGGAAGAGCGCCAGGGTATAGTTGTGCTGGTTGCATGCCTGGGCAACACCCTGAGTGAGGCGAGGAAAATATGGGTCGGTGAAGAAAGTGCTCACTGTACGCGGCAGAACCAGTCCGATCATCCACGAGCGGTGGGACGCCAGGCTGCGGGCAGCAGCATGTGGATGATAGCCGGTTGCTAAAATCACTTCCTGGACCTTCATGCGGACACTGTTGCTGACGTTTGGATCATTGTTCACCACCCTGGATGCGGTGGATCGCGATACTCCAGCTTGCTTGGCAATGTCTTCGAGCGTCAGATTAGGCACTAATGGGTTCCAGATAGATTGTATAATTCCAATGAGATAAAATATTGGGAGCGCTCCCAATATATCCATTATACAGAAGAATCCTAAAAGAGTCAACTGGTTTGTGAAAATTTGTTAGTGCAAAGTAGTAGAGTCCCCTTTGTGCAAAGTTAAAATGTCCCCTTTAAAGGGACACAACATGGACGAACTACTGACAATGAGCAATGCAGAAATAACCAGATTAGAAGTCA
>JBGOXS010000069.1:0-4050 GCA_041479245.1 Anaerolineae bacterium
AACTGTTTGCTGTATTTCTTTCGCTTCACACTCATGATTTTCTCCAAGTTGATTATATGTGCTCCTTAACTTGGTGTCCATTCTATGGGGTGAAGTTCATACGCACCCTCAACGCTGCCTGCGGTGATTGCCTTTCCCCTCCCAATTTCCCCAAATTCAGGATATACTCCTCCTACTTTGGAGGATCCTACTTTCAAGGAGCAGACCGATATGTCCAACCACCTATTCCTTTCAAAGCGAGCGCCCATTTACCAGGACGTCCCCGACGACCAATGGAACAACTGGCGCTGGCAGCTCTCCCACCGCCTCAACACCGCCGAAGAGATCGGTAAGGTGCTCACCCTCACCCAAGACGAGGCTAACGCCCTCAATGCACCCCACCTTTTCCGCGTCGATATAACCCCCTACTTCATCTCCCTAATCAACCCCGATGACCCTGAGGATCCCATCCGCAAGCAGGTCATCCCTAATGACTGCGAGATGGTGCCCTTTACTGCCGAGATGGCCGATTCGCTTTCCGAAGACGCCCACTCCCCCGTCCCGGGTCTAGTGCACCGCTACCCCGACCGGGTGCTGATGCTCGTGACCACCCAATGCGCTTCCTACTGCCGCTACTGCACCCGCTCGCGCATCGTGGGTGATCCCGCAGCCACCTTCTCACGCGCCGAGTTCGAGATGCAACTCGAGTACCTGAGGCACACACCCCAGGTGCGCGACGTCCTGCTCTCCGGTGGTGACCCGCTCGTGCTCGCCCCCAAGATCCTCGAGGAGATCCTCACCCGCCTGCGCGAGATTCCTCACATCGAAATCGTGCGCATCGGCTCGCGCGTGCCGGTTTTCCTGCCCATGCGCATCACCGAAGAGCTGTGCGATACGCTGCAGAAGTTCCACCCGCTGTGGCTGAACATCCACGTCAACCATTCCAACGAGATCTCCACCGAGCTGGCTCAAGCCACCGATAGGCTCACCCGCGCCGGTATTCCCCTCGGTAATCAGTCCGTGCTGCTGGCAGGCGTCAACGACAATGTTCACATCATGCGCCAGCTGGTGCAGGACCTGGTTCGCATCCGCGTCCGGCCTTACTACCTGTACCAATGCGATCTGGTGCATGGCGCCGGTCACTTCCGCACCCCCGTCGCCAAGGGCATTGAGATCATGGAGGGTTTGCGTGGCCATACTTCCGGCTATGCTGTGCCCACCTATATGATCGACGCTCCCGGCGGTGGCGGTAAGATCCCCGTCATGCCAAATTACCTCCTCAGCATGTCGGACCACAAGATCATCCTGCGTAACTTCGAAGGCTACATCACCACCTATGAGGAACCCACTGATTACGTGCCCGAGAAAGCCGCTAAGTTCCACGGCAAGAAGCGCCCCGAGCCCGGTCAGGAAGGTCTCACCGCCCTCCTGGATGGCGAGGGGATGTTCATCAAGCCTGATGGGTTCGATAAAATCCATGAGCGCGGCGGCATTCAGCACCGCCTGAAAGACCCCAGCAAGTGGAAGCCCCTGGGCATCGGTTCCGGCGAGGAGCCAGAAATTCTGGACAAATAAGTGGATTTAGGAAAAAGGAACCGCGGGCCTTCACTTGCTCGTGGTTCCTCATTTTCTCACTTGGGCAGCCTTTACCCACCCGACGTTGAGCCGTAACGCCCTCACAGGCAGGTTGGGTAAGCCGGGCAGATCTGGCTCATTCAGCCCTGACCCTTTCCGGCCAGGTGAAATAATGTGAGCATAGCCTGCCGGAGCGAGCAAAGCACGCCAGAATGCAACATGCTCTTGACACATTATTATTTACAGCTATAATTGCACCTAATATTCTCATCTATGTCATATTTTGGAGTACATTCCTTGTCAACTTGCATCTGTCCGAGGCGGGGTTCGTAACCGCCTCGCCGTCAAGCTAATCCCTCAACCCTGACTGACAACCTGACGAAAAGGTGGTGGCACCCCGCATGTGTATATCGCCTTGCGTGGCTTGAGAGCCACTTTTTTATTTGCTTGTCAGTCTGCCGTTAAGGAGAAGGGGAACATAAGAAATGAAAATCGCCAATAATATCACCCAGCTGGTGGGCGGCACGCCCCTCGTGCGCCTGCACCACCTGACCAATGGCTCAAAAGCTGACGTGGTTGTCAAGCTCGAGTCGTTCAACCCGGCGCACAGCGTCAAGGACCGCGTCGGGGTCGCCATGATCGACGCCGCTGAGAAGATGGGCTTGATCAAGCCTGATACAATCATCCTCGAACCGACCTCCGGCAACACCGGCATCGCCCTCGCCATGGTCTGCGCCGCCCGCGGCTATAAATGCGTGCTGACCATGCCCGATACGATGAGCCGTGAGCGCAAGATGCTTCTGCGTGCCTACGGTGCTGAGCTGGTAACCACGCCCGGCAGCGACGGAATGGCTGGCGCTATCAGTAAAGCCGAAGAGCTGGCCGCCGCAGACCCGCGCTACTTCATCCCCCAACAGTTCAACAACCCCGCCAACCCCGAAATCCACCGCCGCACGACTGCTGAGGAGATCTGGCAGGATACCGACGGTGCGGCTGATATCCTGGTAGGTGGTGTGGGCACTGGTGGTACCATCACCGGCGTGGGCGAGGTGATCAAGGCGCGTAAGCCTACATTCAAGGTGGTGGCGGTTGAGCCGGATGGCTCAGCGGTTCTGTCAGGTGGCGAGAAAGGTCCACACCTGCTGCAGGGCATTGGGGCGGGGTTCATCCCTCAGGTGCTCAACACGCGTATTTACGACGAGATCATCCGAGTGAAGAACAATGAAGCTCTGGAGACTGCCCGCCGCATGGCCCAGGAAGAGGGTCTGTTGGTAGGGATTTCATCTGGCGCGGCAGTATGGGCTGCCTTGCAGGTGGCTAAGCGGGACGAGAATACCGGTAGATTGGTAGTGGTCATTGCTCCCGATTTCGGTGAGCGCTACCTCAGTACCGCCCTATTCGCCGACCTGGCATCCTAGCTGGACGGCAATTACCTGGAGCCAATGTCTATCGTCGGGCGGTAAGATCTCTCTATATCGCCCGGGTGATCGGAGGAATAATGGAAATACATACCTATAGCGAATCAACAACGCGCACGATCGAGCACGAAGGTCTATGGATAACCCTACGGCGCGATGTACAGTCAGCGCTTGGACGCGACCCCGCCGCACGCTCCTCTCTCGAAATCGTGCTGCTCTACCCCGGCTTGCATGCTCTGTGGGGCTACCGCCTGGCTCATTGGATGTGGCAGCACGGACTCAAGCTTCTGGGGCGCATGCTTTCCCAGCTGGTGCGCCTCTTGACAGGCATTGAGATCCACCCCGGAGCCCAGATCGGCCAGGGCTTATTCATCGACCACGGCATGGGTGTGGTCATCGGTGAGACTGCGGAGATTGGTGAGGACGTCACGCTGTACCATGGAGTGACACTGGGTGGCACCAGCCTGGAAAAGGGTAAGCGCCATCCCACCCTGGGCGATCGTGTGGTGGTGGGTGCCGGTGCCAAGGTGCTGGGTGCTATCACCATCGGCGAAGATACCCGTATCGGAGCTAACGCCGTGGTAGTCAAGTCGGTACCGCCGAACTCGGTGGTGGTCGGTGTGCCCGGGCAAACCGTCTCACGCACCAAGCCACACCACGCTTCCGACGCCCCAGATCTGGATCACACCAAACTGCCGGACCTGGTGGGTGTCTCCCTAGTGGACCTGATCAAACGCGTGGAAGCCCTCGAAGGGCAGGGTGAGCGTCATGCCAACGGTAAACCCCATGTGCACGTCCCCACCGATGGTTCGTGGCAGGGTGAAGACTTCTCAATATAAATTATTGTCATTGTAAGAGAAAAATGTTGTACGAAGCAATCCACCTTTTTCAATATCTGATCGTTTGAGAAACCTGAAAGGTTATAGAAATCTATGTGATGTCAATGCAAAGTAGAAATGTCCCTTTTTCTACAAAGTAGAGATGTCCCCTTTTTAAGGGATTGATAAACCATATCAGTCAACACCATTGGTAAGGACGTCTTGAATGGGTTTGCCATTGAGATGAGTACCATAATGGC
>JBGOXS010000070.1:0-4031 GCA_041479245.1 Anaerolineae bacterium
ATCCTCAGCACCTGAGATCAGCGTTTGCCCATCCTGGCTCATGGCAACCGCGGTAATCCAACCGGAATGTCCTGACCAGCGACGCGACTCTTTCAAGGCATCCAGGTCCCACAGGATCAGCTCGCCAGCCAGACATACTGCCTGGGCATCCAATTGGGCACAGCTGCCTGAGAAGGCGGTTTTTGCGTCCGGAGAAATCGCAACTGCTTGCACCGACTGGCTATGCCCGGTTAGAACCGCACGGGCTCCGGTGCCTAACGCTACTGCACGCAATACTTTCAGCGCTTCTGCGGGTGGTTGGTTTATTTTGACTGATTCCATAGCCAGCGCAAGCGCCAGGTCACTCTGACCACTCTGATTCGCCTGTTGGGCGGCAGCAGCCAGACTCAGGCTGAGGTTAATTTGAGATTCAGCTTCCGCCCGGGCCTCTGCAGTGGCGCGTGTATGGGCCTCATTGATTGCTTGTATGCTGGCAGCATCAGCTGTAGTCCGCTGATTCACAGCCATGGCTTCAGCCGTAACATGACCAAAGGACTCATTAATTGCCTTAGTACTAGCGGCATCAGCCGTCGACTGCCCGACAACAGCCAGCTCGGCATTTTGAGTAGCCTGCCGTGCTAAGACAATCGCCACCACCACTAAAAAAAAGGTAATTGCCAGAGCTAGGCTCAGGTAGATGGCTCTCTTACGTAGCTTTTTTGTTGAACGGCTTTCTGCTTCTGCCAACTGCCGGGCAGCCTGCAGCTCTCGCTGGTGTTGGGCTTCACGCTCAGCAGCTTCACTTTCGTTGAATTGAATAGAAGCTGCCAGGAACTCCCTTTCCAGGGTATTTATATCCTCCGCATGAGCATCTGCCCATTCACGCGCCTGTGCCAAACGAGCACCACGATACAAGATATCAGGTTCACGCTCCGCTGCCAACCATTCCTGGGCTGCCTCGGTAAGTTGGCGGTGCAGGCGCAGTCCCTCGCGATTATCCTCCAACCAACCACGCAAGGTAGGCCATTCGCGGATCAATGCCTCATGTGCTACCTGGACCGAGTCTTCACTGGTGGTGACCAGGCGTGCATCTGCCAGTGCTTTCAATACAGCTTGCGTGGAGTCCGTTTCTTCCGGTTTGAGGATCAGCTCGTTGAATGTCGCCCGGCGGCGTGTATCTCCAGTGGCGGTTTCATCCCCGAGCTCTGTTAAGCGCAGGAAAATGCGTCGGGCGATGGCCTGCTGCTCATGAGTGAATTGATCGGTGAACACGGTCTCAGCTGTCTCAGCGATAGCCCCACGCACCCCTCCTGCGGAAGCGTAACCGCTCAATGTTAGCGTTCGACCATGCCGCCGTTGCCAGGTCTCGAGCAGGGCATGGGAGAGTAATGGTAACGCTCCTGGCTCGTGGCCCACATCATGCAGGATCAAATCGACCAACCCGGGCTCAAACTCCCAGCGACCGCGGCGAGCTGGTTCTTCAATTGCCCGTTGCATTTCTTCATCGCTCATCGTTCCGATATATTCCTGGTGGGAAGCCAGAGCTTCACGCAGCTGGAGGTAACTTGCGCAGTGGGCATAGAAATCGGCACGCAGGGTGATAACCACAATTGCTCCGCTTGTCGAGTCGGAAGCGGCCGTTATAAGATTACCAATAAAAGCAGAACGCTCATCCTCCGAACGGCATAGGGCGAACAATTCTTCAAACTGGTCTACGACCAGCAGGAAATAAATTCCGCCATTTGTTTTTTGCTCCCGCTTGATATAAAGATCTAGCGTGCGTTGGTCACGTGCTAAATCATCCATCAATGTGGTAGTGGCGGCTAGGGAGCCTTTCTCTCGCGCAAGGGTAGTGGCAAGGTTTTCGAGAGGATGAGCGGTGGGGGTGAGGACGTGAATCAGCCAATTAGCAGATCGTTTATTCCAGCGCAGGGCTGGAACCAGGCCAGCACGAACGAGGGAGGATTTCCCGCTGCCCGAAGCACCCACGATAGCGAAGAACCGATCTTGGTCAGCATGTGTTCCGTAAACCAGAGCAAGCGCGCGCGCGGTTAGTTTCTCGGTTAGAGCCTCACGTCCGACGAACAAGTCGGCATCGGCTTCGTCGAAATAGTCCAATCCCTTATAGGGGCATAGTCCAAGCGCGGGTGCGTCTTCTCGCCGGACTGCGGCAGCCAGCTCCAACAATCGGGCAACAGCTTTCGGCTCATCTTCTAAACACAACGGGGATATGAAACGGGCTTCGATGGTGGGGAGGTCTGGCAGACGCAGGTTTTGCTCCAACCGGCTGATCTGGGAAATGCTATATCCCACAGCAATCGATAATTCCAGCTGGGTGATGCCTGCGCGGCGCCTTAGATATCGAAGCAGGTCCCCGAAGGTGGTGAATTTTTCAAGCGTGTTGGTGGGAATTGAGTTGGTCATGGCAACTTCCTTTCCCTAGATGATCCCGGTCTCCCTACGAATAGCATGGCATAAATTCAAATTTTTGGCGAAATTTGGCAAAAAATGGCAATAAAGTCAAATGATAGGATGCTATAGTGATAGCACAAAAGGCAAGCGCTTGATCAGGCGCAAAACCAAAATTCAATTGGTTCAGAAACCTAAAGGAGGTAAATAATATGAACCACAAAAGATTTTTCACACGAGGTATCACTCTTATATTAGTAATACTGGTTGTATCCGCATGTGCGGCACCGAAAGCCACGCCCCCAACTCCAAATGCATGGCGAAGTAATCTCAGCTCAATGGCGAACGTCATCTTCACATTTGACCCTGGAGATAAATGCACCATGCAGATCATTAGTCAGCCACATACAGCTGAGTTTGTATATGAAATTGTGGTCAATGACCAATCGCATCTGAATTATGGGCTGTCTGGCATGACGTTGAACCCAGGAGTTACCGAAGCAGATGTAGCTGCTTGGGTTCAAAATAATCCAAACTCCGATACGCCACCACCAATGATGACGATGCAATTATATGATGCTGTAAATTCGATGAGCAGGACGTTTCATGTTGTGACTTATACCGGGGATCCAATTTACTTTGTATGCATTACAGAAGGTCCAGATGCGCATCAAGCGATCGCATCATTTGATCCCTTGGTGATGCCCACGAAATAAGAAGTATTTGGATTTTGTGTGGGCACTCATGATTTGTCAGGGCATTAAGCTTCCCTGAGATATTATTCGGGCAGGGATCACTGCACTTATCGGATCCCTGAAAGGAGGCGATTATTGGCTGTAAAGGAAATTTCTCAAAAAAACCAATCCAATTACAAACTTTTATATTCCCGAGGAGGAAAAAATGAAAGCGAAAAGAATTAGCGTAGTGTTTGCACTAGCAATGGTTGTCATCCTGGTGAGTGCTGTTCCAGCCACAGCCAGAGCCACCCGGATCTACTATTCGGGAGCTGAATGTCCGATCACTCAGGGAGACCCTGAGCGCCAGTGGATCAGCGGGAATATACTGCACCAACGGGGCATCCCATTGCATAATATAGTAACATCCGATAGCCCTTATTGGTCCGGGATTAATGATGCTGTGATGAACACAGAGATAAATCTAGCAACGGGGGAAGTTCATGCATACGGTATTGTTTCTATTAACCCTGATGCATATGATGGAACCTGGGATGGTCATTTCTCTACCCATGTTTCGGCAGATGGAACCCTCCTAGGCAGTGCAACGGTGCATGGCACGGGTGAGCTTGAAGGGATGAAGGCTTTCAACACTCAGTCGACCCCGCCAATACCACTTGAGGAATGCTTCTATATGAACACTATCGACACAGGCTACATCCTCATCCCGTAGCACAGGCGATGGATGTTTTCTAGTGTAGCATCTGAGGAGTAATATCTTTCCATATTATCAACAAATAACCGCCCCCAGTAACTTGGAGGCGGTTTCCTTTTATTCATGCCTATTTCAAACAAACGATGTTTTAAAATATTTACTCAATTAATAACCTCGCAGTATAAGTCAGTTTTTCTTTTTGTTCATTGAGGCTCACAGTACAAGTTCTTTGGTCCGCACATGGGCGTGCTGTA
>JBGOXS010000071.1:0-3820 GCA_041479245.1 Anaerolineae bacterium
CGGGTCTTTCACACGCTGTAAATCGTCCCGCCATTTTGCAAGCAAGCCGTCTGTGATCCCCAGTTCTCGCTCTACCAGCGCCATCGATTTTTCTCCATTCTCGTACATCTGGATGGCGTCCAATTTGAACTGTTTGCTGTATTTCTTTCGCTTCACGCTCATGATTTTCTCCAAGTTGATTATATGTGCTCCTTAACTTGGTGTCCATTCTATGGGGTGAAGTTCAAATAGATATCGGGAAGGACATCCGGTACAGGCAAACGGATAACACCCGCCTCCTCCTGCTTCCCCCCAATCCCCATAAACCGGTGATTAGGGGAGGAACCCCTACTGCAATTCACTTTTCCTTTACAGCATTACCGACAGCAATGGCACGATCATTTCTTCGGCGGAGAGGCCGCCGTGGCGACCGATGAGGGGGTTCTCCTTATCCGCCCACCACAGGTAGGCATCGTTGTGGGCAGCGACAATCAGATCCCCCAGACGGTCGGAGAGGCGCGGGTGGGGTGTACCAGGTCCGAAAAGGCCCTTTTCGACGGCTTCAGCCGGGTCAATGAATGAAAACTGACCAGGCCATGTCTGGTCGAAATAGGTTACCACCTGGTCCGTCTGCCCGGGGCTGATGAACAGGTACGCCAGGCGGTTTTCGCCGGTTGGCATGATGTGCAGCAGGCGGGTGAGGTCAGGGTGGTTACGCAGATCATAGCGGGCTGACTTTTCGGTGGCGATCATGCCGTGGTCAGCAGTAAGCAGAATGAGGGTGCCTTCCCTGAGAGCAGGGGAGAGTTTATCCAGGAACTGTTGCTCGAACGCCCAGCTGAAATCACCAAGCTCGGCCGCAACGCGCTCATCATCTGGGTGATAGTAATGTGAGAAATGGTCGATCTGACCGGTGTAAACCCAAAAATATTGCTTCTGGCGGGGGTTGGATTCCACCAGGTGGCGCAAGTTGACCCACAGCTCGGCAGAAGTGAAGAAGCCGTGCAAGCTCACATCCTTGAAGTACATCTGGGATAATCCCGAGTGGATGATGCTGCGGTGCTGAAGGGCGTAGCTGCGGATGCCGGAAGCGGCCAAGTGATGACCTAGCGTGGGGAGATCCAGGAATTGCTCGGGGATGAAACCGGCCCGGACGAGGCTGCCGGCATCATTGCCGAAGCTCATCGGCGAATGGGTGATCATATTGCTGACCACGCCGTACTCCTTCAGCCACAGCTCATAGCCAACGATGCCGTGCTCGGCAGGGCTGCGGCCAGTCCACAGGGAGGTGAGGGCGGCGGCAGTGGTGGAGGGAGCGATCGAGGTGAGTGCGGCGAGCCTGCCCTGCTCCGCCAGGCGCGACCAGATCGGGGCGGTGCCATCCGCTATCCAGCGCTGCAACCGATCGAGCGATAAGGCATCCACCAGCACCAAGATGACACGTCGTACATTGTCGGAGGCGGCGACAGTCAGATCAGGTCGCAGGGGAACAGCACCGAATGGACCAGCGCCTAGTGATTGACAGATGCTGGAGGGCAGGTTGAGGATCGAACCGCCTTGGTAATCGGGATGGACGAAGTCTGGGCTCAGGGATAAACCTTGTAGCCGGTAGGATTTAATGTGCGGAAGGTTGGTTTTAGTAACGTCGGTCATGGCTTAGCGCGGATCTGAAGCTAGAGGTACTTTTTGATATAATCACCTGACTGGAGAACTGAGTGCAACACTGGAGAACTGTGTGCGACTATTTTTGGGCCCCGATCAGGCGTTAAAACGTTATCTTACCTTATTTTATGGCATAACTCTAGGGTTAGCGCTGATCCTGGCAATCCTGGCGATCAGCTTACCCGTCAATACAACTGCTGATCCCGACGCCATCACCCAGACAGCACTACCCAATACCGCATTCAAAACCCAAAGTACCGCCGAAATACACAGATTAAACAAGCCGACCTCCGTGCCAGCCATCCCGCCCACGCCGAATGAAGAGACACCTTCACCCCTGGGTGTGACGAGTGCAGACTTGCGTGAGGCGCAGGTGAGGCTGTGGCAGCCCTGGACCGGCAAAACGGGTGACGTGCTGCAGGCCATGGTGGATGAGTTCAACCGTACTAACCAATGGGGAATCCATGTGAGTGTAAGCTCATATGAAGGTTTTGGCAGGCTAGATGAGGAGATGGAATCGGCCATCATCTCGGGAACGCTGCCGGATGTGCTGATTGATTATGGGTACCAGGCGCAAAATTGGAATGGAAACAGCATATTGACAGATCTCACCCCATATGTGAACGACCCAGTGTGGGGTTTTTCGAGTGGAGAACTGTCCGACTTTATCCCCGGCTTTTGGGCGGAGGACGTGGTGAAAAATGCGAGCTCAGGCGGGTCAGTGCGCCTCGGAATCCCATTTTACCGTTCAGCGTACGTGTTATTCTATAACCAGAGCTGGGCACGAGAGCTTGGCTACTCTAACCCACCCACGACCCCTTATGAATTCACCGACCAAGCATGCGCAGCAGCTAAAGCATGGACTGCGCAAGGCGGCAAAACTGACCAGAACAAGGGCGGCTGGCTGATCACACCCCAACCTGGAGCACTGGCCGGCTGGATCTATGCCTTCGGTGGAGGGATCACCAATCCCAGTGGGGAGGGGTATTTATTCGACACCCCGCAAACCTTGCAGGCATTTCAAACCATCAAGGATATGGTGGAGAGAGGTTGTGCATGGTCTAAAGCGGGACTTAACCCGCAAGTTGAATTTGCCACCCGCCAGGCGTTATTTGTCGTGGGAAGCCTGTTTGACATTCCAGCCCAACAGGAGGCATTTTCGCAGGCTGGCAGCAAGGACATATGGGAGGCAATCCCATTCCCGTCCCGCAGTCAGGCGGCAGTGGATACCTATGGTCCCTCCTTGCTGATCACGCGGTCGACACCTGCCAGGCAGCTGGCGGCGTGGCTGGTAACCGAATGGCTGGTTTACCCACCCAACCAGACCGAATGGGTAAGTACATTCGAAGTCTACCCAACGCGGCAAAGTACACTGAGCTACCTGGATGAAAACTCAAACCAAAATCCGCAATGGGCCCAGGCGCTGTCTCTGCTGCCGGTGGCTCATGGTGAGCCGAGCCTGGCTTCATGGAGTGTGACGCGTTGGGTGCTCAATGACGCCATGACCCAGCTGATCGATCCGAAGGTCAGCAGCGACCAAATCCCCGCAATATTGGAAAACCTGGATGCAGTGGCGGCGGAAATTAACAGCCAGGTGCGCTGATGGCAGACCTGATCCACGTGACAATCTACACAGATGGAGCATGTGAGCCCAACCCCGGGACAGGTGGATGGGCTGCCCTGCTGTTGTTTGGCAGGCACGAGAAGGAGCTGTATGGCTCAGAGGCGTGCACGACCAATAACCGCATGGAGCTGACTGCAGCAGTCCAGGCTTTGAAGGCGCTCAACGAGCCGTGCCAGGTTGACCTCTACACCGATTCTGAGTACCTGCGCAGAGGCATCACCGAGTGGCTGCCCGATTGGCGTCGGCGAGGCTGGAAGAGGAAGAGCGGCAAGCTGGCAAACATCGACCTTTGGCAGACCCTCGATGCTTGCATCAAGGAACACGACATTTCCTGGAACTGGGTGAAAGGACATGCCGGGAACCGATATAACCAACGGGTAGACAGCCTGGCACGGAAGGGCATGCGCAATTCTACTGTCAATGCAAAGTAGAAATGTCCCTTTTTCTACAAAGTAGAGATGTCCCCTTTTTAAGGGATTGATAAACCATATCAGTCAACACCATTGGTAAGGACGTCTTGAATGGGTTTGCCATTGAGATGAGTACCATAATGGC
>JBGOXS010000072.1:0-3797 GCA_041479245.1 Anaerolineae bacterium
AACCTAAACGACAGTACCCGGTGAGTCCTTCTAGTAAAGACATTGTCCAGCCACGATGGCCTCAATTCCTTCTCCGGAGGCATTAGTTTACCCGGCACTCTTTAAATTAAGCAGAACGACCCCCGCGATGATCAGCATCAACCCCACCAGCTTGGGGAAGTTAAAGGATTCGCGGAACCACACGATGCCAATTGTCGCGATCAGGGCGGTGCCCAACCCCGACCAGATGGCATAGGCGGTGCCGACTTCAATCTTTTTAAGTGCCAATGCCATAAAGACGAAGCTGATCCCATACAGCACGAACATCAACACGGATGGGATGAGCCGCGTCAGCCCTTGTGAAGCCTTCATCAGAGACGTGCCAACCACCTCGGTGAGGATGGCAATCAGCAGGAATATCCAGAATAGCATGTGGGACCTCCATCAGCAGTGAGGATTGGATAGAGCTACGCCCAGATCAGCTGGTTCCTCAATACCTCAAATGCTCATCTCATACACCCGATAGCGGCGGAGTGGTTTTGCCCCCAGTTTGAGGATGGCATTGTTCATCGGGTAGTTATCTTCCAAAACGTAATTGATCTCCATCCGGATGTCCGGGGTATAGCACGCTTCATACAGGGCGCGGTAGATCAGGCTGTCGATCCCCATACCGTGATATTCGGGTATGACACCCAGGGCGAACATGCGGTACCGGGTAAGGCGCGGTAGCTTCCAAAGTAAATGCAACCACCCGGTGGGGAACATGCTGCCGTTCAGGCCTTTGAGGATCTGGTTTACATCCGGTATCGCAATGGCGAACCCGATCGGTCTTCCTTGCTGGTCTTCAGCGAACAGCACCGCTTTTGGGTGGATGATCGGCTTGAGGTCATGTGCCATGGCCCGCACTTCAGCTTCGGTAACGGGCGAATAGCCCCAATTGCCTGCCAGGCTCTGGTTGGATAGCTCGATGATCGTCTCCACCTCACGGTTGAAGTTCTTCATGTCGAGCGGTCGCACATGCACTTGATAGCGTTCTGCCACCTTATCCGTCAGGGTGAGAATGCGCTCGGGGATCTGGTAACCCTCGGCTGCGTCGATGATATATACCAGCAAATCTTTGGCTTTGAGCAGCCCATATGCAATGAATTGATCATTATAGTAAGGGGGATTGTAGGGTGCCATGACAATGGGTGAAGGTGTGTAGCCTTCCACCACTGCGCCCCATTCCTGTGAGACGAAGCTCCAGGGGCCACGCATCGCTTTCATGCCATGCCCCACCAGCCAATCGCGAGCGGTGTCCAGCAAAAGCTGCGAGGCTTTAGGGTCGTTGGGACACTCATAATAGCCGAACAACCCAACCGGCTCTCCCCAGGCTTCGACCGCCAGACGATCAATGAATGCCGCAATGCGCCCGATGGTTTTTCCGTCCTCCTGAAGTAAAAACAAGCCATATTCGCAATGCTCGAGGAGCGGGTTGCGGACCGGGTCGAACTGACCGCGCTGTTCATCACGCAGTGGTGGTACCCACACCGGGTCATCTTTATACTGCTGGTAGGGCAAGTCGATGAATTTTCTGAGATCGGTCCGTGTTTCCACCTTGGTGATCTTCATTTTTCGGTTAACCGATCCTTACGCAGCGCATGGAGAGTGACCCACCCCAAAGTTTATCGGCGAAGAAGCCAACCGGCTCATCTTTTTCTTTTAAACCTAAAATGTAAAGCAGCGGCAGGTAGTGTTCGGCTGAATTCACTGAGAGCTCGGCAGCCCGACCGTGTTTTTCATAATGAATGATCTCATCGTGGTCATTCTCGAGGATCCACTGCCTGACTTTTGCATCGTATTCTATTGCCCAGTCAAAAGCTGTATCTTCCCACACCATCAAGCGCAGGTTGTGCACGATATTACCACTCCCGACGATAAGCACACCTTCCTTACGCAGCTGGCGTAGCTCCTGACCCAGCTGATAATGGTTTGCGTTTTCATGGGAACGGTCGAGGCTGAGCTGCACAACTGGCACATCTGCATTGGGATACATCCGGCACAGCACAGACCAGGTCCCGTGGTCCAATCCCCATGAGAGATCGGGTATCACCTTGGATTCACCGACCAGTTCGACAATCCGGGTTGCCAGCTCAGGGGAGCCTGGGGCAGGGTACTGCTTCTCGAATAAGGGGCGCGGAAACCCGTAGAAATCATGGATGGTGCGTGGGGTCTCCATGGCGGTAACCTGGCTGCCAAGCGTTTCCCAATGGGCTGAAATGCACAGGATGGCTTTGGGTTGGGGGATTCGCCGGGCAGCTTCCTGCCATGCCAGCGTGAACTGATTATCTTCGATCGCATTCATCGGGCTGCCGTGCCCCATAAACAAAACCGGCATTCGTGGGTTAGCCAATTTTTCCTCCAAGATGTAGCCTTTCCGGGCTTTGGATGCCTAAATTTACTACTGATAGGCGATAAAGGCAAGAAATAAAAGTAATTAACCACGACGTACAGTGAAATCGCGAAGACACTGCCAAAGCACAAAGTACATAAAGGAATTTTAAGAATAAGACAATCAGGTAATGGGGTAATTGGGTAACCAGGCAGTCTACTTGGCTAAAACTCTGGTCATAAATTGACTAAAGTATCTCTTATCTGAATACCATACGGCTGATATAATCGCCGTCATGACTCTTTCCTATAAAATCATCCTGAACCCAACTGCCGGGCATGGCAATGGTTTACATGCCCTGCCGCAAATCGAGCAGCTCTTTACCCAACATAACGTCAGCTACAATCTTGTGCGCACCGAACATCCCGGGCATGGAATTGAGTTGACCCAACAGGCAATAAGTGAAGGCTATAACGTGATCGTTGCCGCCGGAGGCGATGGCACCGTCAACGAGGTGGTCAACGGGCTGATGCTGAGCAAGCTGGAAGGCAAATCCATTCCTCCCTTGGGAGTGCTGTGCGTGGGGCGGGGGAATGATTTTTCAGGCAGTGTGGGCATCCCTGCGGATCTCGAGGCTGGAATCCAGGCACTCGTGGCAGGGAATCGACGCACCGTCGATATTGGTCGGGTTGTGGGGGGTAAGTACCCGCTGGGCAGGTACTTTGCCAACTGTGTGGGTGTAGGCTTCGATGCCATAACCACCATTGAAGTATCCAAGATGCCGCGTTGGGGTGGCTACCTGAGCTTTATGGCAGCTGTGCTAAAAACGGTTTTCCTCTACAATAAAGCCCCCCTGGCAAAGATTGAATACGACGGGAATGTGATCACTCAGCGCTCATTGCTGATCTCGATCATGAATGGGCGCAGGCTGGGGGGTGGATTTTATATGGCACCCGATTCGCTGCCTGACGATGGACTCTTTGACCTTTGCATCGCCGAGCAGATGAGCTCATTCGAGGTGATCAAGATGATCCCTCATTTCACCAAGGGGGATCAGGCCACCCAAGCCGCCATAAAAACCGGGAGAGCGGCGAAGATCAGCATCACTGCTCAGGATGGACCGCTGCCGGCACAGACGGATGGTGAGATCATCTGTGTGGACGGCAGCCAGTTGGACGTGGAAGTCTTGCCACGCCAGATCGAGATCATCTACCAACCTCCACAGGCAGGCGTGTGACCCTCTCACAACGCCTCATCCAAATTACATTTAAAGGCATTACCAGCCTGATCTGCCGCATCGATGACGCAGAGCTGATTCGGGTCCCAAGGCAGGGACCGCTGATCATCTACACCAATCACGTCAACATCCTGGAAATCCCAATTATTTATACTCACCTGCAGCCCCGGCGCCTGCATGGAATGATGCTGGCTGAACGTTGGAATATTC
>JBGOXS010000073.1:0-3464 GCA_041479245.1 Anaerolineae bacterium
GTTGTGCCATTCTTTCTATTCACCTTCCTTTTTCTTCTTTATCCATCTTCGACCATCGTCATCCGCAGTTTTCAAGATTCAATCACCAAATCCTTTACGTTTCAAAATATTGTAACGCTACTCCATTCTAAGTACTTGATGCAGTCGTATTGGATCAGCATCAAACTCAGCCTGATTACTGCAATAGGAGGTGGGATTTTCGGTTTCCTGTTAGCCTACGCTGCCATTCGCGGAAGCTTACCCAGGTTCATGTCCGCAAGTCTGATGACTTTCTCCGGTGTGGCTTCTAACTTTGCGGGAGTGCCGCTGGCATTTGCATTCATCGCCTTGCTCAGTCCGACCGGACTATTAATCGGTTGGGCAAGAGCATTGGGCTATAACCCATACTTTCACGGGTTCACCCTATACACCTTCACCGGGTTGGCGATTGTTTATATGTACTTCCAGTTCCCTTTGATGGTGTTGGTGATTGCACCAGCGATTGAAGGCATGCGGCGCGAATGGCTGGAGGCTTCGGAGAATTTAGGCGCCAGCTCGTTCCAGTATTGGCGCTACGTGGCTTTGCCCATCTTGGGTCCAGCCTTAGCCGGCACGATGATCCTGCTCTTCGGGAACGCCTTCGGTGCTTTTGCCACTGCCCAGGCTCTCACCGGCGGACAGATTAACCTGGTGACGATCGTGATTGGCTCGGAACTGCGTGGAGACGTATTGGGTAATGCCGGTGTAGGCTATGCTTTGTCCTTAGGGATGGTAGTTATCATGGCTTTGGCAATTGTTGGTTATACCGTCCTGCAACGTCGGACGGAGAGGTGGCTGCGATGAAGCGGGGAAAAGCTTGGGCCTGGTTCTTCATGCTCCTTGGCGTACTGTATTTCTTCTTGCCGCTAGTGGCAACTTTTATTTTCTCGTTGAAGGCCAGGCTTGGTCAGCTGAGTTTTCAGGCCTATGCAAATATCTTTAACAGTTCTCAATTTTTGTACAATTTTGGGGCTTCGGTGATGTGGGCAGTGCTAACAATCATTGTTGGAATCTTGCTGCTCGTCCCTACCGCTTTTGTAATACGTTTGAGGGTTCCACAGTTTCGCAGCCCAGTCGAGTTCATCACCCTGCTCCCATTCGTTATCCCCCCGATTGTGTACGTCTTTGGTCTGGTGCGCACTTACAGCCAGCCTCCGCTTTTGATTGTTAACAGTCCTTTTTTACTCATTGCAGGGTATACCATGTTGTCCATGCCCTATATGTACCGCTCGGTGGACACCGGCTTACGCTCCATCGACGTACGTACGTTGACTGAAGCAGCCCAAAGCCTCGGCGCTGGCTGGGGGACAATTTTGTTTAGGGTGATTCTGCCCAATATCCGCACCGCCATCCTGAGCGGTGCCTTCCTGAGCTTCGCCATCGTGATCGGCGAATTAATTCTTGCCCAATACCTTGTCAAGCCTGCCTTTGCTCCCTATATGGCTTATGTGATGCAGCAAAAGGCTTTTGAACCGGCCGCCATGGCCATCGTCAGCTTTGCTCTAACCTGGATTGCCATGGGAATCATCCAGCTGGTCGGTCGCGGCCGCGGAGTCCAGGTGGGTGGCGGACATTGAATTGTATAAGGTGACAATGCATGGCACATTTAACGCTTACTAATATCTCCAAGCAGTTCGCCAATAATACCGTGGTGCAAGACTTCAACCTGGACGTGGAAAAAGGTGAATTTGTCTCCTTCTTAGGTCCTTCAGGCTGCGGAAAAACCACTACGCTGCGCATGATTGCTGGCTTTGAAGTCCCCACGACGGGTACCGTCACCCTGGAAGGCAAGGATATCACCAACAAGGCACCCAACCAACGCAATGTGGGCATGGTCTTCCAGGCCTATGCCCTTTTCCCAAACATGACCGTGGCGGGGAATATCGGTTTTGGTTTGAAGATACGTGGTGAAAAGAAGGATACCATCCAAGCGACGGTGAAGGAAATGCTAGCCCTGATCCATCTTGAGCAAAGAGGCGACAGTTTCCCCTACCAGCTTTCCGGCGGGCAGCAACAGCGCGTGGCATTGGCGCGTGCCCTGGCCAATCATCCCGAAGTGCTTCTGCTGGATGAGCCACTTTCAGCCCTGGATGCCAAAATCCGCGTCCAGCTGCGGGCAGAAATCCACGCCATCCAGAGAAAGCTGGGTATCACGGCTATCTACGTCACGCATGACCAGGAAGAAGCCCTGTCGATCTCAGACCGGATCGTTGTGATGTACGATGGCAAGATCGAACAGGTGGGTTCTCCGTTTGAGATTTATAACTTCCCCACGACAACCTTTGTGGCTGGTTTTGTCGGCACATTGAATACCACCACGGCTGAGGTGGTTGACCCAGCCGCCCGTCTACTCCGGATTGACGGCGTAACGCTGCAGGCTGCTGAGGGGTTGGAGGATAAACAGAGAGGCGACAAAGTTACCATCGCCATCCGCCCCGAGCGCTTCAATTTTGTAGCTGTGGAGAAGAAAGCCAATATTTTGGATTGCACGGTTGAGAATATCACCTTTCTCGGCTCTGTCGTCCGCATCCAGGTGTCGGTCGGCAGCAATCGCTTCTATATGGATACGTTCAATAATCCATTCCTTGAGCTGCCAAAGATTGGTGATAAAGACCAGGTAACCTGCTCACGTGAGGCGGTTCTGGTGCTCAGGCAGTAATTTTTGTCAACTGCAAAGAGACTTTTCGAAAGAAATCCATATCCCCAACCACATTACTGGTTGGGGATTTTGCATCTACTTCACCCGAACACTGCGATCATGACGATCCCAGCAAAGATCACTACTGCGCCTAGGATGCGGATCTTCCCCATCTGCTCCCCCAGGAAATACCACCCAGCAAAGGCACCCATCACAACACTCACTTCGCGGATGGCCTCTGAATAGTTCACTGGTGCGATCGAGTAGGCAAATAGGGCGGACAGGTAAGCAACCACAGCTAGAATGCCTACTAGGATGAGACGCGCTGGCTGTTCCTTAAAGGTTTTAAGGCTATGCTGCCAACCATAATGCCGGACGATGAGGGGTGTGGTAAATAACGGCATCAGCAAGAACAGGCTTAGACCATATGATAAAGCTGGACCATGTTTGACCGCGAAGCCATCCACCAGAGTGTAAATCGAGATTACCAATGCGACCGACAGCGCAATAGCAATCCCGCGGAGATGCGGTTTGCCAGTAGGATTCTGGAGCAAACTAGTGGCACCGATAATTGCTAATCCGCACACAATCATGAAAATACCGAGCAGGCCTCCGATGCTGGGAATCTCGTTTAGGAATAGCGCGCTCCAAATAACGACCAGCGCTGGTGCGGCGCCGCGCGCCACCGGGTAAACGAGTGAAAAATCATTGTCGTTATAGGCATATGTAAGGATGCCGAAATAAATGGCCTCCAGGATCGTGCTGATCAGCACAAAAAACCACATACTGCGGGGTGGGAGACCAATAA
>JBGOXS010000074.1:0-3361 GCA_041479245.1 Anaerolineae bacterium
CCTGATCAATGCCAGCGGACCAACCAGCGGTAAGGTGACGCTTAAAAATGGCATGCCGCCCAAACGGGTGGCCATTGTGCACTGCGTGGGAAGCCGGGATGACAAATACAACGAATACTGCTCACGGGCGTGCTGCATGTATTCGCTCAAGCTGGCGCAGCTGGTTCACGATTATATGCATGCCGAGGTGCACGAGATCTACCGGGATATGCGCACTTTCGGTAAAGATTATGAGGAGTTTTACAACCGCACGCGACAGAAGGGTGTTAATTTCTACCATGGACAGGTGAAGGGCATTGAATCTCACAACGGACAGCTTATCGTGAAATGGAATGAGTCATTCTATGGTCAGCCGGACCACGTGGAAGTGGATATGGTCATCCTTTCCACTGGATTCGAGCCGCAGGCGGATAATGCCCAGGTCGCCAGCTTGTTCGGCATCAGCCGCAGCCCGGATGGGTTCTTCCTCGAGAAACATCCCAAACTGGCGCCTGTGGAGACTTCCACCGAAGGTATTTACATCGCTGGTGCATGCCAGAGCCCCAAGGATATCCCCGACAGCGTGGCGCAAGCTGGGGGGGCGGCTGCGGCAGCCTTATCGCTGCTCGACCAGGGTACGATTGCGCTGGACCCATCGGTAGCATTGGTAAACCAGGCATATTGTGCGGGTTGTGGATTGTGCGTAGATGCATGTCCGTATGGAGCAATCGAGCTAAAAGAAGCTGTGGCTTCCGTCAATACTAATCTGTGCAAAGGTTGCGGCACGTGTGCCTCGACCTGTCGAGATAAAGCTATTACGCTGATTAACTTCGATGACCAACAGATCGTCAATGAGATGACAGGAGCTTTGGCGGTCGAGTTTATTACTTCTGTGATCCTCAATGCACAAGAGGGATGAAGCATGAATCTTTCCAAAGTCAAGACCGGAGTCTACGTCTGTCATTGTGGGACCAACATCGCCGGGAAGGTGGATGTAAAAGCCGTAGTGGAATTTGCCAAGACTTTGAACGGCGTGGTGCTGGCGCGCGATTACACCTATATGTGCTCCGACCCGGGGCAGGATCTGATCAAGCAGGATATCCGTGAGCAGGGATTGAATCGGGTAGTGGTGGCATCGTGCACCCCTTTGATGCATGAGCTCACCTTCCGCAGGGCATGCCGGGAAGGCGGATTGAATCCCTTCTTCTTCCAGATGGCCAACATCCGCGAGCACTGCTCCTGGGTGGTGGAAGACCCAGAAATGGCAACTGAAAAAGCAAAGCACATGGTCAGCGCAGCGGTAAGCCGGGTGCACCATCACCGACCATTGGACATGCGCTCGGTGGACATGGAGCAAAGTGCACTAATAGTAGGCGGGGGCATCGCCGGGATCGAAGCTGCCCTGCGCCTGGCGGATGCTGGCAAGAAGGTCTATATGGTGGAGCGTGAGCCCAGCATCGGCGGGCACATGGCTCAGTTATATAAAACATTCCCCACGTTAGACTGCGCAGCCTGAATACTCACACCGAAAATGGTGTCCGTTGGACGCCACGAAAACATCAGCCTGCTGAGCTATAGTGAAGTTGAAAATGTATCCGGGTACGTGGGTAACTACCAGGTGCGGGTGCGCCGGAAGGCGCGCTTTGTGGATGAAAGCCAATGCACCGGCTGTGGCAAGTGCGCCGACGTCTGCCCGGTGGATGTGATCAACACTTTCGATCGGGGCTTGAGCCTGCGCAAGGCGACCTACCGTAATTCAGCCCAGGCAGTGCCTGGGGCATACGTGATCGAAAAACGCGGCATCGCTCCCTGCCGGGCAGCCTGCCCGACCGACCAACGTGCCCAGGGATACATCGCCCTGATCAAGCAGAGGCGCTACGCGGATGCCTATTGGGCTATTCGCCGGGAGCACCCATTCCCTTCGGTATGCGGGCGGGTATGCAACCGGCGCTGCGAGGAGCAGTGCAGCCGGGGTCTGTATGACGAGCCGGTGAGCATCATGAAGCTAAAGTGGTTCGTAGCCGATTGGGCATACGATCATCGGGATGAACTGCCCAACATGCGTGATAAATCATTGGTGGGCACACCGTTTTCCCACGCCCCCACTCCAACGGGTAAGAAAGTCGCCATCATCGGGGCTGGACCAGCGGGTATGACGGCAGCATTGGACCTGGTTCGTATCGGTCACCAGGCGACGGTGTTCGATTCACTGCCTATTGCCGGGGGCATGATGCGGGTGGGCATTCCTCCCCATCGCCTGCCCTATGACCGGTTGGATTGGGAAATCCAACAGATTGTAGATGAAGGCGTGGAGATGCGCTTGAGCACACGCGTGTATGATATCCCCGGTCTGTTTACGAAAGGATATGACGCCGTGGTCATCGCAACCGGAGCGCACAGCGCCTGGAAGCTGAACATCCCCGGCATCGAACACCCCGATAACTGGCTCAGCCTGGACCTGTTACGCCGGGCCTGCCTGGGAGAGAAAATCGACCTGAGCGGACGGGATATTGCCGTCATCGGGGCAGGTGATGTGGCTTTGGATGCAGCGCGGGTATCCGTCCGGTTGGGAAGCCCCAAGGTGAAGATTGTATGCCGCGGTATGCGGGCTTCATTCAACGAGCTCGACGAGGCGAATAAAGAAGGGGTCGAGATCATCCGCAACCGGGTGTTCAAGGAAGTGGTTATCAAAGACGATAAAATCACTGGCATCCGCTGCGTGGAAGCCAAGGTTGGGGCGATCGTAAACGGCAAACGTCAGGTGGAAGAGATACCTGGAACCGATCACATCATCCCCTGTGACCTGGTGATATGGGCAGTAGGACAGCAGCCAGATTTTAGCTTTCTACCCGAAGGCTCGCATATCCGCAAGCTCAGCTCAATGGGGCTGGAAACGGATGAAGAGATGATGACCAGCATGCCAGGAGTATTCGTGGCAGGTGATGTGCGCCGGGGGACCACTTTCTTCGTAGTCGATGCGATCGGCGAGGGTCACCACGTCGCCAGGAGCATCGACCGATACTTGCGCGGCCCGGAAGGGATTCAGGAGCCCGTTAAGCTACCGACAGCAACCTATACCAAGGATGAAGTAGAAAAAATGATGGAGATCGGCTGGGCGGCGGAGAATGGACGGGCCAAGACCCAGACCATCCCAGCAGAAGCGCGGGTGAACAACTTCAATGAAGTCGACCTGGCACTCACCGAGGATGAGGCTATTACCGAGGCGGAGCGCTGCCTGCGGTGCGGCATATGCTCGGAATGCCTGGAGTGCCTGTCGGCGTGCGAACGCGGTGCGATCAACCATGACATGAAAGACAGCATCCTGGATCTGAAGGTGGGGACGATCGTGTTGGCAACCGGGTTCAAGGATTTTGACCCAGCG
>JBGOXS010000075.1:0-3313 GCA_041479245.1 Anaerolineae bacterium
ACGGGTAGAAAGCGCATGCAGTACTGAGTAGCCGAAAACTGCCTGATTGAACATAGTGTAAATTATCTGCAGCGCTGTCGAGACAGGATAGTCTGCTTCTTGACTCAACCTGTCTACGGGAAGGACTCCCGGGATTCCTTTCAAGAGAGGTACAGCGTCAGCTATGGTTTGAAGTCGAGTCTCAAGAGCTTGCCGTTGCGTCCTGGTCAAAGTTTGAAAGCCCTTGAGTAATGCTGTAACTCCAGCATGGACTGATACTTCAGGGATCAATTCTTCAAGCCTCTGTTCAATGGCAGCTTCAAGAGCTATCATATGAGCCAATTGTGTTTGTAGCCTGTTAGGATTTTGCGTGTTTGTCATTATTCTCCTCCTTTGGAAATGAATTTTCGTGGGTGGCTTAATTTGGCGATCCTCATTTTTTTTGTACCGTCCAACATCTATTAATTCTGCTTTGAAATCTAACGAGGCACGGGGATGGCGCGCCTCGTTTTGTTCGTCTCGTTTCACCTGCCCTGGTTATAAACTTATGTTTGCTTCAGACGGTAATTGCTTGGTCGAACTATTTTTACGCCTCGTATATTATAAGAAAAGAATCAAGGCAGGGCTTGTCCACAGTACGGGCAGGTACGCCAGTCGGCCTGGGCAGCACGACCACAATTAGGGCAAGTACGCGTCGCCGATAAGTTCGATCCTCCAACGCCAGCGGTCGCCCGTACCAACCAGATAATCCCAAACACTACCACCACTACCAGGGTAACCGGAATCAGCCACATGAAGATCATGCCGATCCAACCGAATGGGCTGTAACCCCAGCCGCCCATCATCGGGCCATAGCCTCCGCCGCCCATCATCCATCCAGGATACGATATCCCATTACCATTGTAACCACCAATTCCACGAGAGAAAAACGACAATGCAACGACAAACACCAGTCCAAAGATCAAGAGGCCAACCAATACATATTTCCAGATCCTACCCATATCACTTTACCTCCACTTCTTGAATGAAACTACCATGCCAGGTATGCAGCCAGACATCGCCCGTAACGCCGTTGACGCTCAACATCCCGGTAGTTTTATTATTGATTTGATAATCGAACGTGTAGTGCCCATAAAATGAGATGCCATCCAGACTAATCTTAGCGCCAGCCAGGTTTGCATCCAGATAATTCTTGGCTCTCTGGACAGCCTGATCAAGGCTGAGGGTATTATCACCGCTCTGGAAGCCCCCCATCATTCCCCCCATAGGGCTGTACTTGAAGTTCCACATCATGTTGGGTCCAGGTTCCGAATAAATCGCCCCAGTGAACGGATCGATAAGCAACTCGAAAGCTCCTCGCCCGGTATTACTTTCTTTGACAACAACATAGAAGTTATCGGAAAACTCCATCACCTCGCTCACCTGTAAATTGTTACCGTAATTGGAGACATACTGTTTCGCCAGGTTACTAGCCTCATCAATGGAAATCCGTTGACCTGTTATTGAGGAATTTCCGAGAATTCCCCCTCTAGCTGCTGCCGCTGGGATCAATCCACTCACCACAGCAGCTGCTCCAACACCCAGACCCACAGCAATAACAACGGTGACTACCCAAATGAGATATTTCTTCATAAACGCCTCTACGCTACCTCAAAACAAATTCTATTAATCTTTAATAAGAGTATAACGCTCGAATATATATAATATATGGAGAAGGAAATAGTCTAAAGGATTATTAACAATTCGTTGACATGGTGTTCCCTACCCGGGTCAACGATGCGCAGGTTGTTCCAGCGCTTCACCCAACGGCGATCCACAGAACGCACAGGATTTCCAACTACGATCAACTTTTTGTCCACAAGCTGGGCACTCCGCTGTACGTAAACTCATACCACAACTGGGGCAGAATGCAAAACCCTGTTGCACAGGAAAGCCACAATGGGCGCAGTGTTGATGACCAGACATTTGCATTGCGTTAACACCTGGATCTGCCTGGGCGCCGGGTTGGTGCTCCTGGTGGTCCATCATCGTATGCATCAACATACAACCGCACATTTTATACTCCTTTTATAATCTACCATAAGATATTTTCTCGAATTCTCCCATTTTCATGTGAAGAATTCATGAAGAACCGGTAAGGATCAGCTGATAATCGGAATTCCAAGCACCTTACTGCCGAAGGTTAAAGCCAGCCTCAACGCCTCACGCCGGAGGTTAAGCGGAGTCAGCCACCATTGTTCAAACAACACTTTTCCCAGGTGCCAGGTTTTCCCGATTTTGCGCAGTTCAATTTGCGGCGACGGCTCGGCAAAGAAATCCCCGAAGGCAAAACCAGCCATGCTTTCCCCTGCTTCTAACATACAATAGCCAACGCCTGGAAATTCGCTCTGTTCACCCCGTTTCGTGATCTCCGCTGCTATCCGCTGTGCAACTACCTTTGCCTGGGCATGAGCGAACACACCTGCTTTGGGTAGCATTAACGGTACATCCGGCTTCCAGCGGCCTAGGATCGAGATAGCGGTTGCATCACCCAGGGCATATACTCCCTCGTGTTGAGTCTGCAATGTAAGGCGGTTGACTGGGATCCAGCCGGCTTCATTTGTCAGCCCAGCCTCGCGTACAATCCTCGATCCTCGGTGGGGAGGGATTGCAACCAGAAGATCGTATTGAAAAGCGTCTTTATCCCCGAAAAGGAGCTCACGAGCATCTGTATCCACCCGGGTCAACTTATGCAGAGGATGAAAAGACACTCCATTATTGCCTAACATTTGCTTGACCGCCTCACCCAACGCTGGACCCGCTACTGGCATGGGCTGAGGTTCTGGGGTGAACAAATGCACTTCCACTTTCTGATCCAGTCCACGCTTGCGAAAGAAGTCAGCGATCAGCATGGCGCCTTCATGCGGTGCACCGGGGCACTTATAGGGCAATGCGCTCACAACCACAGCCACTGTTCCTCCGCTGAAGTCTGGCAGTGCGTCGCGCAGCTTCACCGCCCCATCGAAAGTGTAAAAGGTGTTCGCACTCTCCACAAGGCCTGGGATGGTCTCAGGAGCCAATTCCGCCCCGAGAGCGACGACGAGGTAATCATAATGCAACATATGCGTACTCGTCTGTACAGTGCTGTTAGCAATGTCAATAGTCTGCCCCTCGGCCAGGTATAGATCGACACCGGGCCGCACCAGCTGGCGCACATCTTGCGTGATCTGCTCCGGTCTCCTATCGCCGGTCATCAACCACAAGTACGATGGCGCAAAGGTGTGTTTTGGATTTTTCTCAACCAGAACGACGCGATGCTCGTCTGGGAGCAGCCGCCGCAGCTCGTTAGCGGCTA
>JBGOXS010000076.1:0-3278 GCA_041479245.1 Anaerolineae bacterium
CAATTAACTCTGCAGCATGCTTTCCATCGCCTGATAAGCCTGGTGCTGAGTTGTACCCAGCGAGAGGGTCCATTCAGTGAGCAGGGAATTGACTGCCCTTTCCAGAATGGATTTCTCCTGGTCGTTCAACTTGGAATTGCGCTGGTAATGGCGCAAATCGCGCACCACCCGGCAGATGGATGACAATTGACCATCTTTCAATTGGTCCATTAGCTGGTTCTTGCGTAGGACGCGATCCTCCAGTAGATTCTCGTTCGGACTGGTAAGGATTGGTAGGGTCTTCATAAATTCTTCTGGCGGAGTGGGTACGCGCAGGCTGTTTTGCTCTGGATCAGCTGTTGGAACCCAAACGGTCATATCAGTAAAACGAACCACATAGCAGTTTGTCAGGTGCCCATTGATGGTCTTCTCTTCGATATCTGTGATCTCACCCAGACCAAAAGTACAGTGAATGACTTTATCACCAATTCGAAAGTCCATAATACACCTCTTTCCCTACGTAAAGAAGAATCGCCGGATCAGGATGTAGGGAACCCTGATCCGGTGAACGAGCAAATTATTTTACCAGCGTCTGTTACCGAATGATTTGCGCGGACGCTCTTCGCGTGGTCGGGCAATGTTGACTTTGATCTCACGGTTATCGAGCATTTTCCCGTTGAGCATCTTGATGGCGTTCTCAGCTTCTTCCTGAGTAGTCATCGTCACAAAAGCGAACCCTTTCATACGTCCAGTGTCACGATCCTTGATCATCTCCACTGAGACCACTGAACCGGCTTCAGCGAATTTTGTCCGTAGTCCGTCCTCGGTTGTATCATAGGACAGATTTCCTACATATAACTTAGTATCCATTCTCTTTTCCTTTGTTTGAATTCAACTAACCTCAGTCATCCTGGCATCTAGGTAGCCGTTGATAGATCATCCAGGAGCACCGTCGAAAAAAGAATCCGCCATTCGATGCAGAATGGCGGCTTACATGACCGAGCGCGAATCTGGAGTCCGTAGGCCTTAATTATACCAGATTTTGGGTGATTTCGCTGCGCCGAGAAGATGAACATTTACTTATCGGGTTTTGCCGAACGTCGGTGTCGAGATTGAGAGACGTATGAGCATCCTATGCTGAATTATTCGAGGATGCTTGGTATTTTATTTGATGAGTACGCTGGAATGATTGCTCGTAGAGAATATCATAAGGGCATGATCATGCCTGCGCATGCAATATATCGTGTCCGTGCAATAAATAAATTTTGGAAACCTGTCATAGCTTCAATCCTGACGATCATTAATCTATACAAGGGGGGAGTGCCTCGACGAGGCAGGCAAAAAAGGGGATGGTCAACACCTGGCAACGGAATTATTCCGGACATAGCATTCGAAATGCGTTAGAATTGGCGGATATTGCCGGATAATTCCTCGGAACCCAGAAACTTGGATTGATGACCCGGATAACCGACCATAACCCACATCACATCAAGGACGCTGACATGCCAATCATTCTCAACCCCCCCACCGCATTCAACCTGCCGGCTGTAGTGCGCAGCCATGGATGGATCCAGATGCCACCGTTTGAAGAAACACCCAGCCATGGACTGGCATACGTGATCAGACTGAGCACAGGTAAGGTGCTGCGCTTCGAGGTGCATGCCACTGGCAGCAAGCTTCGGGTGAGCGCGACAGAGCTACTAAACGAGGATGAACAGGAAGAACTTAAGAAGTCCGTCACCTGGATGCTTGACCTGGAGCAGGACTTCACCGAATTCTATGCCCTGGCACGCCAGGAACCCAAGCTGGTAAGAATGGTCGAGCGCCAGGCTGGTAGAGTGCTACGCTCGCCTAAGTTGTTCGAGGACGTCATCCGCACACTACTGACCACCAATACCCTTTGGAAGCATACCCTGCGCATGTGCCGTGAGCTGACCTCACGTTACGGTGACCCCCTTGCTTGTGATACACAGCAACATGCATTCCCCACGCCAGAGCGCCTGGCAAATGTGGATGAACCCACATTGCGTGAAGAATGCCGGATGGGATACCGTGCTCCGTACGTGAATGAGCTTGCTCAGCGTGTGGCAACTGGTGAGCTAAACCTGGAAACACTTAAAACCAGCTCGCTCCCGTCTGCCGAGCTGCGTAAAGAGCTGATGGGCATCAAGGGCGTAGGCGGTTACGCGGCGGCCAACCTGCTCATGCTGCTAGGACGCTATGATTTCGTACCCGTAGACTCATGGGCGTTAAAGGTCGTATCGAATGAATTCTTTGGGGGTGAAAAGGTATCCCCAAAGCAGGTGCTTTCCACATTCGAGCGCTGGGGCAAGTGGCAAGGATTGGTTTACTGGTTCTGGGAATGGACGCCAGGCGACTAATTCACAAAGACAAGAGACCTCACAGGTTTTAGCAGCCTGTGAGGTCATTTTTTATAGTTTATACAATTCGCCGTACTTGGTCTTGAGGTATGCGATGTATGGCTCGATGGTGAGCGGTCCACCGGTGACTTTCTCGATCAGCTCGTTGGCGGTGAACTTACGCCCATGCTGGTAGACATTTTCCACCAGCCAGGAATGCAAAGTATCAAACTTACCCTGAGCCATCAGGGAGGGGATATCCGGGTGCTCTTTGAGGGCTTGGGAGAAGAAAAGGGCACCGATAATATTGCCCAGCGTGTAGCCCTGGAAAGAGCCGCCTACCAACCCGCTGAACCAGTGAACATCCTGCATGACGCCATCCCGGTCGTCGGGGGCTCGCATACCCATATCAGCGTTATAACGGACGTGCCAGTATTCGGGCAGGTCCCGCACCAGCAGGTTGCCCTCCAGCAAGGCCAGTTCGATATCAAAACGGATCATGACGTGCAAGTTGTAGGTCGCTTCATCGGCTTCGGTGCGGATGAGCGAGCGCTGGACCTTATTCACTGCCCGGTAGAAAGTATCCAACGAGACACGGCTGAGCTGGCTCGGGAATTTTGCCTGCAGCTTGGGGTAGAAGTATTCCCAAAAACCGCGGCTGCGACCGACTAGGTTCTCCCAGGTGCGAGACTGGCTTTCATGGACACCAGCTGAAACACCATTCGCCAGTGGGGTACCTTCCAGCTCCATGCGGAAACCCTGCTCGTACATGGCATGCCCGGCTTCATGGATGGTGCTGAACAGGCTGCTGTTCAGGTCATTCTCATCGACACGGGTGGTGATGCGCACATCTCCGAGGTTAAATTTGGTCATGAAGGGGTGGTGGGTAAGGTCCTGGCGACCGCGATTGAAGTCGAACCCCAGCTGCTTAATCACGTC
>JBGOXS010000077.1:0-3190 GCA_041479245.1 Anaerolineae bacterium
AGCTAACTCTCCTTCAGCATCGCCTTGTCCAACGCTTCGCGCAAAGAGCGCGCCTCCACCACTTCGATGCCCTTCGGCCAGGGCTCACCTTTGCGAATGCTTTTCGGCACGATGGCGGTCTTGAAGCCCAGCTTGGCAGCTTCGCGTAGTCTGGCAGGCAGCTGCCCAACCATGCGCAGCTCACCCGAAAGCCCCACTTCACCGATCAGCACGGTATCTGCTTTCACCGGCTGGTCGCGCATCGAGGAAGCAATGGATGCCGCCACCGCCAGGTCAGCAGCAGGCTCCTCCACCTGGATGCCTCCCACCACGTTGACGAACACGTCCTGGTCGCCCAGTCGCAAACCGAGGCGGCGTGCCAGTACCGCCGTAATTAGCAGCAAGCGGTTGAAATCCACCCCGTTGGGAGTTCGGCGTGGGTTGCCAAAAGCGGTTGGGCTTGAAAGCCCCTGTACCTCAACCAGGATCGGGCGGGTGCCCTCCATGGTAACGGCAATGGCACTGCCCGGTGCATTCACCATGCGTTCCGCCAGGAATGCCTCGGATGGATTGGTGATCTCCACCATGCCGCCCTCGCGCATCTCGAACACCCCCACCTCGGAGGTGGCGCCGAAGCGGTTCTTAACCGAGCGCAGCAAGCGGTAGGACTGAAAACGGTCGCCCTCCAGGTAAAGGACGGTGTCCACGATATGCTCGAGCACCCGCGGACCAGCGATGGCACCCTCTTTGGTGACGTGACCTATGAGGAAGATCGCCACGCCCGAGCTCTTTGCCAGCTCGCGCAGTCGTGAGGCACACTCGCGCACCTGGGTCACACTGCCCGCACCCGATTCGAGCTCCGGCATGTAGGTAGTCTGGATCGAGTCCACGATAACGAGGGATGGTTTCACGTCGGTAATATGCTCGAGGATAACCCCGAGGTTGGTCTCGGTGACGAGTAGCAGCCCCTCAGGCATTTCGCCTTGCTCATCCTTGAGCAGGCGCATAGCGCGCATCTTGATCTGCCGTTCCGACTCCTCCCCAGAGACGTACAACACCAAAGCAGTACGTGCCATCTCGAGCGCCACCTGCAGTAAAAGCGTGCTCTTGCCGATGCCAGGGTCACCACCCACCAAGACGATTGAGCCCGGCACGATTCCACCACCCAGCACGCGTGCAAACTCCCCAATCGAGAGCGCCCAGCGCTCATCGACATCCCCCTCAATTTCAGTGAGCCTGCGGGGAGCGGAAGCGCCCGTCAACCCGCGACCGACAGTATGGACTGCTTTGGCAGGTGCGGCAATGATCTCCTCCACCATGCTGTTCCAGGCGCCGCACTGTGGGCAGCGCCCCATGGGGCGCGCAGAAGTCCGCCCGCATTGTTGGCAAACGTATTGAGTGTGTGTTTTTGGCATAGCTGAGATTATACCTTTGCTCGGATAATTGATAAGAAAATGGGGTGAATAAAGGAAACTACCTATAACTAAAAGTGATTTTCATGCTAAATAATAGGTGTGTCACCGTAAGATCTATCGGTTCCAGAGTAATCAGGAAAATCCGACAGAGGGACATGTTCATGGAGCAACCAATTTTGGAAATAACCCTAATTCATACGAAATAGATGCTTACATCATGCTGTAATTCCATACAAGATTGCCTTTCTACTCCAATCCGGCCTCAAAGAAGGTAACAATCTTCTGGTTGTATTCTTCTGGCACGAACTCATAGATTTCCGCATGTCGGCATTCCTGGACTGACCAGTTTTGTGCCCACGGCGCTGCCTGCTGTAAACGCTGGAATTGCTCCCCTGGGATATATGCATCCATCTGGCAGTTGATCAACAGCAGTGGCCGAGGTGCAATCTTCCCGATTTCATCGATGGGTCGGGCGCTGGCCAGGTCATAACCGTTTTCCACGTAAAACATCCATCGGGTGGGGTAGAGGAAGATCATCGGTAGTCCACTCTTCTCGACCCACAAACCTTTGATGACTGGATAGATCTCAGCGAATAGACTGTCTGTCGCCACCGCCCCCACCGCCTGATCTTCAGCTGCCGCCCCTATCACTGAGGCCGCCCCCATGGATGTGCCGAGGAGACCGATCTTCCCGGGTTGGTGACCGCATGCCAGCAGATAATCAATCGCTGCCAGAACATCTCTGCGTTCTAATCGACCAAAGGTGAAGTGCGCGTCTGCGCTTTGACCATGTCCCCGCAGGTCAATCATCAATACACTGAAACCAGACTGGTGCAGCGCCTGGGCCAGGTCTAGAAAGTGGTGGTTAAAACCATTCGTCCGACTGGCATTCCACCCATGCACCATGATTATGGCAGGAGATTTAACTGCGGTCTGGTTCCCGTCAGCTGGAATGTACCAGCCGGCGATGTTAAGCCCGTCCTCACGTGCTGGAAAATTCACATCCTCATAACTCATGCCGTGTGCCAGTGGTGTGTCGGTGGTGAACACACGTTGGGCGATTGTCAGCTTGTTGGCTGCAATGGCTCCAATAGCGAAGAAACCTACGATCAAGATAACTACGATAGCGAAGACGGTAATGCCCAGGAATCTCTTCACATGTGAGCGCCTGGATTTGGGTGTTGATTGATTTTTGTCCATGTTTACTTTCTCCTGAAATCCGAAAATCGATCGTTTTATCAATTACCTCCATCTCATGAACTGGAGGTCAGTATTCGGGTAGATTGTAATGACCCAATTGCAGTATGGCTGATAAGGGGTTGTCTTGACAGAAAAATAGAACATATTTGTGTTCCATCAAAATTTCCAACCTATATCAACAGTATCCCACTTACTGACTGCCAATACCAGTAAATTAACTGCCAAAAGACGCCAAGTTCATCTATTTTTAGAGAATTTGGATGAGTGGAGCGCCTAAATACCTCCATACGTATTGCCTGAAACGTAAAATCAGGAAATCGAGGCATTCAATTCTCCCAGCGCTCGCGCCAGCGAACAAATGGCTGTACGACGCGTTCGATTGAAGGTTCTTTCCGAGATATTCAGCTTCAACATTATGGGCGTGTCTGAGGCTCAGAGATATCATGTACATGCCAAGCCAAATCGACAGGACCAGTGCCAGCAGGTTGACTGCAAAGGTTGCCCCATACAGGAGAGACAAGTGCACCCCTTCCACTTTCTTCTTCGTTTTAAAAATATATATCGCTCTTCGTTACCAGCAGGTAGGTTACCTTAGA
>JBGOXS010000078.1:0-3168 GCA_041479245.1 Anaerolineae bacterium
CTATGGGCACTGGTGGTGGTCATACTGCCCTTGGCTGTAGCTGGCGGGGTGGTAAACACTATCATCCAGAGCTCCATCACCAAATCCGTTGATCGCCAGGAAGTAGGAGGCATACTCGGCATTTCCACTTCGCTCGAAGCAGTCACCAGGGTCATTGCACCTATAGCAGGCGGTTTCCTGCTGCAAAAACTGGGGTTGTGGGCGCCAGGCGTTTTCAGCGCCATCCTGATGGTTTGGGCACTGTTCCTTGCCTACTGCCGCATAGTATTGCCTTCTCATCGCCAACCTGCTATTGTTGAGGTTAAGCTGACGAATGAGTGACATGATCGGATCGAAAAGGATTGATGCATGTTTAGCCTCGATGAATTCCATCTTGTATTTATGGATGCAATGATCATTGTTGATGGTTTATCTTATTAAGATGATTTGGAAACATATCCAGCTAATGAAACGATGCCATGAGATCAGTGATTTGGTGGATTAGGCGTGATTTGCGTTTGAGCGATAACCAGGCTTTGGCTGCAGCATTAAGCGAGGCAGATGTGGTTATTCCGGTATATATTCTCGACCCGAAACTGCTCATTTCACCCCGTGCCAGCCAAAAGCGGATCGTTTTCCTGTTTGACGGCTTACGCATGTTAGATTCTGAACTGCGCCAGCGCGGTAGCAGGATGGTTGTGCGTAAGGGTGACCCACTCGAAGTGCTCCATTTACTATGCCGTGAGACTGGGGCGGTACACATCTTCGCGCAGGCGGATGTATCGCCTTATGCCAGACAACGTGATGGGCGTATATCGCGCCAGCTTCCCCTGACACTCACACCAGGTGTCACCATTCATCCGCCAGAAATTCTATTAAAACCCGATGGAACTCCGTACACGGTTTTCACCCCATTCAGCAGGAAGTTGTACAGCCTATCCATTCCTGGCAAACCACTACCCGCCCCACAAAAGTTCTCTTCACCGCCTCAGCTTGCCAGTTTGGAAGTAGCAGACACACTGAAATCTGCGTCCGTGAGTACCTTCCGGGTTGGTGAGGTTGAGGCGCAGAAACGGTTATATGCCTTCATCGATTATCATATATATGCGTACTCAGAAGCTCGGAACCGAATGGATTTGGATGGCACGTCAGGTCTCTCACCTTACCTCCGTTTTGGGATGCTTTCAGCCAGGCAGGCAGCCTGGGCGGCTGGGGAAGCGGGTGCACGCGCACAGGATCCTGCCAGTCGGCAGGGGGTTGAAACCTGGCTGAACGAGCTGATCTGGCGTGAGTTTTATGCCACCATCCTCTATCACTTTCCTGAGGTCCTCCGTAACGCCTTCCGTCCTGAGCTGCGTCATATTCGCTGGCATGAGGATAACGACGGATTTGCTGCATGGTCTGAGGGACGCACGGGTTATCCGATTGTCGATGCTGCCATGCGCCAGCTGAATGCAAGTGGATGGATGCATAATCGTGCGCGCATGATCGCAGCTTCATTCCTGGTGAAAGACCTGTTGATTGATTGGCGGCGAGGGGAACGATATTTTATGCAGCAACTACTTGACGGAGATCCGGCATCCAATAATGGTGGTTGGCAGTGGACGGCTGGGACGGGAACGGATGCTGCGCCATATTTCAGGATATTTAACCCTGTGTTGCAGGGAAAGAAATTCGACCCGCATGGCACTTTTATTCGCCGCTGGGTTCCTGAGCTATCGTCAATACCAGATGTTTTCATTCACACACCCTGGGCTATGCCGGATGATATGCAGGACCAAACGGGCTGTAGGATTGGGAAAAACTATCCGGCTCCAATTGTGGATCATGCCACCGCGCGACAATACGCACTGGAGACCTATCGGAGAGGAAAAAATGAGCGATACGTTAAAATGCTTTGAGAAACAAAAATACCTGAACCTTGAAACCTTCCGTAAGAGTGGTGTGGGCGTGAAAACCCCTGTATGGTTCGTGCAGGAAGGCGAGGTATTGTTTGTTCGGACGTTGGCCGATTCGGGCAAGGTGAAGCGCATCCGCAACAACGCCCGGGTGAATATTGCCCCGTGCAAAATGGATGGTGCGTTGAGCGGTGATTGGATCCCAGCGGTGGCGCGTGAAGTGAATGACCCGGATATCGACCGAAAGGTTGATAAGCTGCTTGACAGGAAATACGGCCTGCTGAAAAAGCTGTTTTCTTTGGGCGGAAGATCAAACGGTCGAAAAAATACCATATTAGAAATGAAAGTGAGTATATAAAATGAAAGATACCCTGCGACAGATTTCTGTAGTCTTCACCATCGCGGCTACCATTGTGGTCAATGTGCTCGCCGACGCCCTGCCAATAAACGGATTGGGAACCGGGCAAATTTCAGATATGTTTAAGGTCTATTTTGTGCCCGCTGGTTACGTGTTTTCCATTTGGGGGTTGATCTACCTCGGTCTGATCGCGTTTGCCGTGTTCCAGGCATTACCTGCGCAGCGCGAAAACCCGCGCCTGCGCAGCACGGGCTGGTGGATCTGCTTGGGAGGACTAGCAAATATCACCTGGATATTCCTGTGGCATTATGAAATGTTCGCCCTCACTGTCGTCGCCATGCTGATCCTGCTGGGTGCTCTGATCGTCACCTACCTCCGCTTGGGGGTTGGCCGGACAACTGTTTCACCAGCCGAGCGATACACCACCCAGCTGACCTTCAGCATTTACCTGGGGTGGATCACGGTCGCCACGGTGGCGAACATTACCAGCTTCCTGGATTACATGAATTGGAATAGGTTTGGGATCTCCCAGGAAATCTGGATGGGGATCGTCCTGGCAGTTGTGCTGCTGATTGCAGTGTTGATGAATTTCACCCGGCGGGACGTTGCATATACAGCTGTCATCCTGTGGGCGCTGGCGGGGATCGCGGTGAAGTTCGCTGGCGTACCCGCGGTAGCCATTCCTACCTGGATCACCTTTGGATTGGTAGCGCTTTCCCTGGTCCTGGCATACATCCGGCCTGGCAAAGCGGTAGCGGCAAATACCAGTCAGGCAGGGGCGGCAGGCGCATGAGGCAGCTGCGCAAGCGGAGTGGATTACTCGTTTTAGCAGGAGGTTTGACCATGCTGTTGGTTGGGCCGTTGCTGATACCTGTGCCGCCTCTCAAGGGGACGTTCCACCCCCATGAATTGGCTGATGACGATTCTGAGTTC
>JBGOXS010000079.1:0-3159 GCA_041479245.1 Anaerolineae bacterium
AGACCAGGTAAGCCAATGAAGCCAGGTAGGCAATCAAAGGAAACAAACGAAGCGTCATTACCATACTCCTGGCACAAGGTGATAAGGTACCTGGCTGGCATAGGCATCGTAACCAGTGATAATTTGCTCCTCTCGTACGGCACGCAGGATTTGGATCACAGCCAGGGCAATGATCAAGCCAGCGGCAGGAAGTACCTGGGTTGAAGCGGCTACCAATGCAGCACGCAGCACTAATTCGCCCAGGTACATCGGATGCCGAACAATACGATACGGGCCACACACAACCAGCCCACGATCCGCGGGAGCAATTCCGAAGCGATTCCCTAACGAAATAAGCGACCAAAAAACCAAGAAATATCCCAGAATGCCAGTGATAACCAAGGGAAGGGACATTTCAATAGAGGAAATAATCGTCATCGGTAACACAGCGGCCAGCAGTCCCAACCACAATCCCAGGCGATCATATTTCACGGGAGGTTTACGCCGGATGTAAATAGCCGCCAGGACCGCATTGTGAACTCCCGCCAACCAGGCTAGCAACGCCGGATGCTCCCAGGCTGCCAGGAACGAGACCATTGCCGCAAAGGTGAAAAAAGCCAACCCAATCCGATCTCTCATAATTTTCAGTCTTCCTTATCATTACGATCGGACCTATTAGATATGCCCCCGATGTGCAGCAAGGCCAGGATCCAACCAAGTGTGATCCCCACTGCAAAGGTGGATCCGGCAATCGACAGCGCCAGTACGATAGAAAATTCATATCCGTTCATAACTGTGTCCTCAAGAAACATCTATAAAGTATTCAGGATCGGCCACCCAATCAGGATCAAGATCACGGCGATGAAGGGCAGGAAGTAAAACAGCACCATCGGGATAACCAACTCCGCACCAACACGTTCGGCGCGTTGCTCAGCTCCAGCGGCGAATTCAGCAGCAATCCGGTTGGCCATCTGAGCCATTAATTCTTGTTGAGCCGTACCCATGCGGACGAATTCCAGCTGCACAGAGAGGCCAATCAGATCCGGAAGGTTGGAAGCCTGGGCTTCCTTCTGAAGCTGGGTAAAGATCACCCTGCCTTGGGACATCTGAAGGACGTGTTGCATCCACTTCCCTACCAGGCTACCGGTCTGGGCAGTGCGTCGGAGGGCTTCTTCAAGTGAAACACCAGCAGCCATCTGAGCAGAGACAAGCTGGATATACTCGGGAAGCTGGGACTGGAAACGCCGCCGCACCCGGCGAGCTACGCTGCCTAGGAGTGTGGCTGGGACCTGCCAGCCGACCAGGGCTGCCAGGACGCTGGGGAGTAGATTGTCGTAAACCACCAGGCCCAAGAGTAAAGCTCCCAGAGCCAATGCCAGTCGCAAAGACGTGAATTGAACTTCGTTCCAATCCGTCCACTTGCCTACCAGCTGCGCAAAATACAAGTCGGACCGTGTACGTCGCAAGAGTGAGCCGGGTGCCCAGAGAGACGTGGGCTTATCCAGCCTGGACAGCCAGCCTCGCCAACCGGGTAGCTTCTTCCCTGCCAGCTGTTCGCTTTCGACCAAAAACTTTGCTGCCCTGCCCTTCGCCAGGCTGGGAACAAACTCCACCCATAAGAAGATCAACAGGACGGCTGTAGTAATACCGATTAGATACATCAGGGTCATACGGCCTCCGAGACAATCGAACGGATCAACAGATACCCCACGACCATCATGCCAATCCCGGCTGAGATCACCACCTGCACGGGGAGAGCCAGGAGCGACCCTTGGATGAGTGGATCGCGGGTGAGAACGAGAAAGACAACCAACAGTACGCCCGGGATCAGCCGGGCTGAGAGCAACGCATCACTGGCTTTGGCTACCGATCGGTTGCGTGCCACCAGGATTTGCTGGACCCGCAGGGAGATCTGAAGCAGAACCTCAGTATACTTTCCACCCCCAGCCTCGCTGTAGCCGTCCAACAGGTAAGCTAGGTTGGAGAGCGAGGTGGAAGGCGACCGGTCAGCCAGACCGCGAAAAGCCTGCTGGCGGTCCTTGCTGCGTAGCTCGGCGACGGTCAGCGAGAGCTCAGGCGACAAAGGATTGGAGGATTCCATCTCGAGCGACTCGCCAGTCCGCTGCAGGACATCCGGGATCGAGCCGCCTGCCAGAAGCCCAGCAGTAATCCGCCCAACTGCCACCGGCATGAGGCGGTCGATCTCCCGGCCGCGGCTCTTGACCTTTTCACTCAGCCAGGAGTAAGGTAAAAAGATCACGATGACCCCCAGGATCAAAGCTGGAATACCAGGGAGCAAAGGCCAGGTAATCACAGCAACAGCTACCCCGGCAGCGATGGTGAGCAGGCGAAACGAAGCCGGCTGCAACCGCACCCCTCCTGCCAGGAGTTTGTAATCCAGGGATTCTGGCTTCAGTTCGCTCAACTGCCTGGTTGTATCCAGCGAGTACATCTCCGCCAAGCGTCTGCTGGCATCCCCCCTGCGGATATGAAGTGGCGCGAACAAGGTAAATACCAACAGCCCAACCAGGATACCAATCAAAGTAATCATCAGATCAACCTTTCTTAAAAAACTGTTTCAGCCTGGTTGCGAGGATGCAATTCGCTCATCTTCTCCCAACGCGGCTGGCCATCTGGAGACAGTTCGTCATAGCGGTAGACCAGCTCGAAAGCGATATCGCTGTTTTTGAGCTCTTTTCCAACGTTGGCAATCACCGTCACCCGGCGCACTTCGTGGCGGATGCCGATTTGCACCAATACATCCACAGCTTCAGAAATCAGGCGAAGTGCATCTGCCGGCCGCATCCCAGTATCTGCACCCAGCACTGTCGTCAGGCGGCGCACTGCCTCACGAGGATTGTCAGCATGGAATGTAGAAGCGCCGGAATGCCCGGTCATCATAGCCCGGAAAAGGCTCAAGCCTGCCTGCCCATCCCGCACCTCGCCCAGGATCAGGTAGTCTGGCGACATGCGCATGGCGTCATCTACGCCGTTTGCGAGCGTGTAGGACTGGATCTCGGTGCCAATGGCTGCCGGACGAGCCTCGACCGTCTGCACGGTGGGACGGTTGATCCAGATCTCCTCGGGGTCCTCGATCTTCACGATGCGCCAGGCTGAGGGCAGGAAGTTGCACAGGGCCGAGAGTAGGGTGGTTTTGCCGGTACGCGTCCCTCCGGTGAT
>JBGOXS010000080.1:0-3133 GCA_041479245.1 Anaerolineae bacterium
GATAACCAACATGCACTCAGCAGTTATGATTTGTCCAAAGCCAGTGCTTCATTGGATGTATTACACGCTGTTCAATCAGGCATGGATGCAGTCATTGTCTGCCCTACAGGGGTGATCGGTCCATATGATTTCCGTCGCTCCGAGTTGGGTCAGCTGATTTTGGATTGCGTCGAACAGAAACCCATGCTCTATGTGGATGGCGCCTACGATTTCGTTGATGTGCGCGATGTTGCTCAAGGTCTTATCCTGGCAGGTGACAAAGGCAGGTGCGGTGAAAGTTATATTCTGTCTGGCGAACGGATCGCAGTCTTGGATATTATCAAGATTGTCCAGGAGATCCTCGGCAGGCGCTTCTTCCGTATGAAAATTCCGTTCTCCCTGGCACGCTTCACCGCCAATCTCACCCCGCTCTATTATCGCCTGTCACATGTGAAACCACGCTTCACCTCATATTCCTTGGCAACCATCTCCTCAAACTCGTTTATTAGCCACGCCAAAGCTCATCTCGAGCTGGGTTATCTTCCCCGTCCTTTACGAGAATCATTAGCTGATACGGTAAAGTGGTTTATCAAAAATAAGCGATTAAGCAAGAATCCTGTTTGATAACATCCTGCTTATCCAAAAAGGTCTTTAAAATTGCCTCCAAAAAATTTAATGAATTGGTCCGATAAAACCGCCGTCATCACCGGGGCTTCGAGCGGCATCGGTGCTGCCACCGCTCGTAATCTTGCCAGGCATGGTCTCAGGGTTATCCTGGTCGCCCGGCGGCGTGAGCGCCTGGAGCAGCTCGCCAGTGAGATCCGTCAAACTGGCGGTCAGGCGGAGATCATCCCGGCTGATCTATCCCAGGAAGGCGAACGTGAGCGTGTTTACACTCAGGTGGAAGCTGAATTTGGTCAGGTGGATATATTGGTGAACAATGCCGGTCTGGGGTGGTATGGTTATGGCACCGAGATGCCATGGGCGATTGCGTCTGAAATATTGCAGGTTAATGTAAATGCCGCCGTTCATTTCACTTTGCTCTTCCTGAAGAAGATGCGCTCGCTTGGCTCAGGTCATATCATTAACATTGGCTCAATATCTGGCAGTCTTCCCAGCCAGGGAGTTGCTATTTATGGTGCCACCAAATCCTTCCTCGATAACTTCACCACGGCCTTATATCGCGAGTTAACCGGCACTCACCTGCACGTCAGTGTTGTCCGTGCCGGACCCGTCCTGACGGATTTCTCGGATACTGCTGCCGCATTTGAAGGCGGGCTTCACATACCCACTGAGCATCTAGGTGTAACCGCTGAGACCATTGCCAATCGAATATGGAATCTGCTCGAGCATCCGCGTCGAGTTATTTATGTCCCTTCGTGGCTGGGTATCACCCCATTCATCGAAAATTCTTTTGGCTGGCTGATAGACCGCTTGGGTCCCCTTCTTTTGCGGGCTCAGTCTCGGCGCCAGTGATTCTTAGTTTCTGCATAACATTCCTTAATCTTAAATTTAGAAAAATATTTTATCCAGGGAATATTCGCGCTATACTAGAGTTTGGGTCAATTGAGACGAACTTTCGGGTACTTTGCCAGCGTTCTTACCCATGCGTGGGTAATCCAGGAGTAGACGGACATGCCAGATCAAATTGTGATTACGGTTAACGGTTCACCTCACACCGTCGAGGCAGCCCCTACAACCCCGTTGTTATATGTATTACGCAATGAGCTTGGCTTGCATGGTCCACAGTTCGGTTGTGGTCTGGAACAATGCGGTTCCTGCATGGTGATTTATGGCAAAGAAGCCAAGCAATCGTGCAAAATGACAGTAGCAGATGTCGGTCAGACGCCCATCATCACCCTGGAGGGATTGATGGAGGCTGGTCAGCTGCATCCTGTTCAGCAGGCATTCATCGAGGAAGAAGCCGCCCAATGTGGTTATTGTACAAATGGCATGATCATCGCCGCCACCGCTCTATTGCTCAAGGTACATTATCCAAGCGATCGTGTCATTCGGGAAGCCTTGGATGGAAACCTGTGCCGTTGCGGCTCGCACTTGCGTATTATGCGCGCCGTAAAACGGGCCTCAAAATTAATGTGGAGTCCGGACGAATAATGGCTACCCAGACCAGGCGATCAAAAAAAAAGAAAAAAGAAGAACAAAAGCCAGCTTCATCGGGTCGGGCTGAATCATTTTGGGGTGAATTAACATCCTGGCTGGATGATTGGCTGAGGATCGAGCCTGATGGATCGATTACGGCCTTCAGCGGTAAAGTGGAGCTGGGCACAGGTGTGCGCACTGCTCTGGCTCAGATTGTAGCTGAGGAATTGGATATCCCCTTCGAACGTGTGCATATGGTCATGGGTGATACCGCTCTCACGCCGGATGAAGGCTATACCGCTGGTAGCATGACGATTAATTCCAGTGGTGGTGCCTTGCGCCTCGCAGCGGCTGAAGCTCGCCAAATCCTTCTCCAACAAGCAGCTGAAAGGTTGGATGCCAGCCTTTCCGAGCTGGTTATAGACGATGGGGTGATTTCAGTCCTGCACGACCCTGAACGGAAAGTTTCATATGCCGAGCTGATGGGGGGAAAGTTATTCAAACGCAACGTCACCGGTGAGGCTCCGGTAAAACCACCCCAGGCTTACCGACTGGTCGGTACATCCGTACCTCGGGTGGATATTCCTCCTAAATTCACTGCACAGCAAAGCTTCATCCAGGATTTGCAAGTTCCTGGCATGCTTCACGCCCGTCTGGTGCGCCCGCCCAGCAGCAGCGCCAGGTTTATCTCGATGGATGAAAGCTCGATCAAGGAAGTGCCTGGAGTGATTAAGGTCTTGCAGCGAGGCAATTTCATTGGAATCATCACCGAACACGAGGAGCAAGCTATTCTCGCTGCACAACAATTAAAGGTGCAATGGTCTGAGTCCCCATCGATGCCGCCCATGGCAGATTTATACACTTATTTATACTCACAGCCTACTGATGATCACGTCCTGATTGATTCTGGAGATGTGGAAGCCACCATCGCAGGGTCACCTCTCCAGTTGCATGCTGAGTACCACCAGCCTTATCACGCCCATGCTTCGATCGGCCCTTCCTGTGCAGTTGCGGATGTCACTAAAGATCAAATCACAGTCTGGTGCAGCACCCC
>JBGOXS010000081.1:0-3017 GCA_041479245.1 Anaerolineae bacterium
GGGTGGGGATGACCTATGGGGAGGAGCAGGCCGAACGCTACGCTCATGAATATACCGGCCGGCGTTTGCTTTTCAAGCAGGGCATGGCAGCCATCCGCAGCTACGAGTATGAGCTGAGCCGCACCCTGCTGGATATCCTGGCAGAGACGCCTGGGGTGAGGGTGTATGGCATCACCGATACCCGCCGGCTGGAGGAACGTGTGCCCACTTGTGCGTTTACTTTAGCTGGTAAACCTCCCCGCCAGGTGGCTGAGGAGCTCGACGAGGCCAATATTTACGTGTGGGACGGGAATTATTATGCCCTGGGGGTGACCGAGCGCCTGGGCATGGAGGCTACTGGCGGCATGGTGCGCGTGGGACCGGTGCATTACAACACACATGAGGAGATCAGGAGGTTTGGGGAAACGCTGGGGAGGATTACAGGAAGTGTTTCCTAAAAACAATTAGTAGGATGCTCATCAAGCATTGGCGACAGGCTGCTGCAAGACCTTCACCTCACGGTTTATTCGTTTACGCAATTGCTTCTCTGCGACTTCAAGGTCGTATCGTACCTGTAACCGTAACCATACCTCTGCACTTGTGCCAAAATAACGCGCCAACCTCATCGCAGTATCTACGGTAATCGCGCGCTGACCGTTTACAATCTGGCTAATTCGAATAGGCGTTACACTGATATCTTTTGCCAACCGATACTGGCTCAGCCCAAGCGGCTTCATGAAGTCTTCCCGGAGAATTTCGCCGGGGTGAATGGGGGAAAGAATTTCATCCATAGGTTTACCTCTCAAGAATGATAGTCAACAATTTCTACGTTTCTAGCCTTGTTATCGATCCAGTCGAAACAGATCCGCCACTGGTCGTTTATTCGAAAACTGTACTGACCTGCTCGATCTCCCTTGAGTTTTTCGAGCTTATTTCCTGGTGGAGCCTGCAAATCCTGTAAATCCTTTGCACCATCCAGGTAGAGTAATTTACGACGGGCGGTGCGTTGGATTTCCATCGGCAGTTTCTTCGATATCTGACCAAGAAATATCCTCTCTGTTTCTTTGGACCCGAAGGATTCAATCACGACAGAATAATATCATCGTGCGATAATATTGTCAAGCGATATGGTGATTGAGATTAACTGAAAAATACGCAACATAGCACTGCGCATATATATAAAATCAACCTGACCTATCTGATCGTGCCTGATACTGAATTTCCAGGCAAGCCTCTCCACCAGGTGGTCCTTCACTCCGTTCAGGATAAACTCCGGAGCCGGACGAGGCCAATATTTACGTGTGGGACGGGAATTATTATGCCCTGGGGGTGACCGAGCGCCTGGGGTTGGAAGGAAGTGGTGGCATGGTGCGCGTGGGTCCGGTGCATTACAACACGCTGGAGGAGATCAGGAGGTTTGGGGAGGCGTTAGGGAGGATTGCGGGCAACGGAGGCTAATGGCAAGTGTTAGCGGCTGGGCGGTGCGGGTAGGATGCCTCTGCAAACCAGAGCCTTCTCTACCAAACCCCACCGTATACCCTCAGGGCGAATCCTGTCTGCTGGGGCTGGTGTTGGGCAGCTTTTTGCCTGATAGAATGATGGCTATTATTATGCAATACATTCGTAAACGGCTGCACTACGCTGCATCCTGAGGAGTAGAAGATAACCAAGCTCGGATGGCTGGGATGTGATCGTAGTAGTGACCGTACGATTCGCTCTTCAGGAGTTGGGAAGGTATTACGGCATACGAAACACCTTCCACACGGTGAGTCCCAAAGAGATAGGCTTCGGAGTGGGCCTCGATTTCGGTGATCAAGTCTCGGAACACTTGGTTCGAGTCCAAGAGGATATCGTTTGGATTGCGATCGGCGATCTGTTGGTGAAGTACCGCGTTAAACTCATCGAGACTTATATCGTCGAGCCAGATTTGAGGAGGTTTCTGTAACCTCATTGCAAGGCCGAGGGCCAACCAACGATCATATTCAGTGACGTGGGCGATAATATCCTTGATGAACCATGACCCTGACCCAGTAGATTCGGACAGTCGGTAATGGGGAATTTGTGCGATTAAGGCGTCCCACTCGTTGCGAGCAGTACGTATTGCCTGGAGAAGTTCTGACTTGGATGTGGGGTCTTTCATTGAGGTTGCGCTCTCCAAATTCTATGCTTAGCACAAGCTAAAGTGAGGCAATGGGCGCGGACTCCAGCCGCATAACGGTGTGCGTTATCTGCTGGCAGATGGACGTGGATTCGCTTTGAGAGCAGGAATCCCCTTGGGTGTAGAAATAGCATGAAAACACCCAAAGTCACGCCCTTCCGCTGCAGCCGATGTTGGGCGGCTCGAGTAACGCCGATACCCCCCTCCTGTCTACCAGAAGCTCACCGGTTTCCATATCATTCAGCTAGCTATCCATTGGACAAGAAGTCTGTAACCAGCGCATTGAACTCTTCCGCACGTTCAATGTTCGGCACGTGTCCACATGGGTCGAAAATGTGCACTCTCGCATTAGGCAGTCTCTTTGCTGCCTGATTGGCGTGCGCAACCGGCAGGATCCGATCTTGAGTTCCCCAGATGACCAGGGTTGGCACCTCGATTTCATCCAAGCGGTCGAGCATGGGACGGTAGACATCACCCTTGACCCCCCAGATATTGCACATAGAACGAAGTGCGCTCAATTTACAGCGTTGAGCTCCAGGAAGTGAGGACATCTCATAACCTTCCTCGATCATCTGATCCGTAATCAAATCCTGATTGTAAAAAAGCCGCCTAGATAGCTGCGCGGATCCCTTTCGACTGGGACGGGTAAACAATTCCCCAAGGATCGGCAATGACCCTATCCGCAAGTATATCGACACCTCTTTCCCCAAACCCGCGCTGCCTGCCAAAACCATCTTCTCGACCTGGTGGGGGTACTGCAAGGCGAATTGCAAGACAATGGCGCCGCCCAACGATTCGCCGATCAAGGCTGCTTTATCGACATCCTGGACAATCATGAATTCCTTTACGAATTCCGTAAAGTAAGGAATTGAAAACATGA
>JBGOXS010000082.1:0-3004 GCA_041479245.1 Anaerolineae bacterium
ACACCCCATCCATTATCGGAAAAGGTGAGACAGGCTGTAGAGCTGATCCGGTCTCGGGGAGCCGACTTTCCCGTGGATGGTGAGATGCAAGCAGATACGGCTGTTGTGCCCGAGCTAATCGATCAACGCTACCCGTTCAGCCAGGTGAAGGATGCCAATGTGCTGGTCTTCCCTTCGCTTGAAGCGGCCAATATCGCTTATAAGCTGCTGGCTAGGCTGGGAAATGCCCAGGCTATCGGGCCGATTTTATTGGGAATTGGTGCGCCCGTACACGTATTGCAAACTGGTGATGATGTTAAAAACATCGTGAATATTGCCGCGGTGGCAGTGATGGATGCCGCAAGCCGGTAGGTGTTGAATTCGATCATCTTTGCAAGGGTGACAACGCAATTACTGGTATCCCGGCAAGGATTTTTTGTTACAATTTAAAATAATCAGAGAAATTCACTTTCCAGGCCACGGGAGTATACTCGCCCGTGGCTTTGTCTTGGATATACCTGCCTTTATAGTCGCCACTGGAGATACGCTGCAGGGCTTCGACCAAGATGTCCACCTCCTGCATCGTATTGTAAAGCCCGAATGAGAGGCGGATCAACCCGGGCATCTCCGATTTATCACCCTCCATCATTTGCTGGCGCACCACTGCTGATTCTTCCCTGCTCAAACCAAGTAAATGAAGGATGTATGGATGGGCGCAGAAACAGCCACTGCGTACTCCGATACCATATTCATAGCCCAATACTGCGGCTGCCAGGAAATGATTGACTTGATTAAGCTCAAGTGGGATCACCCCCAGCCGATCCAAGGCATTTGAGGGGTTGGTGTCACCAAAAACATGGATATCTTTGATGGCAGCAATTTTTTCAAGCGCATATCTGGTCAGGTCAGCTTCATGCTGAGCAACTCCCGCCATTCCCACCGCTTGCAATTGGCGGATGGCTGCTGCCAGAGCGACTGCCCCAACGACGTTAGGACTGCCGGCCTCATCCCGCTCAGGAGGCGCAGTCCAGACCACATTTTCTAAAGTAACGATTTCCACTGTTCCCCCACCGGTTACGTCAGGGTCACCTTGCTCAAAAATATCCTTCCGGCCGATGAGCGCACCCGTTCCAAATGGGGCGTACATTTTATGAGCTGAAATGCTGATAAAGTCCAGGTGGGCAGGGTCATCCAATGGGAGCATATCGATTTTGCGGTGCGGGGCAAGTTGAGCACAATCGACCATGAACATGGCTCCCACGGAGTGCACTTTTTCTGCCAGGCGGTGAATGGGGTTAAGGTAACCGGTCACATTGCTGGCCCCCGTGAGCGTTACGAGAGCGATCCGGTCAGCATGAGTTAAGAGCTGGGTCTCAAAATCGTCTTCATCCAGGTGTCCATCAGGCGTCAGATGAACATGGATGACTTCGGAAGCGGCTCGCCAGGGCAGGTCATTGGAGTGATGCTCCATTCCGGTGGCTAGCACGATATTGCGCTTGCCATTCAGTTGTATACGCCGGGCAAGCTTGTTGATGGCTTCGGTCGTGTTCTTGCCGAAGATGCAGGTGTGGTCTTTTGGATTTGCACCTACGAAATCCATCACAATCCTGCGAGCTTGCTCGTACGTATGGGTGGAAATCTGGCTTTTGAAACCAGTTCCCCGGTGGATACTACTGTAATAAACTAAAAAGTCGTCCACTGATTGTTGGACGGCTTTCATGGGTGGTGTCGAAGCGGCATTATCGAGATTGATATAACCGCGATGGGTGCCATCCAGCAAAGGGACCAGGGCATCCAGACCGACGAAGAGGTGACGATAATCAGTGTAAGTGGCGTTAGGCATTCGGATTTCCTGCTTAAAATAAATTGGTTGTTAAATTGGGGTTAAAAATCCTTGATTTATTTAATGTTATATACTATACTGTGGGTAATTGTGTTATAAAGTGGGTAAAAGTGGGAGCGCCGGAGATTCCGGCGTTTCGTCTAAAAAAGGATAACTAGAACATATGTTTTTGGGTGAGTACCGACACAGCATTGACAACAAAGACCGCCTGACTGTACCGGCTCGTTACCGCGAGTTAATGGTGGAAGGTGCATTTATCCTGCGCGGCTTTGACCGGAACTTGATGGTATTGACCACAAAAGCATTTGAAGCCATCTCACATCGACTAGATCAGATGAGTGTGACTGATCCGTTAGCACGTGGTTTACGCAGGCTGATCATCGGTTCTGCTTCCCGTCTGGAGATTGATAAAGCCGGACGGATTTTGATCCCAGATTTCCTATGCCAAAAAGTCGGCTTAACCTGCAATCATGATGCGGTCCTGGTTGGTCAGGGTAGTTACTTTGAAATCTGGTCAACCGATGAATGGTCACTCCAGCAACATGAATTGGATGAAGCAGAAGCGAACAGCGAGCGTTTTAAAGTTCTAGATTTATCCACCAGTTCTCCTGAACTGGCTGTTTAACAATTGAGCTCCATATTACTGTACAACCGATTTACCAGGTGATGACACACCTACCTGTTCTTTACAATGAAATTATACACGCGATGCAACCTAAACGGGGAGGGCTGTTCGTGGATGGCACCGTTGGCGCAGGAGGGCATGCCTGGGGAATCCTGGAAGCTAGCAACCCGGATGGACAGCTGCTAGGCCTGGATGTAGACACCCAGGCACTCAAGCTGGCGCGCGAGAAGCTGGCGGAGTATGGTGAGCGAGCTCACCTCGTTCGGGCTTCATATACAGCCTTGTTGAAACAGCTGGCAGCATTGAAGTGGCAATATGTGGATGGAATTCTCTTGGACCTGGGATTGTCCTCCATGCAGCTGGACACACCACAAAGGGGCTTTTCCTTCCAGACAGAGGCACCGCTGGATATGCGGTTTGATCCGGATGGAAAAACCAGTGCGGCAGATCTTGTGAATTATTTGGATGAGGTTGAATTGGCTGATTTGATATACCGCTACGGAGAAGAACACAGGTCGAGACAGGTAGCTCATGCAATTGTCCAGGCCAGGCCCATC
>JBGOXS010000083.1:0-2957 GCA_041479245.1 Anaerolineae bacterium
CTTAATCTGCCTGAGTTGAGCATCCAGGCTGAATGAGTCATTCTGCATCTCTGAAGAATAGCGAATATATGCTGCTCCACGAAGCTGATTTGATGTATCCCTCTGTTTATATCTAGTCATCTCATTTACCTCCTTGAAGTAAAGACTTAATTGATGTGAAAAAGATTAGTTCAAAGGGATAAACTCATCCAGGCATCCCCTCCGGGAGCAGGACTGTTACCTTTTGTTAGGAAGAATCGTTGGCCTTTTCATTCTCCAGTGCCATCAGGCGCAGATGAACGCGCACCAACCAGTCCACCAGGCTCTTGGGCGGCCGATTGAGATTTATCTGTCGCTCCTGAGGATGGGTTATATCATCTTCCAAGAAGCCATCTTTTTGTGGGTCAGGGTTTTTGAAAAAGTTTTGACTTATGCTCTCATCTGCCATAATTGCACCTCTTTCGCAAAATAGTGCTGAATGTCCCTTATGCGCTTTAGGGGATAAAAGAAAACTCCGATTCAAGCAAATTGGCTACTTGAACCGGAGCGTTGATTGTAGGAAATTTTAGTTTTTCTTATTACTTCTCCTTCAAGTCACTCCATATTGATAACTGACTAGGTTGTATGTTGGTGCTCTGTTTGCCAGACGACCTTCTACCAGCAGCGATTTTGGTCGCCTGATGTTCCAGCGTCCAAGCTAGCAATGATTTTCCCAGTCATGGCGGCCTCCCTAGAAATCCTCGGGAAAACCGATCGTGATGACCGGCCCACCCTCATCTCCGGGACCGACCACCATCCACAAGGAGAGTGTACGCCGGTGGGTTAAATGTGGAGGAGCCTCGTCAGCTTCGAATAGACTTACATCGAAGCTGCATCGATCTTGCGTACCCGACCGGCGAGCTGCGAAGGATGCCAGAAATACCACGTCCCATAACCGGCCTTCGTAACTCTGCCCCAATGCTTTCTCACGTTCATTCGGGTTGATGCGTGCATGCAAGTCAGCCGTAATGGCGGTGGGGTAGCGAAAGCCGGCTTCGAGTGCCATCTGAGAGACATCCACCAGAACGCCATCCGCCAACGCCTGAGTGCGAGTGTAAACGTAAATCAGATCGTCATCTTCCTGGACGGAATATCTGGCTGAGTGCAGTTGATAATCTGGTCCTGTCTCGGAAACGCGGCCGTCAAATCCTAAACCACGCTCTTTGAGCGAGACAAAACGCCCACGGCCAATGATCAGGTGATCCAACATATCAATATCCAGAAGTTTACCTGCCAGGACGACTTCACGAGTTACCGCCACGTCATCAGGACTGGGGGTCGGATCCCCACTCGGGTGGTTGTGTACCAGGATGATTGCCGCCGACATGCGCTGGATTGCTGGTTTGAACAGCTCTGCCACCCTCACTTGAGCGCTATTCAAGCTACCGTGATAAATTTCTACAATGTCGACCACCCGGTTGCGCGTGTCCAGCAGCATCACTCGCAGGTGTTCTTGCTCAAGTGCGCTCATTTCGAGCTGCAGCATGGCAGCCGCATCAGCTGGGTTGTGGATCGTCGGGCGATCTTCTCCGGTGTTGAGCGTCAAACGCAAGCCGAGCTCAACAGCAGCCTTGATACGTGCAGCGTTCTTCTGCCCGATGCCGGGTATGTCTGCGATCTCAAACGCCGGAGCACGGTGTAGATCGAGTAGGCGCCCGTTGAAGTGCGCTAGCAGTGCATCAGCCGTTTCGATAGGCTGCGGACCACCGAGAATAGCCGCAAACAGCTCTACGATGGTGCAGGCATCCGCGTGGTTGCTGACACGTTCAACCGGTCGCTCCCGTATGGGGAGCAGCTTGTGCTTGGGGTGTATTTCGTGTTGCCGGGCTTATCCGGCAGTAAAAGCAACTGGGACATGTTTTCCTCCGTGTAAAGCAATCGCCCGCCCTGAATGCTTCCAGAGCGGGCGGCGTGTGGATTGATTGAGACGGGACTACCGTACGGTTTCTGCGATGGCAGGTAACCGAACAGGTTGGAACGGTTCGGCGGTCAGGACCAGGCTGTGGAGCTGGTTGATGGCTATCTGGGGCGAGATACGGCCGGCGATCAACAGGTAAACGATCTTGGAGATCGGCTCCTGGTTTTGCTGATCGAGCGGTACGGTCCTTACCAGGTACGCCAAACCTTCGCACACCATCGCCAGGTTCTCGTCGATCGAGCGGTTCAGTGGTGGCAGCGGGGTAATGGCATCACCCAGGCGCACACAGCGTGGATTGTGCCCACAGGCCAAATGCATATAGTAGATGTAATTAATGTAAGCTTCCAGCGGGGAGTGGTCGATGATCAGGAATCTGCCACCCTGGTCAAAGGATCCGCACTCCCAGCAATGGAATGGCTCGCCGATCTGCACCGGCATGGGCGCTGACTTCATTTGTGTTAATGTGTGTTCTTGCATGATATCCTCCGTTAAAAAATATCAGCGGCCAGCTATATTTTCGTGTTCGCTGACCGCTGAGAATTTGAGGCGAAATGCCTGTTTTATTTTTTCGGTTTTGACTTGCAGAAAGTGGGTGAGACCACCCACAGTGCAACGCCAACCGAGTTCATGAGTGTACTTATTATCCCAATCACGGTCACGGAAAGTTTCTGCACCGCAGACTGGGCAGGGCGGCAGTGGTTCGGGAGCTCGTAGCCCTCCATTATTGAGGTACTCCGCTACGGTTTTGATAGCCGGGCAGGCATTGTCGAGCTCGCACGAGCAATGGTGCTGTTGATCCACCAGGTGAACCTGCGGCCTGACAGATGGCCCGTAGTCCACCTTATAGCGGTATCCAACTACCATGATACGGATGGGACGTTTGGTGAAACCTTGTTGGGTTATTCGAATGAAATTATCTTGCATTTGTACCTCCTTAATAATCGAGATCAAAATCATCATTAATTGGATTGCACAAATCGCATGGCTTTTCATCGCACGAACAGCCATCCCAGGGATAGAC
>JBGOXS010000084.1:0-2766 GCA_041479245.1 Anaerolineae bacterium
CTGGCGATGCTGAATCACCCCAAATATGGCCATGGGATGAGGGTTGGTATCCTGGGCCTGGGGATAGGAACACTGACAGCGTACGGTCAGGCCGGAGATGATTACCGTTTATACGAAATCAACCCGGTCATGGTGGATCTCGCCGAAGGTATGGATGGTTATTTTACCTACCTGGCAGACAATCCAGCCAAGAAAACTGTAATCCTGGGGGATGCGCGTCTATCCTTGGAGAATGAGCTGTCAACAAGCGGTTCAAACAACTTCGATGTACTGGTGATGGATGTTTTCAGCAGCGACTCTGTGCCAGTACATCTGATAACAAAAGAAGCCTTCGATATCTATCTGAAACACCTGGCTCCCGATGGCATCCTGGCGGTCAACATCTCCACCCGCTACCTGGACCTAAGACCCGTGATGTGGCAGCTTTCAAAATTCTACAACCTGACCATGATAGTCATCCCAACCGAAGGCGATGGTAAACTCGTATTTCCATCACTATGGGTATTGATGTCACGTACCCCAGCGGAGTTTCAGCTTCCAGCGATCGCCGAGCGTGTCTTTCCAATGGACGATTACAGCACAAACGTCCCACTGTGGACGGATGACTTTAACAACCTGTTCCAGATATTTAGGTAGCGAGGAAAATATTTTCCAAATTACCCTGTTCGACCCCGGTAATTGCTGCCAGATAGCTTTACGGGTAAACGGAAAAGCTCACAGTTCCTCAAGCACGATATATCAAAACAGGGTATCCAGGCTTTTCTCAACTTGATTCATGATAAAATAGCTCCGGCAAAATTGCGGGCGTCGCCAAGTGGTAAGGCATCAGCCCTCCAAGCTGATATTCGTGGGTCCGAATCCCATCGCCCGCTCTTGCAGTTCTATTGATTGCGGAACTCAGCACCTTAAAATGGGCCCATAGCTCAGCGGCAGAGCGGACGGCTCATAACCGTTTGGCCGTAGGTTCGATCCCTACTGGGCCCACCAAACATAATAGCCCCAATCAGGGGCTATTTTTATTACCAAAACAAATGCACCCCGGAAAGTCCACCGGGGTGCATTAGGTTAATCAAAGAGTTAATATTTGAACGTAAACGGTAGCAACACCCTTCGAATCAGATACCACACCTTGGTGATTACCGGTTCACCGTATGCAGACACGCCTTCTTCACATCGTACTACGTAGCTATCATTGATTATCTCTCTGCCACCCTGCACGGTCACCTGGAAGGTTAATTTCAAGCTTTCTCCAGGCTTGAGAACCGGCAATATCCATTTGATGGTATCGCCTACCACCATCCCACCCGAGCTGGCACTCCCGAAGATATAAGAAGTATTGGCTGGGAAGGTATCGGTAACCACCAGTAAAGTCGCTTGCTGACCCAAGTTGGTCACCTGGATCTGATATAAAAGTGGGTTACCTACCCTAACCGGGTCGGGAGTTGCGGTTTTGGAGATGCGCAAGACAGGCTTATCAGTGATGTAGGCAACCGCGGTCCTGACCACATCCCGTAACAGGCTGGGATGGCTGATAGTGGCGGTATTCGTCACCACCCCCTCGAAGAAATCATCCACGATAACCGTGAACGTGATCAGCTGCTCGGAATAAGAAGCTACATCACCGGTCCAATCGAGGCTGACGATATCACTGGCCAGGGTTCCCTCAGTGGCGACCGCATCCCGCTGGTAGGTGGTATGCTCCCAGGGGAAGATATCCGTCACATGAACCCCATCCAGGTCAATCGGCCCTGAGTTCACCACGTGGACTACGTAGGTCAAAACCGTGCCGGTTCCAGGTAGTGCCAAGGTGGGTGTAACAGTCTTATATGAGTCGATCAATCCCACCTCATGCACGGTCGTAGTGACCGGCTCCCCCAGGTTCGATAGTGTATCGCCCAATTCACTCTCATACCAGGTGGTGCGATAATCATCGTTGATGATCAATGTACCGCTCACCAGGTCTTCATTGGCCCTGACTGCAAAGGAACGGTACAGGTAATCTCCTGGACCCATTGCGGGCAAAGTCCAAAAGACGACGGTTCTATCACCAATGATTTCAGACGTACCCCCATCACTGATGCTGAGCAGGGTCACGCTGGCAGGAACAGTCTCCGTCAAGACGGGCTGGGGAGGTTCCTCTGTGCTCAAACCACTGTCGAATACCTGGATGGTATAGGTCATGGTCTGCCCGGGTCCAATTTCAGGTGGGGCAGATTTAGTCGGTATCAGATTGGCAAAGTGGGTAATATGCCCGATTGCAGTGCCAGTTATCGGCTCGGTAACGAAACCACTGAGCTCATCGGAGACGACCAGTGTGGCGGTATAATGCAACCCTTCACGACCACCGATGGTGCTTTGACCCTCAATGGTGGTAAAGGTGATCACATCGCCTACAGCCAAATCACCAGTCCAGACAAAATTTGTGCATGGAAAGTTTGTGTTACAGCCGGGACCGTCCACCAAATCACCAACTGGAGGTATGACCTGCATGTCATTCATGCTAACGCTGATGCGTCCGAAAGTGATCAATGCAGTTGCATCCAGGGCATTACCCGGACCCAGGTTATGGACTGTTAGTGTAGGCGTTACTGGTCCGGTGCCACTCCCGGGCTTTTTGGCAATTGGATCCAACGTGGCAGTCACTTCAAAGGTCGGCCCGACGATCAGGCTGGGGACAGGAATCCCTGGAGCACAAACTCCTTCAGCGCTGCACACGCCATACTCGCCATTCATCACGATGATATCGGCTACATCGGTGATATAAAC
>JBGOXS010000085.1:0-2643 GCA_041479245.1 Anaerolineae bacterium
GAGCGAAGATAAGCCCAAAAAGATCCCAAAGAAAGCACGACTGGCAATACTGCGTAGGTTTCAGTGAAATTTCCACCCTGAAATATGTCGGGATATAATATCAATAGGAGAAGGGTAAAAGCTCCGAGAGTTGCTAGCCACGTATTCCCCCAAATATGTTTCATTGTGAAAAAGAATAGGACTATCGCTGTTGTAAGCCAGATGGCTTGGAATAGCCAGATGGCATATGGCGTGGAGCCACCCAAACGTATTGCCGCAGTATTGAGATAATATACACCAGGAGGTTTATTGTCCCAACAATCGCGATACATCAATCCACCGTTATTGATCACTTGACCACAATATGCAAATGTTCCACTATCCGTGGACATATTGTTGTAACTTGGATTTACTCCAACCTGGATGATGATATTCGTAATGATTAATCCCACCACGATGATGGTGGATAAGATGATCGATTTCCATCGGTCTTGCATTTTAGTCAAACCTAGGTATGTTTCACATACAGGTTAATTGGAAACTTCACCGGTGATGAAGTTTTTGGTCAATGTATCTTTTAGTGATGCCCTGGGTAAAAATATCCCCGGCGAGCGGGTTACTCATATTAATGGTGGGAAACACAGTGTCTTTGGTTACGGCGATGCCATACGCGCCTTTGGTCACCTCATCGCTGGTGATATCACGCGAAATCATGCCGATATCCACTGCTCCGGACAGTACATCGGTCATGCCCTTACCGGCGCCTCCTGCGGAGATATCGAATTGAACACCAGGGTGAAGGTTGTGAAATTCCTCAGCCCAACGCTGCATCATGGGATAAAGGGCAAAGGCACCTGAGACAGTAATCGTTCCCTGATACGGGTCACTGGCCTGGGTAGCGGGTGTGGCTACACACGCGGACAAGGAAATTAATAAGCTGAATAATAAAACTATACGCAATACTTTGGATCGGTAGATCGCCTGCATATATTCCTGGTCTTCTCCTCAGCGATTTTTATGCTTCATCAGGCGCAACACTCAACGCATACCCATTTATAGGCAACGATCGCACCGGGCTGTAAAAAGATGGTCCGCATGAGCGATCACGTCGCCATGCATCCCCAGAGGCGGTCGTACCCACCGATTTTTGTGTCCAGGATAACCAGCTTACTTTCCCAATCAGGTGGGGCGTGTTTCACCCGTTTCTTATCGCTCGGCTTCCTTTGATCATCGTCCGGCTGGACCTGGCGGTTGAACATGGTGTGCCCGCTTCAAGATCGAATTCACTCTGGCCAGGAATACCCTGGGATGGAAGCTTTCCCTAAGGCTGATATCCGCACCAGCCTCCAGCGAGGAAAGAACCTCCTGCTCCTGCATCTCTACCCCCGAGACCAGTATCGGCAGACTCTCAGCTTGGTTTGCCTCCCGGATCGTACGAATCAGTTGCAGGCCTCGTTCAGATTGCAGGCCCCAATTCAGGATGACCAGGTCAGGAATAACCTGTTGGATCATCGCTATGGCGTTGTCTTCCAGCTCTACAACCCAGGCTTCATAGACCGCTTCCACTAGGCAATCCAGGATGAACTTGGCCTGCAACCCATCTGCGCTGATGATCAATACTTTCTGTCGATCCATCCCGGCGACCCGTTCTACTCGTAGCGCAGTGCTTCTACCGGCTGCAAGCGGGCTGCGCGTGTGGCCGGGTAAATACCGAAGAATAATCCCACCGCCATCGAGAACAGCGTTGCCAGCAGCACACTATCCAGGCCCACCGCCGGCTGGATGGTCGTCCCGCTGATTTGGATACTCCCCATCAGGCTGGCGATCCCAGCTCCCAACGCCACCCCGATGATGCCTCCGAGCAGGCTTAGCACCATCGATTCAACCAGGAACTGCATCATGATATCCTGACGCAATGCACCGACGGCCTTGCGCAGGCCGATCTCGTGCGTCCGCTCGCTGACCGTGGTCAGCATGATGTTCATTATGCCGATCCCACCCACCAGCAGGGAGATACCTGCAATCCCACCCAGGAAAATAGACAGGGTATCGGTCACAGCCGTAGCGGTCTGCAGGGTGGCTTCCTGACTGGTGACGGTGAAGTCATCCGCCCCTTCCACCGTGCCGTGCAGCTGGCGCATCGCCTGGGTCACCTCGGTCACCACTGAATCAACCACTTTTGAGTTGGAGGCCTTGAGGTTGATCTGGCTGATCACATTCGAGCCCCTGAAGCGCATCCCACCCGTCAGGCGGTAAAGGGCGGTGGAAAGAGGGACGAACACCTGGTCGTCCTGGTTCATGAAACCGGTGCCGCCTTTACTCTCCAACACGCCGATCACCTTGAATGGCTGCCCGTTCATGCGCACCCGCTGCCCCACCACCCCACTGGTGCTGCCGAACAGGGTCTCAGCTACCGAGCTACCCAGCACCACCACCAGTGACCTGTTAGCCTGGTCGGTATCCGAGAGGAACTCGCCATCCGCCAGTGTCATCGAGCCCAGGTCCTGGTAGCCAGAGGTCACACCCATGAGCCGGGTGTTGGTATTCTGCCCCTGGTAGACCACCTGCACGAAGCTTTCGGTCTGCGGGGCCACCACATCCACGTTCGACAAGCCAGCCAGCTGGTTGGCATCATCGATGGTCAGCGTCGCCGCTGAACCGGCA
>JBGOXS010000086.1:0-2617 GCA_041479245.1 Anaerolineae bacterium
TGCAGTATAAGAAAGTGGGTCCCTGGAAAGATTACCTGTTTGGCGAGCGGGTGTATATCATCCTCAGCCTGGCGGCTAAGACCATCCTGGCCTGGATTATTTTTGCCGGCACCCTGGCACCGGTATAATCCAAAGCCAAGTAATCAATGATCACCGCCCGTAAATCCGGTATACGCTACTCAACCTCCGCAGAAAAGGATTCAGAATGTCAGACACTACCCCCATCTATAATCTGAAGGCCGTAATGAATGAAGTCGGCCTCAGCGCATCCGCGCTGAGGGCCTGGGAGCTGCGTTACGGTCTGCCCAAACCGCATCGGACGGCTGGCGGTCACCGTCTGTACTCCAGACAGGATATCGAGATGCTCAAATGGCTGGTGGAGAGGCAAAAGGAAGGACTTAGTATCAGCCAGGCGGTTGAGATGTGGAAAGTGCGCGGGTTGGGTGAGCAAAACATTTCCGTTCAGATCCCAGAGCCCAAAGCTGAGAACAGCGTAGGTGAAGGCATGCTTGATCAGCTGTGCAAACAATGGACTGCCGCCTGTATGGCATTCGATGATCAAGCAGCCAACCGGGTTCTGGACCAGGCGTTTGCGATCGCAACCCCTGAAACTGTTTGCACTGAGGTGCTGCAGAAAGGCTTGGCCTACATCGGTGAAGCCTGGTACGCAGGAACAATTAGTGTGCAGCAGGAGCATTTTGCGTCGGCGATAGCCATCCGCCGGGTAAATAGTTTGCTCAGAGCCATCCCTTCGCCCACCCGTACCGGACGTATTCTGGCAGCTTGCCCGCCCGGCGAATTGCACGACTTTATCCTGCTATTGATCACCTACCTGCTCAGGAGGCGGGGCTGGGATGTGGTTTACCTGGGAGCCAACGTTCCCCTAAAAGACCTGGATGTGACCATCGAATCCACCCAACCTGCCTTGGTTTTATCCGCCGCGCAAACGCTCACCAGCGCAGCATCGCTCCGCACTATGTCCGAATATCTTTCTCGGAAGGGCATCCCCCTGGCATTTGGTGGTGGGGTATTCAACATGGTTCCATCTGCAATAAAGCGCATCTCCGGATATTTCCTCGGCACTGAAGTACCCATGGTGCCGACTACTATTGAATCACTAGTTGTGGCACCACCTTCGATGCCTGTTCCCCAGCTGCTTTCAGCTGCATATTCCCACACCTTGAGCAGCTTCCTTCAGAACGAAGCCTTCATCGTTAGTTATGTTGATTCTACGATGCAGGCTTTACCGATCGAGCCAGCCCATTTAGAGATTGCCAAAGATAACCTCACCCATCTGATCTATTCTGCCTTGATCCTCGGCGATATTACCCTGCTAGATCCAACTGTGTCTTGGCTGAACGGCTTGCTGGGTAATCATGGCCTCGAAACTGGTTTGGTTAATCAGTTTTACACCATCTATCGCCAGGCAGTCGAACGTTATCTGGGAGAGGATGGGGTGATGATCCGGGATTGGCTGAGTAAACAGCTATCTGTTTAGGTCATAGTATATTTTTATTGTTGATGTAAACCCATGAAAAACTCACGATTGCTGACCATTTTTCTCGTCGTCTTTATCGATCTTTTAGGCTTCAGTCTGATCCTGCCATTGCTGCCTTACTACGCAGAAACTTACGGGGCATCCCCATTTATCGTTGGCTTGCTGGTAGCATCCTATGCTGCCGCGCAACTTATCGGAGCGCCCTTGTTGGGACGGTTGTCTGACCGTATCGGTCGCCGACCCGTGCTTCTGTTGAGTGTAGTGGGCACATTTGTGGGCTTTCTTCTCTTGGGTTTTGCTGACCCTCTTGGCCGGTACCTCGCCGGGCTGATTGATCCGACTGCGGTCAATGCGGTCATCCTTGGAATTCTGTTTTTTAGTCGTATCCTGGACGGCTTGACGGGTGGCAACATCACAGTCGCACAGGCGTACATCACCGACGTCACCGATGAGCAAAACCGCGCCAAAGGGCTGGGGCTGATCGGTGCAGCTTTTGGACTTGGTTTCATCATCGGTCCCGCCGTCGGTGGTGCGCTCAGCAAATGGGGATACAGTCTGCCTGCATTTGTTGCTGCTGCGGTTTCTTTCATCAACATAATCATGATTCTTTTCCTACTGCCTGAATCACTTTCGGTGGAACGGATGAACGCAGAATCTGCTCAAAGGCGCCCGGCAATTAACCTCAAAGCCTTGCAGCAGGCATTGAACCGCCCCAAGGTCGGTCCATTCTTGCAGATTCGCTTCATATTTTCGCTAGCTTTTGCCGTGTTCCAGACCATTTTTGTGCTTTATGCAAAGGGACTTGGCCTCAGCTCGCAAACCACCGGTTTATTGCTGGCCTACGTCGGCATCCTGACGGTTGTAGTCCAGGCCGGTCTGATCGGTATTCTGACGCGCCGCTTTAAGGACAACTGGCTGATCATCAACGGGTTGTGGGTGATGACCGGTGCACTGCTAGCGTGGGCTTTCACCACCAGGCTATGGGCACTGGTGGTGGTCATACTGCCCTTGGCTGTAGCTGGCGGGGTGGTAAACACTATCATCCAGAGCTCCATCACCAAATCCGTTGATCGCCAGGAAGTAGGAGGCATACTCGGCATTTCCACTTCGCTCGAAGCA
>JBGOXS010000087.1:0-2514 GCA_041479245.1 Anaerolineae bacterium
AAAATGCAACATAAAAAAACCATAATCATTCTCGTCCTGGGTGCTTTGGCAGTCGCAATGACCTTCGGAGCCATAGCCTACCGATCGGTATTTGCCGCAGCACCCACCACCGTTTCCACAAGCACTACCACCCAGGCTAATTTCAGCTGGGGAATCGGAAAAGGTCCTAACGGAGGCTATACCAACGAAGATCTGGCTAATGCCTTGGGCATCACGGTAGAAGCCTTGAATTCAGCTTACCAAGATGCGTATTCAGCTGCTCTGAAACAGGCCGTCTCGCAGAGCCTCATCACCCAGGCACAGGCTGACCAGCTGACTACAAATGGCACTGCTTTTCCTTTTGGTAATCGTTGGGATAGCTGGTTGACCCAGAATGGGATCGATTTCAATACATATCTGGCGGATGCTCTGGGCATCAGTGTAGATAAATTGAAAGCAGCTTATCAGACGGCTTACAACGCCAATATCGATCAAATGGTGTCGGATGGCAATCTCACTCAGGCGCAGGCAGACCTGATGAAAGGCCAGTATGCCTTACACAATGACAGCACCTTCCTGTCGAGTATGCAATCGGCATACACAGCTGCCGTCAACACAGCCGTAGCTTCGGGTGTGATCACCCAATCTCAGGCTGACCAAATCCTGAGCAACAGCAGCAATATGTTCATGCCAGGCATGGGCGGCTGGGGTGGTCATGGAGGTCCACACGGGCGAGGCGGTGGAGGTCTTATGCCAGATATCAATACCTTACCTTCATTGACACCATAGTACATTCATGAAACCGCTTCATTTCTTCTCCTCCTTCTAAGGGTAGAAAAAGTATCCGGGGCTGAGACCCCCGGATACTCCCTTTTTGTCGAAGGCTTGAATCCGAAATGACAGGTTTTAGTGAGTGATGATAAAATCCAATTATGGCTAAGAAAATATTGGTTGTTGACGATAAACCCGAGCTTCGCACCCTTTTAAAATCCTATCTAAACCAGGAAGGTTTTGACGTTGTCACGGCCAATGATGGGCAGGAAGCTTTATATGTTGCCCGGCATGAAAAACCCAACCTGATCATCCTGGATCTGATGATGCCTGAGATGGGTGGATACGAATTCATGCACTCGTATAACCGTGAAGCGGATACTCCCGTAGTCATCCTGACCGCAAAGATCGATGAAAATGACAAAGTACTCGGCCTGGAGCTGGGAGCGGATGATTACGTCACCAAGCCATTCAGCCCGCGGGAGCTGACTGCCCGCGTGCGCGCAGTTCTACGCAGGTCAGAGAAGCAGGCTTCAACTCAAGAAATCTTAAGGATTGGTGCGATTGAATTGGATTGGGCCGGGCGTACTACGATTGTAAATGGACAGATGGTCGTATTAACCCCTTCAGAGTTTTCTTTGTTGGGCACATTGATGGCCACTCCGGGGAGGGTATTTTCGCGTTTGGAGCTTCTGGATCGTTCACAAGGCACAGCATATGAAGGGTATGAGCGTACGATTGATGTTCATATCCGAAATTTAAGGGCAAAAATAGAACCAGATGTGGCCAATCCGATATATATAGAAACAGTATATGGTGCGGGTTACCGATTTACAACCCGGGATCAAGGATAGCACCCGTGATGCGTTCTTTGGCAGTAAAACTTACTCTGGCATTCCTCCTGGTTGGTCTGACTGGCTCGCTCCTGGTGACGGTAATTGTCCAACAGCGAACACGAGCCGCGTTCAGTAACTTCATCGTCAACCAGGAACAGCAAACCTTGGCGAATAACCTGATTGTTTATTACCAGGCAAATGGCTCTTGGGTAGGCGTGGGTAATGACATCACCTTCCTACAAGGCTCCCCTCCGCTGCGGCAAGTGGGAGGTCATAACATTCCTATCGATAGAAGCCCGTTTACCCTTGTCGGACCGGATCGGGTTGTTGTTTACAGTAACCAGCCTGATGAAATCGGGCAAACGCTCAATAAGGGCAATCTGACAGGAGCGATATCCCTTCAAGCCAATAATCAAACCATTGGCTGGTTGGTGTTAACCCCAGTCAGTCGCAGTTTTACCCCCAACACCCCTGAAGCCAATTTCCTCCGCAATGTAAACAGCGCCACCCTGCTGAGCGCCATGGTGGCAGTTCTATTAGCCCTGTGCTTGGGTGGGCTGCTTGCATTTACCATGACCCGCTCACTGCGAGATTTAACCGAGGCCACGATTGAGATTGCCAGGGGTAAGTTTGGTAAACAGGTTAAAGTTCGCTCCAAGGATGAGATTGGAGAGTTAGCCACATCGTTTAATCAGATGAGCCTCGACCTTGAAAAAGCGACCAAAGCCCGCCAGCAAATGACCGCGGATATTGCCCATGACCTACGCTCTCCGTTGAGCGTCATCACGGGATACGCTGAGGCTCTCAGTGATAATAAATTGGCAGGGAATCAGGAGGTGTATGACATCCTGTTGCAGGAAACCAAACACCTTGATCACCTGGTGGATGACCTGCGCTTGCTTTCGCTGGCTGATGCCGGTGAATTATC